>JAFSEB010000060.1 GCA_017435905.1 Clostridia bacterium | reverse complement strand
GACCGCAAAATGGATCGCTTTCGGGTAAATGCAAGGAAGAGGAGGAAGGCATATCCGTCGATATTCCGACCGACGATGACGATGCAGTTGCCCGGAATGGATTCGTTTTGCGGCGATGTTTTTTTAATGGGATGCCCCTAGGGCTGTTTTCTTTTTTGTTCTATGCTGTGCAGGTGCCTGTCAGCCCCTCGGTGCAAAGCGGGGCAGCAGGGCGATGAGCGCATCCACATCCTCTTCCCGGGTCGCCCAGCTGGTGGCAATGCGCATCACGGTGTGGGTGGCATCGTAGGTTTCCCAGAAGCCCATTTCCACCTCTTCGGAAAGGGCGGCAAGGGTCTCGTTTTCAAGGATGACGAAGATCTGGTTGGTGGGGGACTCGAAGAACAGCCGGAAGCCTGCAGCCTGCAGGGCTTTCTGCAGCCGCTGTGCGTGGGCGATGGCGCTTCTTCCTACCTCAAAGTACAGACCGTCCGTAAACAGGGTATCGAACTGCAGCCCGAGAAGCCTGCCCTTTGCAAGCAGGGCGCCGTTCTGCTTGATGATGCTGAAAAACCCGGGGATCTGCGCACGCTTGTTCATCACAAGGGCTTCGCCGAACAGGGCGCCGCACTTGGTGCCGCCGATGTAGAAGATATCCGCAAGGCGTGCAAGGTCGGGAAGGGTCACATCGTTGGCAGGGGCGGCAAGCCCGTAAGCCATGCGTGCACCGTCCACATAAAGGGGAATATTGCTGCTGCGGCAAACATCGGTGATGGCGGTCAGCTCCGCAAGGGAATACAGGGTGCCGTACTCCGTGGGCTGGGAGATGTAGACCATGCCGGGCTTTACCATGTGTTCCCGGTTGCCGTCCTGCGCATAGGCATCAAGCACACGGGCAATGTCTGCCGCCGTGATCTTGCCCAGCTTGTGGGAAACGGGGAGCACTTTGTGTCCGCCCATTTCGATGGCGCCGGCTTCGTGTACGCTGATATGCCCCGTTTCGGGTGCAATGACGCCTTCATAGGGGCGCAGGAGGGACTTGATCACAAGGGCGTTGGTCTGCGTGCCGCCCACAAGGAAGAAGATCTCCGCATCCGGTGCGCCGCAGGCAAGGCGGATCTTTTCCTTTGCGCTGTCGCAATAGGGATCAAGACCGTAGCCGGGGGAGCGGACGAAGTTCGTTTCCGTCAATGCGTTCAGGATGGCGGGATGGGCGCCTTCCATATAATCGGAAGAAAAGGAAAGGGAAGGGATTGCAGTTTCCAAGGGGAAGCCTCCTTTGGGGTCATGATATCGGTTCTATTGTACAACGGGGAAAAAACGACTGCAACGGCAAAAACGGAGCACGGTGCATTTGCTGCATGCCGCCTGTACAGTTCGGGCTTTCCCTTCGGGGATGAATGGGGTATAATAAAACCAGCGAGAAAAAAGGAGGACCTGCGATGCTTTGCGTGAATGAGCCTGCACCCCTTTTCACCCTGCCGGACAAGGATGGGAATGCGGTATCCCTTGCGGATTTTCGGGGCAGGAAAGTGGTGCTGTATTTTTATCCCCGTGACAATACGCCCGGCTGCAGCCGGCAGGCCTGCGCCTTTGCGGCGGCTTACGAAGGGTTTAAGGAGCTCAATGCCGTAGTCATCGGCATCAGCAAGGATTCCACAGCATCCCATCAAAAGTTTGCGGAAAAATACGGGCTGCCCTTCATTCTGCTTTCCGACCCGGAACGCACCGCCATCGAGGCTTACGGCGCCTGGCAGGAAAAGAAGAACTACGGCAAGGTGAGCATGGGCGTGGTGCGCTGCACCTACATCATCGATGAAAACGGCATCATTGAAAAGGTGATGCCCAAGGTGAAGCCCGACACCAACGCTGCGGAGATCCTCGAATACCTTGCAGGGGAAGGCTGAGAAGATGCACAAAAAGAAAATGCGTGCGCCGATCATCGTGTCGGTGCTGATGATACTGTATTATGTGCTGTACTTTGGCTTTCTGATTGCGCTGCTGCCCGGTGTGTGGAAATATGTTCTTGGCATCATTCCCCTCGCCTTTGCGGCGCTGACGGTCAAAGTTTGTATGGAACGAATCCACGAGATCAAGGAGGGTGAAGAGGATGATATTGGTCAATACTGATTACATTACGGGAAAAGAGCTGGAAATGCTGGGCCTTGTGAAGGGCAGCACCATCCAGTCAAAGCACATCGGCAAGGATATCGCTCAGAGCTTCAAAACGCTGGTGGGCGGCGAGCTGAAGGCCTACAACGACATGATGAACGAGGCAAGAGCCCTTGCCACCAAGCGCATGGTGGCGGAAGCGGAAGCATTGGGCGCCGATGCGGTGGTGAACATCCGCTATGCATCCTCTGCCATCATGCAGGGTGCGGCGGAGGTCATCGCCTACGGTACTGCCGTAAAGTTCGTCAACAAGTAAATGCAGAATAAAAAAGCGACCCGTGCATGTACACGGGTCGCTTTTTTGTTTGCGGTATGTGCGGTTTATCCGCCCTGCAGCAGCGCACGGGCAAAGACGGTCTCACCGCCGCCGATCTCGTTGCCCGCTGCATCAAAGAAGCGGACACGGGCGGCGATGTCGTCTCCCCGCTGTGAATATGTCCAGGGATCGATGCGCCCTGCAAGGTCACGGATAGGGTGATAGTCCGGCGATTCCACAAAGTCTTCATCCGTTGCGGCGCTTGAAAAGGCGAACAGGAAGAAGCCATCCCCAGCATCGACGGAGGAAAGGGTATAGTCACAAAGGAAGTCGGTGCCGAAGGGTTCGCCCGTCAGCGTGAAGCTCAGCTCTGCAGAATCGGCACCTTCCATATCGTGAAACAGACCGATGAACATCGCTTCCTCCGGGAAACCCATATACCGGGGGTAGCCTGTGAAGGCAGCCACGGTGATGCCGCGCTGATCCTGCGGAAACACGTAGTAGGCGCTGCCGGTGCTGTTTCTGTCCCAGCCAAGTTTCAAAGGACCATCCTGCGATACGCCGAAAAGGGCAGCGGCACGGTTGCCGTATCTCACGGCAAGGGTACAGGTCGCATTCATGTTGTAGCGCATGCCGCCTGTTTCAAAGACCACGTCGCCCTCCATGCCGATGAGGGCACGCCGCTCCGCACGGCGCAGGGCGTGTTCCGGCGAAAGGGCAGGCCAGCCTGCCATGGTGCAGGTAAAGAAGAGGAGGACGGCAGTCAACAGCAGCGCAGCGGCGATACGCCAACCCCGTTTCGGCGGATTGGCTTTGATGCGGGAAAAGAGTTTCTTCACAGCAGTTCACCGTCCTTTACGAGGGGGATGCGCAGGGAAAAGCTGCAGTTGAGCCGCTCATAGCGAAGCTCCACCCATTGGGCGTCCGGGTCAACGCAGGATACCCACATTTCATAGCGGTAGCGAAGCAGTGTGCGTCCCGTACCGTTGCCGCAGACCTCACGGCCCTCATCTTCCGCATAGCGTTCGCTGAAGCAGCGGTTGGGGTACAGGTTGCCAAGGTCATCCACCGCATAAATGCATTCACGCACGCCCTCCGGCCAGAAAGCGGCAGGGGAGGGGTGGAACGCCTCCAGCACAAAATACAGGCTGCGGTGGGATGTGCCGTCAACAAGGTCATAGAAACGGCGGTGCATCACGCTGGGCAAGGTGAAGGTGTAGCCGCCGCATTCCGCTTTTGCCGTGGGGGAAAGGTATGTGATCTCCCGCACATGGGTGGCGGTGCTTTCCGTGGCAAGGTCGCTGTAGGGCTCGGAAAAGCCGTAGGAATAGGGCATATCAAAGCCCCTTGCACAGGAAACAAGAAGCAGCATCGCTGCGCTTGCAAGCAGGGCGATCTTCGCCGCCTTGTAAAGATACCCAAGGAAGGGCCTGTGGATCAGGGCAAGGGCTTTGCCGGTTTCATCCGCATCGCCCATGGCGGCGAGGGCTGCCTTTTCGGCTTCCGCTTTGCTGAGCCCTTCTGCAAGAAAGGCGTCGCAGCGATCCTCCATGTGCTCCGTCAGCTCACGGATAACGGCAGGTCTGTCGCCCGGGAAGCGGATGTGGGCGGCAGCCTGTTCCGCCCAGCGGCGGAAAGAGGGATGTTGCTGCAGCATAGCCTAGACCCCTGCAGGCACGGCAGCGCCGATGACCGCATTGACCTTTTCGGTGAAAAGCGCCCACTGCTGCGTTTTTTCTTCCAATAAAGACAGCCCTGCCGCCGTGATGCGGTAATACTTGCGCTCCCGCCCGTTTTCCGCTTCACGCCGGCAGCTTTTTACCGCCCCTTCCTTTTCAAGCCCGTGAAGGATGGGATAAAGGGTGCCTTCTTTTAATTGGAAGGTATCGTCGCTGCGGCGGGCAAGCTCGGCGATCATTTCATAGCCATACTTTTCCCCCTCCCGCAGCAGGGAAAGGATGAGCAGCGTGGTGCTGCCTGCCATTAAGGATTTATCGATCTGCATAAGCACCTCCTGATACATAGATGGTCTATGCATGGAATTATACATAGATTATCGAGGCATGTCAACAGGAACATGATATTTGCTGAAAATGTCTTAAATAAGACAAAATCTATTGACACCGCAGCAGGATGTGGTATACTGTAACTGTCTTAAATGAGACAGAAACGGAGCGAAGCATGGAATACACCCCCGAAAGCATCAACAGGGCTTTAACCGAAACACCGCTGTTCCACGGCGTGGATGCGGCGTTTTCCGCCCGTGCTGCAGAAAAGGGGTACAGGGAGCATTTTGCGGCAGGGGAGACCATCCTTTCCGAAGGGGAGGAGAAGCACCGCCTCGGCATTCTGCTTTCGGGCCATGCGGAGGTCTTCAAGCCTGCAGGGGGCGCAAACGTGCCCATGAACCGCCTTGTCCCCGGGGATCTGCTCGGTGCGGCAAGCCTGTTTTCCGTGGATGCCCATGCGGTAACGGCGGTGGTGGCATCGGAAGATTCGGAGGTGCTCTTCTTTGAGGAGGAGATACTCAAGGCGCTCATGCAGGAAAACTTCACCCTTGCGGAAAACTACTTCGCCTACCTCACCGGGCGCATCCACTTTTTGACGGGGCGCATCGAAAGCATCGCATCCCCCACGGCGGCGGAAAAGCTGTGGAACTACCTTGTGCGCAATGCCGAGGACGGTGCGGTGGAACCGAGCGGCGGCTTCAGCCGCCTTGCATCCACGCTGTGCATCAGCCGTGCATCCCTTTACCGGGTGCTCGATGAGCTGGAACAGCAGGGGCGGATCGCCCGTCAGGGCAAAAGGATCCTGCTTCTTCATACGAAACAATAAATCAAAATCACAATATACGGAAGGAACTTCAAACATCATGAAACGTATCGTTGCAATGCTTCTCACCGCCATCATGGCAGTTACCCTCTTTGCAGGCTGCGGCCGCAAGGAAGCCGATCCCATCAACATCGGCGCTCTGCAGGGCCCTACCGGCATGGGTATGGTCACGCTGATGGGCGATGAATTCCACAGCAAGTACAACATCACCATCGCCACCGCCCCCGATGCCATCGTGGGTCAGATCGTCTCCGGCGAGCTTGATGTTGCCGCCGTGCCGATCAACCTTGCTTCCACCCTTTACAACAAGACCGAAGGCAACGTGATGCTCATCGCTGTGAATACCCTCGGCGTGCTCTACGTGCTCGAAGACGGCGACACCGTCAACTCCATGGCAGACCTTGCCGGCAAGAAGCTCTACGCCACCGGTCAGGGCTCCACCCCCGAATACATGCTGTCCTACCTGCTTGAGGCCAACGGCCTTACCGACAGCGTTACCGTGGAATACACCGCAGAGCACAGCGAGCTTGCCACCATGATGGCTGCCGGCGAAGCCACCCTTGGCATGCTGCCCGAACCCAACGTCACCGCCACCATGGTGAAGAACGACAAGCTGCGTGTTGCCCTCGACCTCACCGAGGAGTGGAAGAGCGTTGCCGGCATCGAGCCTGTACAGGGCTGCATCGTGGTACGCCGTGACTTCTTTGAGGAGAACGAGACCGCCGTGCGTGTATTCCTGAAGGAGTACAACGCCGCCGTGAACTACACCAACGCCAACCAGGCGGAGACCGCAAAGCTCATGGAGCAGTACGGCATCCTGCCCTCCGCTGCCATTGCGGAGAAGGCCATCGACAAGTGCAACATCGTCTGCTACCGCAACGCTGAAATGCGCCTTGCTGCGGAAGGCATGCTGGAAGTGCTCTTCAACGCCAACCCCAAGAGCGTGGGCGGCAAGCTGCCGGGCGATGATTTCTACTACGTTGAAGAGGAATAAGCAAAAAGAACCGTCGGGGCGGCATTGCCGCCCCGTTTTTCAAGAGGAAGGGGGAGAAGCGTGAAACAGGCGCTCAAAACTTTGGCTGTGGCGGCATTCTGGCTGGCGGTCTGGCAGCTTGCTGCCATGCTGGCAGGCAGCACGGTGCTGCTGCCTTCGCCGGTGGAAACGGTGTCGGCGCTCCTCCGCCTTGGGGGAACGGCCCTGTTCTGGCAGACCGCAGGCATGACGCTCATCCGTGTGGCGGCAGGCTTCCTGCTGGGCATGCTGGCAGGCACTGCCCTCGGCATCCTGACGGCGGTATCGAAGACCGCAAACCTGTTCCTTGCGCCCATCAGGGGCATCATCAAGGCCACGCCGGTCACTTCTTTCATTATATTAGTGCTGCTGTGGCTGACGACGAATCTGACGCCGGTGTTCATTGCGTTTTTGATGGTCACGCCCATCGCATGGGCAAATGTCCGGGAAGGCATCCTTGCCGTTGACGGACAGCTCATTGAAATGGCGGAAGTGTTCGGTCTTTCAAGGAAAAAGAAGCTCAAGCACATCTACCTGCCGGCGCTGCTGCCCCAGTATCTTGCAGCCTGTACCACCGGCTTCGGCTTTGCGTGGAAAAGCGGCGTGGCGGCGGAGGTCATCGCACGGCCGGCCTTTTCCATCGGCAAATACGTGTACGAAACAAAGCTGTACCTCGATACGGAAGAGCTGTTTGCATGGACGGCGGCAGTGGTCATATTGAGCATGGCCCTTGAAAAGCTGCTCCTTTATGCCATGAGGAGGATCCGCAAATGATCAAGCTTGATAACGTCACCTGTTCCTATGGGGAAAAGACTCCCGTGAAGGATCTGACCCTTACCCTGCCGGATACAGGCGTGGTGGGCATCTTCGGCCCTTCGGGCAGGGGAAAGACCACGCTGCTGCGGCTGCTGTCCGGGCGCATTGCCCCCACAAAGGGGGAAGTGAGCGGCCTTGCGGAAAAACGGGTGTCCGTGGTGTTTCAGGAGGACAGGCTTCTTCCCTGGCGCACCGCCCTTGAGAACGTGGTCATCGTAAAGGATGGCAGCGATGCGCAGGCGAAAGCGCTCCTTGCCGATATGGAGCTTGCGGCGGAAACGGACAAGCTGCCCCGTGAGCTGTCGGGCGGCATGCAGCGCCGTGTGGCCCTTGCAAGGGCGCTCAACTTCGGCGGCGACATCCTTTTGCTGGATGAACCCTTCAAGGGGCTTGACGAAGCCCTGCGCCGGCGCATCATCGACCGGGTGAAGGGCAGCTTCCCGCTCATCCTCATCGCCACCCACGACAGGGAAGAGGCGGAGCTTCTCGGCATGACGGATGCAGTTGACCTGTAATGAAATAAGGAAGAAACGGTATGCCTCCCTTAACGGGGAGGCATTATTATATGAAGAAACCCGTTTTACAGGCAAAACAGAATGCGTAATACCATTGAAAGGCGCCGGAAAGGGGATACATCAGGCTTTTATGTCCATAACCGCAGCTTTTGGCAAAACCGAGTTTTTGCATAAAACGGTTGCATAAACGATAAAAATGGCTTAGAATATGCAATGAAACACCCGGGCAAGTGTGCTTCAAAAGTTTTTTTGAAAAAAGTCGGAAAAATATCAAAAAAAGGCTTGCAATTCCTGATAAAATACTGTATCATATGACCGTTGCGCGAAAACTCCTGTGTGTTTTGCGTGCAATAAGAACGGTAAATGCCTTTGCGGGAGGTTGCCGGTTCTGCCATCCGGGTAATTTCCGCGAGGTGCCCACGATACGGGCAACGGGCGTTAGTGCGCCCGGCCTAAGTGTTTTCAACATGAAACACACGGCTGCGTGTACTGCCCGATACAAAAAGGAGGAAAGAAATAATATGGCAAATCAGAAGATCCGCATCAAGCTCAAGGCCTACGAGCACAACCTGATCGACCAGAGTGCCGAGAAGATCGTTGACACGGCCAAGCGGACGGGTGCCCGCGTCAGTGGCCCCATTCCCCTTCCGACGGAGAAAGAGATCGTCACCATTCTCCGCTCGCCCCATAAGTACAAAGACAGCAGAGAGCAGTTCGAGATGCGTACCCATAAGCGTCTGATCGACATTCTCCAGCCCTCCGCGAAGACCGTGGACGCGCTGATGAAGCTCGATCTCCCCGCGGGCGTCGACATCGAGATCAAGCTTTGAGCAATCGGAGGTGTATCAAGATGAAGAAAGCGATTTTGGGTACCAAGGTCGGCATGACCCAGATGTTCCGCGAGGACGGCACCATGATCCCCGTCACCGTAGTTCTTGCAGGTCCCTGCCCCGTCGTTCAGAAGAAGACCAACGAGCATGACGGTTATGAAGCAATCCAGGTTGCCTTCAAGCCCGTTCGTGAAAAGCTTCTCACCAAGCCCGAACTCGGCCACCTGAAGAAGGCCGGCGTGGGCGCTCACCGTTTCGTTCGCGAATTCAAGCTCGATGATACCGCGTCCTACGAGGTCGGTCAGGTCATTTCCGCTGATGTTTTCGCCAACGGCGACAAGGTGGACGTCACCGGCACCAGCAAGGGTAAAGGCTTTGAGGGCAACATCAAACGCTGGAATCAGGGCCGCGGCCGCAAGACTCACGGTTCCCATTCCTACCGTGTTGCCGGCTCCATGGGCGCCTGCACCTATCCCGGCGAAGTTTTCAAGACCAAGCACCTGCCCGGCCACATGGGCCACGAGCGCGTCACGGTTCAGAACCTTGAAGTTGTGCGTGTTGATGCCGAGCGCAACCTGCTCCTCATCAAGGGCGCGCTTCCCGGCGCCAAGGGCGGTCTCCTTCTGGTCAAGGAAACCGTGAAGTAACAGCCGCGAGCGAAAGGAGAACAAAACATGCCTAACGTAGCATTGTACAACATCGCCGGGCAGAAGACCGGCGAGCTCGAGCTCAAAGAGAGCATCTTCGGCGTAGAAGTCAACGAGTCCGCACTCCACACGGTCGTTAAGGCTTACCTCGCCAACCAGCGCCAGGGCACGCAGAGCGCCCTCACCCGTGCCGAAGTGCGCGGCGGCGGCATCAAGATCTACCGCCAGAAGGGTACCGGCCGTGCCCGTCACAGCAGCAACCGTGCCCCCATCTTCACCCACGGTGGTGTCGTGTTCGCTCCCAAGCCGCGCGACTACCGCATGAGCGTCAACAAGAAGGTCAAGCGCCTTGCAATGAAGAGCGCCCTCACCTCCAAGGTAAACGATAACGACATCATCGTTTACGATGCGCTCGATATCCCCGCCGCCAAGACCAAGGAAATGGTCAAGGTCCTCAACGCCATGAGCGTCAAGAAGGCCCTCATCGTCCTCCCCGAGAAGGATGAGATCGTTGAGCGCGCTGCCGCCAACATCCCCGGCGTGAAGACCACTCTGGTCGGCACCCTGAACGTTTATGAGATTCTCAAGTACGACACGCTGATCCTCACCAAGGATGCGGTCGCCAAGATCGAGGAGGTGTACGTATAATGAAGACGCCCCATGATGTTATCGTAAAGCCCGTTCTCACCGAGAAGAGCTACGACCAGCTCGCCGATAAGGTTTACACCTTCATCGTTGCGAAGAAGGCCAACAAGACCGAGATCAAGCAGGCTGTTGAAGCCGTGTTCGGTGTTAAGGTCGAAAGCGTTCACACCATCAACAACCTTGGCAAGATGAAGCGCCGCGGCCTCGATGTTGGCCGTCGTCCTTCCACCAAGAAGGCCTATGTGAAGCTCAAGAAGGACTCCAAGGGTATCGAGTTCTTTGACAGCATCGCGCAGTAAGGAGGCTCTACCATGGCAATCAGAACTATTAAACCCACGACTCCCGGCCAGCGTTTCATGACCATGTCCGCTTTCGAGGAGATCACCTGCAAGACTCCTGAAAAGTCCCTGCTCGAAGATCTTCGCTCCAGCGGCGGCCGCAACAACCAGGGCCGCATCACCGTCCGTCATCGCGGCGGCGGCGCAAGGCGCAAGTATCGCATCATCGACTTCAAGCGCAACAAGGATGGCGTTCCCGCAAAGGTCGCCACGATCGAATACGATCCCAACCGCAGCGCAAACATCGCCCTTCTCCACTATGCGGACGGCGAAAAGCGCTACATCATCGCTCCCCTCGGCCTGAAGGTCGGTGACGAGCTCCTCTCCGGCGAAGGCGCTGACATCAAGATCGGCAACGCCATGGAAGTCCGTCAGATCCCCGTGGGCACCATGATCCACTGCATCGAGCTCCGCCCCGGCCGCGGTGCGCAGCTTGTCCGCAGCGCGGGCAACGCCGCCCAGCTGATGGCAAAGGAAGGCGCTTATGCGCAGGTCCGTCTCCCCAGCGGTGAGGTTCGCCTTGTTCCCATGAACGCCCGTGCGACCATCGGCCAGGTCGGCAACGTCGACCACGCCAACATCGTCATCGGTAAAGCCGGCCGTACCCGCCACAAGGGCTTCCGTCCCACCGTTCGCGGTAGCGTCATGAACCCCTGTGACCATCCGCACGGCGGCGGTGAGGGCAAGAGCCCCATCGGTCGTCCCGGCCCTGTAACCCCGTGGGGCAAGCCCGCTCTCGGTTACAAGACCCGTAAGACCAAGAACGTCAACGATAAGTTCATCGTGCGCCGCAGGAACGGCAAATAAGAGGCGAAAGGAGTCAATCAATGAGCAGGTCAATCAAGAAAGGACCTTTTGTTCAGGAGCGCTTGCTCAAGCGCATCCAGGATATGAACGAAAGCGGCAAAAAGGCAGTCGTAAAGACTTGGTCCCGCGCATCCACCATTTTCCCCGACATGGTTGGTCACACCATCGCCGTACACGATGGCAAGAAGCATGTCCCGGTATACGTTACCGAGGAAATGGTCGGCCACAAGCTGGGTGAGTTCGCGCCCACCCGTACATTCCGCGGCCACAGGGGCTCCGAGAAGTCCTCTGGCGGCAGATAAGAAGGAGGAAGCGAATCATGGCTACTAGGTCCAGAGAAAAGAGCGCAGCGCGCAAGGCTAACGCCGAAAAGCGTCCCCATGCGATCGCCCGTTATATCCGCATCTCTTCCCGCAAGGTCAAGGTCGTCATCGACCTCATCCGCGGCAAGAGCGTAAAGGAAGCCCAAGCTATCCTGATGTACACCCCCAAGGCTGCGAGCGAGCCGGTTCTCAAGCTCCTCAACAGCGCCATTGCCAACGCGGAAAACAACCTTGATCTTTCCGCTGACACGCTTTACGTGGCTGAGGTTTTCGCAAACCAGGGTCCCACGCTCAAGCGTTTCCGTCCCCGTGCGCAGGGCCGTGCTACCCGCATCCGCAAGCGTACGAGCCACATCACCATCATCCTGGATCAGGTGAAGTAAGGAGGTAAAGAATGGGACAGAAAGTTAATCCGAATGGCTTCCGCGTAGGCGTTATCCGTGACTGGAACACCCGTTGGTACGCCAACAAGAAGGAATTCTCCAACTACCTGATCGAGGACGACAAGATCAGGAAGCACCTGAAGAAGGCCCACTATGCCGCCGGCGTCAGCAAGATCGACATCGAGCGCGCTGCCGGTAAGGTCACCGTCAGCATCCACACCGCTCGCCCCGGCGTGCTCATCGGTAAGGGCGGCGTTGGCGTAGACGCCATCAAGGCCGACGTTACCGCACTCATCGGCAAGCCCGTCAGCGTAAACATCATGGAAGTCAAGAACCCTGATGCCAACGCACAGCTCGTCGCTGAAAGCATCGCAGCACAGCTTGAGAAGCGTATCTCCTTCCGCCGCGCCATGAAGCAGGCCATGGGCCGTGCCATGAAGTCCGGTGCGAAGGGCATCAAGCTGATGTGCTCCGGCCGTCTGGGCGGCGCTGAAATCGCCCGCACCGAAGGCTACCACGAGGGCTCCATCCCCCTGCAGACCATGCGCGCCGACATCGAATACGGCTTTGCCGAGGCGCACACCACCTATGGCCGCATCGGCATCAAGGTGTGGATCTACAAGGGCGAAGTGCTCAACCGACAGAAGAAAGCGTAAGGAGGGCAATAAACCATGTTGATGCCTAAGAGAGTAAAGCGCCGCAGGGTACACCGCGGTCGTATGACCGGTAAGGCTATGCGCGGCAACACCATCACCTACGGTGAATATGGCCTCGTCGCTACCGAACCCGCATGGGTAACCAGCAACCAGATCGAAGCTGCCCGTATTGCGATGACCCGTTACATCAAGCGCGGCGGTAAGGTTTGGATCAAGATCTTCCCCGACAAGCCCGTCACCGAAAAGCCCGCTGAGACCCGAATGGGTTCCGGTAAAGGCTCCCCGGAATACTGGGTGGCAGTCGTGAAACCCGGCCGTGTGATGTTCGAGATCGCCGGCGTTGAAGAGTCGATCGCTCGTGAGGCGCTCAGGCTTGCTATGCACAAGCTGCCCCTCAAGTGTAAGATCGCCAAGAAAGAAGTAGGAGGCGAGAGCAATGAAGGCTAATGAATTGAGGAAACTTTCCACCGAAGAGCTCGTTGCCAAGGAGAAGGCACTCAAGGAAGAGCTGTTCAACCTCCGTTTCCAGCAGGCGACCGGTCAGCTGGCCAACACCCAGCGGATCCGCGAGTGCAAGAAGGACGTTGCCCGGGTTAAGACGCTCCTTTGCGAGCGTGAGCTCAAGGCAGCCGAGTAACGGGTGAAAGGAGAAATACCAATGGAACAAGTAAGAGGTAACCGCAAGACCCGCACCGGCGTAGTCGTAAGCGATAAGATGGATAAGACGATCGTTGTTGCCATCAAGACCAAGGTTCGCCATCCCCTCTACGGCAAGATGGTCAACCGCACCGTGAAGTTCAAGGCTCACGATGAGAACAACGAATGCGGCATCGGCGATACCGTGAAGATCATGGAGACCCGCCCGCTGAGCAAGGATAAGCATTGGCGTCTCGTCGAGATCGTCGAGAAGGCGAAGTAAGCCGGAAAGGAGTAAGCAATGATTCAGCCCCAGACCAGATTGAAGGTTGCGGACAACAGCGGCGCGAAAGAGATCATGTGCATCCGCGTGCTGGGTGGTTCGTATCGTAAGAGCGCAAGCATCGGCGACGTGATCGTCGCTTCCGTGAAGTCTGCTTCTCCCGGCGGCGCCGTGAAGAAGAAGGACGTCGTGAAGGCGGTTGTGGTTCGCACCGTGTCCGCCACGCAGCGCCCCGATGGCAGCAGCATCCGTTTCGATGACAATGCCGCCGTCATCATCAATGACAAGAAAGAGCCCCGCGGCACCCGTATCTTTGGGCCCGTTGCACGCGAACTTCGCGCTAAGGACTACATGAAGATCGTGTCCCTTGCGCCCGAAGTGCTCTAATGGAGGAACGAGAGAATGAAAAAGCTCAACGTTAAGAAGGACGATACCGTCGTCGTCATCTCCGGTAAGGATAAGGGCAAGAAGGGCAAGATCATGGTCGCTTTCCCCCAGGAAGAGCGCGTGGTCGTCCAGAATGCCAACATGATCATCCGTCACGTGAAGCCCCGTAGGCAGGGCGAAGCCGGCGGCCGCATCGAGAAGGAAGGCACCATCCATGCTTCCAACGTGATGCTCGTTTGCCCCAAGTGCGGCAAGGCCACCCGTGTTGCGCACCGTGCAGAGGTCGTCACCGGTAAGGATGGCAAGCAGAAGACCAAGAACATCCGCGTCTGCAAGAAGTGCGGCAAGGATATCGACTGAGGCGTAAGGAGGTAACCGTAAGTGGCTAAGAAAGATAACGCTTCCCAGGCCCCCGCTAAGAAGAAAAAGAACGTAGCGGAAGCCAAGCCGTTCACCGAGGCCGCCCGCCTCAGGGTGAAGTACAACGAAGAGATCGTTGGCCAGCTCAAGGAAAAGTTCGGCTATGAGAACATCATGCAGGTTCCCAAGCTGGAGAAGATCGTCCTTAACATGGGTCTTGGTTCCGAAAAGGACAACCCGAAGGGCATCGAAGCTGCGCTGGAAGAACTCAGCATCATCGCCGGCCAGAAGGCCGTCGTGACCAAGGCGAAGAAGTCCGTTGCGAACTTCAAAGTTCGTGAAGGCATGAACATCGGTGCGAAGGTCACTCTCCGCGGCGACCGTATGTACTACTTTGCCGACAAGCTCATGAACATCGTGCTGCCCCGCGTCCGCGACTTCCGCGGCATCTCCGACACCAGCTTTGACGGCCGCGGCAACTACGCCATGGGTCTCAAAGAGCAGCTGATCTTCCCCGAGATCAACTATGATGACGTCGACAAGACCCGCGGTATGGACATCGTGTTCGTTACCACCGCGAAGACCGACGAAGAAGCCAAGGAGCTGCTCAAGCTCATGGGCATGCCCTTCGTTCAGGCGTAAAGGAGGAAGCTACAGTGGCAAAGACCAGTATGAAAATCAGGCAGGCCCGCCCTGCAAAGTTTTCCACCCGTGAATACACCCGCTGCCGCATCTGCGGCCGCCCGCACTCTGTGCTGCGCAAGTATGGCATCTGCCGCATCTGCTTCCGTGAGCTCGCTTACAAGGGCGAGATTCCCGGCGTGCGTAAGGCCAGCTGGTAAGCGCATAGCGAAAGGAGGAAAATCAAAATGGCAGTTATTACCGATCCCATCGCTGATATGCTGACTCGTATCCGCAATGCGCTCATCGCGAAGCACAATGACGTGCTCGTCCCTGCGTCCACCGTTAAGAAGGCGATCGCAGAGATCCTGCTTCAGGAAGGCTACATCAAGGGTTATGATATGCGTGAAGATGGCGTTGCCAAGTTCA
Source organism: Clostridia bacterium (assembly GCA_017435905.1). Taxonomy (GTDB): domain Bacteria; phylum Bacillota; class Clostridia; order Christensenellales; family CAG-138; genus UBA1685. Next base: position 46,594 of record JAFSEB010000060.1, on the reverse strand, counting down.
TCCACATCGACCTCAAGTACGGCCCCAACAAGCAGAAGGTCATCACCGGCCTCAAGCGCATCAGCAAGCCCGGCCTGCGTGTTTATGCCCGTAAGGACCAGCTCCCCAAGGTGCTCAACGGCCTCGGCATCGCGATCATCTCCACCTCCCGTGGCATGATGACCGACCGCGAAGCCCGCAAGCTTGGCGTTGGCGGCGAAGTGCTCGCATACATTTGGTAAACCAAAACAAACATATTTTAAGAAAGAGGTGTAACACATGTCACGAATCGGAAAACTTCCGATCACGATTCCCGGCGGAGTGACAATCACGGTCGGTGACGAGAACACCGTAACTGTTAAGGGCCCCAAGGGCACCCTTTCAGAGAAGATCTCTCCCGCTATGGAACTTTCTGAGGAAAACGGCGTTCTGACCGTTAAGCGCCCCAGCGATGCGAAAGAGCATCGTGCGCTCCACGGCCTCACCCGTACCCTCATCAACAACATGGTCGTCGGCGTTACCGCGGGCTTCTCCAAGACCCTCGAGATCAACGGCGTCGGCTACCGTGCTCAGCTTCAGGGCACCAAGCTCGTTCTGAACCTTGGCTATTCCCATCCCGTTGAAGTCGATCCTCCGGAGGGCGTTTCCTTCGAGGTTCCCGGCCCCAACAAGATCATCGTCAAGGGCATCAGCAAGCAGGTTGTCGGCCAGGTGGCTGCGGACATTCGCAAGTGGCGTGAACCCGAACCCTACAAGGGCAAGGGCATCAAGTATGACTACGAGACCGTTCGCCGCAAGGTTGGTAAGACCGGTAAGTAATGCGTAGAGAAGGAGTGGAAATATGATTTCTAAGGTAGATAAAAATTCTGTGCGCAAAAAGCGTCATGGCCGTACCCGCCGCCACATCAATGGCACCGCGGCTCGTCCGAGGCTTAACGTTTACCGCAGCCTGAACCACATTTACGCGCAGGTCATCGATGATGTAGCCGGTCATACCCTGGCTGCAGCATCCACCCTGGATGCCGAAGTCAAGGCGCAGCTCGAAGGCAAGAACAAGAAGGAAGCTGCGAACCTGGTGGGCGAGACCGTTGCCCGCCGTGCGCTGGATAAGGGCGTGAAAGAAGTCGTTTTCGACCGCGGCGGTTACCTTTACACCGGCCGTGTTGCCGAAGTGGCTGAAGGCGCCCGCAAAGCCGGCCTGGAATTCTAAGGAGGTAACACATGCAGAAACGTACTGACGCAACCACCATGGAACTCAAGGAAAGGCTTGTATACATCAACCGTGTTGCCAAGGTTACCAAGGGCAGCAAGAACTTCCGCTTCACCGCACTCATGGTAGTCGGTGATGAAAACGGCCACGTTGGCGTTGGCCTCGGCAAGGCTGCTGAAATCCCGGAAGCCGTCCGCAAGGGCATCGAAGATGCGAAGCGTCACCTCGTTGAGGTCCCGCTCGTAGGCACCACGATCCCCCACGCTGTGGAAGGCAAGTTCGGCAAGGGCCATGTTCGCATGCTCCCCGCCGAGCCCGGTACCGGTGTTATCGCCGGCGGCCCCGCCCGTGCAGTGCTTGAGATGGTCGGCATCAAGGATATCCGCACCAAGAGCTACGGCTCCAACAACCCCGCCAACTGCGTGAAGGCCACCATCGAGGGTCTCACCCAGCTCAGGACGGCCGAGCAGATCGCGAAGCTCCGCGGCAAGACCGTTGAAGAGATTCTCGGCTAACAGGAGGGAAGCAAATGGCTAATCTTAAAATCACGCTCGTGAAGAGCACCATCGGCGCCCTGAAGGATCAGCAGGCGACCGTGAAGGCGCTGGGTCTCAAGAAGACCAACAGCACCGTGGTGAAGCCCGACAATGCGGCTATCCGCGGCATGATCTTCAAGGTAAAGCACCTGGTCAAGGTCGAAGAAGTCTAATTCGGAGGTAGCAGCATGAAATTACATGAGTTGAAGCCCGCAGTCGGCGCAACGCAGGAAAAGAAGCGCGTTGGTCGTGGTACCGGTTCCGGTCTGGGCAAAACCTCTGCAAAGGGTCACAAGGGTCAGAAGGCCCGCAGCGGCAGCAAGAAGAACGGCTTTGAAGGCGGCCAGATGCCCCTCGCACGCCGTCTGCCGAAGCGCGGCTTCACCAACATTTTTGCAAAGGAATACACCATCGTTAACGTTGAAACCCTCAACCGCCTCGAGGATGGCACCACCGTTACCGCAGAACTCCTCAAGGAAATGGGTATCATCAGCAAAATCGAGAAGGACGGGCTCAAGGTTTTGGGCCGCGGCGAGCTCACCAAGCGTTTGGATGTGAAGGCTGCGAAGTTTTCGGAGACAGCCCAAAAAGCCATCGAGGCCGCGGGCGGAACTGTTGAGGTGGTCTAATGTTTAAGACCCTCATCAACGCATGGAAGATCAAGGATCTGCGCACCAAGATGCTCTACACGCTGCTGCTGGTAGTCATCTACAGGTTCGGTTCCTTTATCCCCGTGCCCGGCGTCAACAGTGAGGTCATGGCAGGCCTGATCGGTCAGTATGACGCCCTTGGCTTCCTGAGCATCTTCTCGGGCAGCGCGCTGAGCCAGTTCAGTATCTTTGCAATGGGTATTTCGCCCTACATCACGGGTTCCATTATCATCCAGCTTCTGTGCATCGCCATCCCCGCCCTGGAGCGTCTTTCCAAGGCTGAAGACGGCCGCACCAAGATCGAGAAGATCACCCGTTATGTCGGTATCGGCCTTGCACTCGTGCAGAGCATCGGTATCGTGGCGAGCCTGCAGAGCGTTGGTGTTGATATCAACGGTACCACCATGTACCTGCTTGACAACCCCAACTTCCTCACTTATGCATCTATCGGCGTTATCTGCACCGCCGGTACTGCATTCCTCGTATGGCTCGGTGAAAGGATCACGGAGAAGGGCATCGGCAACGGTACCTCCTTCATCATCTTCACCTCCATCTGCTCCAGCGTCCCCACCACTGTGCTCCAGTATGTGGGCGGCGTGTTCAACCCCAACCCCGCTACCGGCACCAACTTTGCCTGGTGGGTACTCCCCGTTCTGCTGGTCATCGTTCTCGTGCTTGTCACGGGCGTTACCCTTGTGGATAAGGCGGAGCGCCGCATCCCGGTACAGTATGCCAAGCGTGTGGTTGGCCGCAAGATGTACGGCGGTCAGAGCACCCACATCCCGCTCAAGGCGAATGCGAACGGCGTTATGCCCCTCATTTTCGCCATGACGATCATCCAGGTGCCCACTATGATCCTCCAGATCACTGATGCAAGCGGTCTTACCACCATGCAGCAGTTCCTTCGGGATCCTGCCACTAACATCGAAAGCGTCAAGTGGTTCACGAAGTTCTATATGCAGTACCTTGCATCCGGAACCGTCGTTTACTACATCGTGTACGCGCTGCTCATCGTGGCATTTGCGTACTTCTACACCACGATCTCCTTCAACCCTGTTGAGATCAGCAAGAACCTGCAGCAGAACGGTGGCTTCATCCCGGGTATCCGCCCCGGCCGTCCCACCGGCGAGCATCTCGCAAAGATCAGCAACCGTCTGACCCTTTTCGGCGCATTCTTCCTGATGGTGATCGCGATCGTCCCCACGGCGGTGCTCGGTGCCCTCGGCCTTACTTCTTCGTTTGGCCCCACCAGCCTGCTCATCATGGTCAGCGTTGCCCTCGAAACCAGTGCACAGCTTGAATCCATGATGCTGATGCGCCACTATAAGGGGTTCCTCGGTTAATGAGGAAAGCCGTATGAAGTTGATCTTCTTAGGACCGCCGGGTGCCGGAAAAGGCACCCAGGCGGATAAGGTTTGCGGATACCACGGTATTGCACATATTTCCACCGGTGAAATGCTTCGCGGCGAGATCCGTGAAGGTACTGAGCTCGGCATGGAAGCAAAGGGCTTTATCGACAAAGGCGAGCTGGTTCCGGACGAAGTCATCATCGGCATGGTCGAACATCGCATCCATGCGCAGGATTGCGCAAAGGGCTTTTTGCTGGACGGGTTCCCCCGTACAGTTGCCCAGGCGGATGCACTCCAACATATTTCGGACATTGACATGGTCATCAACATTGATGTGCCTGCAGCGCGGCTGATCGATCGTATCGGTGGGCGGCGCATGTGCTCCGGCTGCGGCGTGGGGTATCACACCTCCACCTATGCAGGAAATACCTGCGAACGGTGCGGCGCGCCGTTGTTCATCAGGGATGACGATAAACCGGAAACGGTCAAAAATCGCATTCTTGTCTATGAACGTCTCACACAGCCCCTCATTGCTTACTATGAGGAAAAGGGCATGCTTCAAACTGTGAACGGGGACGAGACCCCGGCAGAAGTGACTGCCGATATCCTCGCCCTGACGGAGAAACTGGTATGAGCGGCGGACGCATCACGATCAAGAACGCAGCGGACATCGAAAAGATGAAGGCTGCGGGAAGCATCGTCAAAGAAACGCTGGAGCTGCTCAGCGAAAAAGCAGCGGTCGGAATGACCACGGATGAGCTGAACGGGATTGCCGAAGCATACATCAGGAGCAAGGGTGCATATCCTTCCTTCCTGGGGTATATGGGGTATCCCAAGAGCATCTGTGCTTCCGTCAATCAGCAGGTCGTGCACGGGATCCCCGGGAAGTATAAGCTCAAGGATGGCGACATTCTGAGCATCGATGTGGGCGCTAAGCTCAACGGCTTCCATGGGGATGCAGCACGCACGCTTCTCATCGGCAACGTATCCGAAGAGAAGAAAAAGCTTGTTGAAGTGACACGTGAGTGCTTCTTTGAGGCACTGAAGTTCTGCAAAGCGGGATATCACATTTCCGATATCGGCGCAGCGGTACAGAAACACGCAGAAGCACACGGTTACGGTGTGGTGCGCGATTTGATCGGGCACGGCATCGGCCGGGAGATGCACGAGGCGCCGGATGTGCCGAACTTTGCCGACAGGCGGTTCGGGCGTGGCGCAAGGCTCGTACCCGGCATGGTGATCGCCATCGAACCCATGATCAATATGGGGACGTGGGAAGTGGTCCAGCTCAGCGATGGCTGGACGATCGAAACACGGGACGGCAAGCCCAGCGCACACTATGAGAACACGGTGGCCATCACCGATGGCGAACCGGTGCTTCTCACCCTGTAAGGAGGCATACATGACCGACAAACTGTTGGGCCGGATCGTGCTTTCCAAGGCAGGGCGCGATAAAGGCAGACGGTTTCTTGTGGTCGCCGTTGAAGATGATGCACATGTGCGCATTGCAGACGGAGAGACCCACAAGGCCGCTAAGCCGAAAAAGAAGAAGCTGAAGCATTTGAGCTTTGAACGCGCATGTGTGGAAAACTTGGAAGCGATGCTTGCAGCACCGGGCAACACGGCGGATGCCGCGCTCAGAAAAGCGCTTGCCCGAGACCATGATACCGAAAAGAATTAAGGAGGGATAACTTGTCTAAGACAGATGTTATCGAAGTTGAAGGCGTAGTTACCGACTCGTTCCCGAACGCAATGTTCGAAGTTCAGTTGGAAAACGGTCATAAAATTTTAGCGCATATTTCCGGCAAGCTCCGTATGAACTACATCCGTGTGCTTCCGGGCGATAAGGTGACAGTGGAACTGTCCCCCTACGACCTCACGCGCGGCCGCATTACCTGGCGCGCGAAGAACTAAGAATCGGGAGGAAAAACAAATGAAAGTCAGGCCCTCTGTAAAACCCATTTGTGAAAAGTGCAAGATCATCAAGCGCAAGGGTCGCGTGATGGTGATCTGCGAGAACCCCAAGCACAAGCAGAAGCAGGGCTAATCCCCCAGAGCGGACGCAACGCGCAGGGCGAAAAACGCCATGCGCGCGTTTGCCTGTCTGCCGTTTTTTCGGCAGCAGGCGAAATGTACCGAAAAAAGCCGCAAAAAAAATGCTTTTTTCCAAGAAAATGGGAAAAACCTATTGCAAAAACGGCAAAAATAATGGTACAATAAATTGTTTCGAGTCTGCCTTTCCCAGACTTCGTCAGCCAGTGCGAGCTGGATGACATATTAGAAATCTGCTTCGTTCCCAAATTCGGGAAAAAACGGAGCGGAGTTCTAATAGAGGAAACCACTTGCCGGTGCGGCTGCCACGTTTTCGTGGAACCGGCAAGAACTAACCTATACCAAATTTTTCGGAGGTAAACTTTATGGCACGTATTGCTGGCGTGGACCTGCCCAGAGACAAGCGGGTCGAAATCGGCCTTACCTACATCTACGGTATCGGCCGCAAGACCGCGACCGACATTCTGGCAGCCACCGGCGTTGACCCCGACATTCGCGTTCGTGATCTGTCCGAGGGCGACGTCTCCAAACTCAGGGACTACATCGATCATAACCTCAAGGTAGAAGGCGACCTCAGGCGTGAAACTTCCATGAACATCAAGCGCCTCATCGAGATCGGCTGCTATCGCGGCGTGCGTCACCGCAAGGGCCTGCCGGTCCGCGGTCAGAGCACCAAGCAGAACGCCCGCACCCGTAAGGGTCCCAAGCGCACCGTGGGCGGCAGGAAGAAGTAAAGGAGGAGACTTAAAATGGCAGCAGCAAAAGGCAAAGTCAAGAAGGCCGGTACCCGCAAGCGCCGTGAAAAGAAGAACATCGAGCGTGGCGCGGTGCATATCCGTTCCTCCTTCAACAACACCATGGTTACCATCACTGACCTCCAGGGCAACGCCCTTTCCTGGGCTTCCGCCGGCGGCCTCGGCTTCCGCGGCAGCAGGAAGAGCACCCCGTTTGCAGCCCAGATGGCTTCCGAGACCGCTGCAAAGGCGGCTATGGAGCACGGCCTGCGCACCGTTGAGGTTTATGTAAAAGGCCCCGGCTCCGGCCGTGAAGCCGCTATCCGTGCACTTCAGACCGCCGGTCTTGAAGTCAACATGATCAAGGACGTGACGCCCATCCCCCATAACGGATGCCGCCCGCCCAAGCGCAGAAGAGTTTAAGGAGGCAAACGACAATGGCAAGATATACTGAATCCGTTTGCAGGCAGTGCCGCAGGGAAGGCACCAAGCTTTTCCTCAAGGGCGACCGTTGCTACACCGCCAAGTGCGCGGTTGTGAAGCGTCACACCCCTCCGGGACAGCATGGCCAGGCAAGGCAGAGGAAGCAGAGCGAGTACGGCATGCAGCTTCGTGAAAAGCAGAAGGTGCGCCGTGCCTATGGCGTCAGCGAGCTCCAGTTCCGCAAGTACTATGACATGGCCAGCAACATGCGCGGCGTGACCGGTGAGAACATGCTCACCCTTCTCGAGCGCAGGCTTGATAACGTTGTTTACCGTCTCGCTCTGGCTCCCAGCCGTCCCATGGCTCGCCAGATGGTCAACCATGGCCACATCCTCGTGGATGGCAAGAAGGTCGACATCGCTTCCTACATTGTAAAGCCCGGCCAGGTCATCACCGTGAAGGAGCGCAGCCGCGACATGCAGCAGCTTAAGGACCTTCGCGAGCAGGGCGCAAGCAAGCCCGTTCCCAAGTGGCTCGAGCTTGATGCGGACAATCTTACCGGTAAGATCGCTGCCATGCCGCAGCGCGACGATATCGACCTCACCATCGAGGAGCATCTCATCGTCGAGTTCTACTCCAGGTAATCATAAGCCGTCCCATTGCCCTAATCGACTGACCAGAAATCAAGAGAGGGGAAAAGAGAATGATAGAAATCGAAAGACCGAAAATCGAATGCGTAGAGCTTACCGAGGATTACGGCAAGTTCGTCGTCGAGCCGCTGGAGCGCGGTTTCGGCACGACGCTGGGCAACTCCCTGCGCAGGGTGCTGCTGTCCTCTCTGCCCGGTGTGGCGGCTTCGTCCATCAAAATCGATGGCGTACTGCATGAGTTTTCGACTGTGGAAGGCGTCAAGGAAGACGTAACCGAGATCGTGCTCAACATCAAGGAGCTCGTTTGCAAGCTTCACAGTGAGGGTGCGAAAAAGGTCATCATCGACGCCAATGGCGAGTGCGAAGTCAAGGCCGGCGACATCATCGCCGATGCGGATGTTGAGATCGTGAACCCCGATCTGCACATTGCTACCCTTGGTTCCAACGCCAGGCTCTATATGGAGATCGTCCTCGAGCGCGGCCGCGGCTATGTTTCCGCAGACAAGAACAAGAAGCCGGAAATGCCCATCGGCCAGATTGCGGTAGATTCCATCTTCACCCCGATCCGCAAGGTCAACTTCCGAGTGGAAGATACCCGCGTCGGTCAGATCACTGACTATGACATGCTTACCCTTGAGGTTTGGACAAACGGCAGCATCAAGCCGGACGAGGCGGTCAGCCTTGCGGCGAAGATCCTTACGGAGCACCTGATGCTGTTCATCAACCTCACCGAGCATGTGCAGGGCGTGGAGATCATGGTGGAAAAGGAAGAGGACAAGAAGGAAAAGATCCTGGAGATGACCATCGAAGAGCTCGACCTTTCCGTCCGTTCCTACAATTGCCTCAAGCGCGCCGGCATCAATACCGTAGAGGAATTGGTCATGCGCAACGAGGAAGAAATGATGAAGGTCCGCAACCTCGGCCGCAAGTCGCTTGAGGAAGTCCAGCAGAAGCTGGTTGGCCTGGGCCTTTCCCTTCGGCATAACGAAGACTAATTAAGGAGGAAGTTTCAATGCCTAACCGTAAACTTGGTAAGGCGAGCGACCAGCGTGACGCTATGCTCAGGAACCTCACCACTGCGCTTCTTTGGAACGGCAAGATCGTTACCACCGAAGCCCGTGCGAAGGAAATCCGCCCCATCGCCGAGAAGCTGATCACCCTCGCTGTGAAAGAATATAAGAACACCGTCACCGTTGAGAAGGAAACCCGCAACGACAAGCAGCAGATCGTCAAGGTCGAGAAGGTCAACGATCTGCCCTCCAAGCTCCATGCCCGCAGGCAGATCATGTCCTACCTCTATGACATGCCCCTGCCCCGCAACGAGAAGGAGACCAAGACCGAGTACGCCAAGCGCTCCAAGGAAATGCCCCATCCCGTGGTGGAGAAGCTCTTCCGTGAGATCGCGCCCAAGTACGATGGCCGCAACGGCGGTTACATCCGCGTTCTGAAGCTCGGCCCCCGCCGCGGTGACGCTGCGGAAATGGCTCTCATCGAGCTCATCTAACGGATCGACCACACATGCAACACGGCACAGCCAAATGGCTGCGCCGTGTTTTTTTATACAATTTGGCGGTGCACAGGCAGCGTGATGCCTCTGTTCTTTTTCAGCGCATTGTGTTAGAATGATTCCGTTGAAAAGAAACGCTGCGCATGCAGCGGAAGGAGATAACGCCATGGAAGAATTGCTGGAACAAGTCATAGCGGAATGCAGACCGGATATCCAAAACGGTGCGGTGGCAACCTATATCCCGGAGCTTGCCAAGCAGGATCCGAATGATTTCGGTATTTATGTGTTGAGCAGCGACGGCAGCCATTACTGCGCCGGCGATTATATGAAGCCCTTTACCGTGCAGAGCATCATCAAGCCCGTGCTGCTGCTTTTGGCGCTGATGGACAACGGTGCGGAGGAAGTGCGCCGCCACATCGGCGTGGAAGCCACCGGCAAACCCTTTGATGCCATCAACGTGTCGGACAAATCCCTCGATTCCGAGCATTTCAACCCCATGGTGAATGCCGGCGCCATCGTCATCTGCTCCCTTATCAAGGGCAAGGATTACGGGGAACGCTTTGAGCGCCTGCTTGATCTGACAAGAAAACTGGCCGGCAACCCGAATATCGATGTGGATGAAGCGGTGTACCGCAGCGAAAAGAGCCACGGCTTCAAAAACAGGGCACTTGCTTATCTTCTCAAGGCACACGGCCTTCTGGAGGATGAGGTGGAGGATGTGCTTGATTGCTATTTCCGTGCCTGTTCCATCCGCATCTGCAGCAAGGATCTTGCCCACATCGGCTTTGTGCTTGCCAACCGTGGCAAGACTGTCCGTTCCGAAACACGCCTGTTCCCGTCGGAATTTGCCCGTTTCGTCAACGCCATCCTTGTAACCTGCGGCATGTATGACGGCAGCGGCGAGTTTGCCCTGCGTGTAGGCGTGCCGGCAAAGAGCGGCGTGGGCGGCGGCATCATGGCGGTGGTGCCCACACGCCTCGGCATCGGCATCTATTCACCTGCCCTCGATGAAAAGGGCAACAGCATCGCCGGCATCCATGCCCTTGAGCTGATGTCGAAGCGGCTGTATCTCGGCATTTTCTAAGTGAAAACAAAAAAAGCGAAGTTCCGTTGAACTTCGCTTTTCTTCTTTTTGGCGGTATCAGTATAAATAATAGGGCTTGATCGCCTCTCTGTAAGCGGCAAGGGGCGCTTCAAGGGCGGCAAGATAGGCTTCCTCATCAAAATCATCGGCAAGCATGGCGTTGCTGCCGAAAAGCTTCAGGAAGAATTCGCTGAAGGCAAACTCTTTGTTCTGCCTGCGGATGATGGCAAGAAGCCGCACCATCATGGCGAAGGGGGCAAAGGAAGCCCTGTCTGTGACCGTCAGGGCAATGCCGTGGCAAAGCGTTCCTTTGTGCTTGGAGGATGTGGGCGTCATGTCAAGTGGCGAAAGCGTGCAGCCCGCTACGGGCGGCAGTGTGCGCAGCGCCTCTTCTGCCCGAAGCCACGGCGCACCGAACCAGGTGAAGGGCATCGGGGTGCCCCGCCCTTCGGAAAGGTTCGTGCCTTCAAGCAGGCAGGTTCCCACATAGGCAAGGGCACAATCCACCGTGGGGATGCAGCTTGAAGGGGCAAGGAAGGCAAGCCCCGTTTCGTCGTAATACATGCTGCGGTCAAGACCGCTGCAGGGGATGACCGTCAGCTTGCAGCCGATGCCCTCCACGGCGTTGACATAGCGTGCAAATTCGCCGATGGTAAGCCCCGTGCGGGCGGCGGTCGCATATTTTCCCACGAAGGAAGCGTATGCTGTGTCAAGGATATTGCCTTCGGCCACACAGCCAATCATGGGGGGACGGTCGAGGACGATGAAGGGGATGCCGGCTTTGGCAGCCACTTCCATGGATTCCGCCATGGTATACTGGTAGGTATAGTAACGGGAACCGATATCCTGAATGTCGAAAAAGAGCGCATCCAGCTTTGCCATGGCCTTTTGCGCCGCTTCCTGCCCGGGGCCGTAGGTGCTGTAAACGGGAAGGCCGGTTATTTCATCGATATAGTCGGGCACATCGTCGCCGGCAAGCACATCGCCACGCATGCCGTGTTCGGGGCTGAAAAAGGCGGCAAGGTCATACTGGGCACGCAGTACCTCATAGGAAGGTCTGCCGTCGGAAAGAAGACCGCTTTGGTTGGTGATCATGCCCACCCTTGCGCTGTGGGGCAGAACGGTTTCGGGAATGGGGTCACGCAGAAGTACTTCTGCGCCGGGAAGAACGGACACGGACAGAAACTCCTTTCGTCATCAGTCAAGAATTGCTTTCATGGAAAAATACTCAAGAAGTACAACAAACAGCAACACGGCCGCAGCACCGATCAGCCGGGCAAGCGCCCAGTTGGCACGTGCTTTGTCTTTGCGTTGTGCGGCCCATATGATGCACATGATGGGGCCCACAAGGGGTACACGGGCCACAAGATCCATTAAAAACATGTCCTTCAGGGAAATGTCTTCTTCGGAAGGAGAGGGGGGAACAGTGGGCGCTGCCGGCGTTTCAAGTGCCTGCAGCGTGTTTTCCGCAATGGGGGCACCGCAGTTTGGGCATTGCATAGGCATTCTCCTCAATATGGGATGCTGACACTCAAAATAAGCAGAAAGGGCAAAGCGATCGCCAAAATAGCCGCCCATATGATCTTAACGAGCGCATAGTGGTGCAGGGCAGAGCCCTTTGGCGCTTTGGCGGCGGTGATGAGGGATGCAATCAGCCCGAGAAACGGGATGCGTGAAAGCACCTCATGCAGAAGATACTGCCAAAATGGAATTTCCTGCGCCTGTGGCACTGCCGCAGCGGACACGGGCGGCACAGGCGTGTCGGGGATCACACAGCCGCATTTTTCACAGTACATAAAAATCCTCCTTGCCTGCGATGGGTTTATCATAGCACAACAGCCAAAAAAGAAAAAGCGGCAAAGCCGAAGCTTCGCCGCATGCGCTCAAAACAGGAACTCGGAAGCCGCCGTGCCGGTGGCTGCGAAAGCCGCACCGAAGATGACGCCGAGCAGCACGGAAAGCACCGTGGAGATCAGCACCCAGATGAGCTTGGCACGTGCCCAGGATTTGCGGTTCACATTGGCATTGCTGCCGAAGGCCCACACGAAATACATAATGAGGCCTACGAGCGGAATGCAGCCCACAAGGTCCATCAGGAAAAACTGACCGGTGGTCAGCGGTGCACGCAGGTCATCGCCGGCGGGCTGCTGGGCAACGGGCTGCTGGTAAACGGGCTGCTGATAAGAAGCCTGCTGTTCTTCAAAACGGGTGCCGCAGTTGGTGCAGAAGGCGGAGCCTTCCTGCATGTTGGTGCCGCAGTTGGGACAAGTCATAGGAAAAACCTCCTTGGCTGAAAGAATGTTTTTTCTATCATACCACAAAAGTGAGACGCTGAAAAGGGATTTGCCTGCCCGAAAAGGCTGATGCTTGGGTGTAGACATGGGTGCGGCATTTGACTTATAATAGATATATACAGCAGGCGAGCGATCACCCTGTGTATTTTTTCGAAACAGCCAGCTTATTGCAGAAAGGATACATGTTGTGAACAGGAAATTTGGCATTTTGCTTTTGACTCTTGCCCTTGCGGCATTGCTGCTCGTTCCGGCAGTCGGTCTTGCGGATGCAGGCAGCTTTGCCGGCGATACCGACTTCGGCTCCGATTTTGGAAGCGATTGGGGCAGCTCCTCCTCCGATTGGGACAGCGATTGGGGCAGCAGCAGCTGGGATGATGACGACGATTACTACTACAGCGGCAGCGATTATACCAGCAGCACATCTTCCGGCGGTGGCGGCGGCATCAGCATCGGCAGCATCATTATTGTTGTGATCATCATCGTGCTGATCCTCGGCCGGTCCAAGAGCAAGGGCGCAGCAAAGAATAGCACCAATCAGCCTGTCCGTGTGAATGCGGGCGCACAGCGCACGCAGCTTCCCATGACCGTCGCCCAGCTCAAGCAGATGGATCCCAATTTCTCCGAAGAGGCGATGAAGGAGCATATTGCAAACCTTTATATCCGCATGCAGAACTGCTGGTCCACCAAGCAGTGGGAGGAAATGCGTGCCTCTATGACCGACGCCCTCTTCAACCAGATGGGCAGCCAGCTGCAGGGTCTTATCCGCGGCCGCATGACCAACTATGTGGAGCGCATTGCCGTGCTGAGCGTTGACCTTACCGGCTTCGGCCAGGATGAGAACAAGGATATGCTCACCGCCATCGTGCAGACTCGCATCGTGGACTATACTCTCCGTGATGATACCGGCGAGCTTGTCAGCGGCAACCGTACCGCAGAAATGTTCATGACCTACGAGTGGATGATGGTGCGCTCCAAGGGCGCAGCCACCGGCACCGTTGAGGGTCAGGAAGCCAAGAACTGCCCGAACTGCGGCGCTCCCCTCGATCTGAACCATACCGCCAAGTGCGCTTACTGTGGCACGGTCATCACCGCAGAGGAACACGATTGGGTGCTTTCCGCCATCAAGGGCATTTCCCAGCGCACCAGTTAAACAACGTCATTCTTTCGCGCCTTCGGCAATTTCCGCCGGGGGCGCGGAATCACATTATCCCCCCAACACAAAAAAGAAAGGAACTGTTCCCATGAAACGCATGCTGAGCCTTGTGCTCATACTGACACTCGTCCTTTCCCTTGCAAACATCAGCTTTGCGAAGGAAAAGGGGACCCCCGTTGAAGGCAACCTGATCAAGATCGCCACCGAGGAGGATTTTTCCAAGGGCGAACTGACGGGCCTTGCCCTGAGCTCTTCCGATGTGAGCGACGGTGCGCTGCGCCTTGCGGAAGGCGAGACCGACGGCGAATATGTTTCCGAGATCTTCGCCACGGAAGCCTTTGAGTACATGGTCGCCTCCTGGAACGCTGAAGTGCCCGAAGGCACCTATGTGGAAGTGCAGGCCCGTGCCTATGTGGACATGAAGGACTCCTGGACCGATTGGCTCACCTGGGGCAAATGGTCCAAGAACATCGCAAAGCGTGCCTCCGTTTCCGAGACCACCGATCTTGCCAAGGTGGATACGGACATTTTCACCATCCGGGGCAGCGACGGTGAGACCGCCAGCCTCGTGCAGCTCAAGGTGCTCCTCCACAGCGATGACGCCGCCGTGACCCCCGTGCTTGAGCAGGTCTGCGCCACCTACAAGAACACCCTTGAGGGGCAGTACATCACCCCCACCCAGAGCTACTCCGCCTATGAAGGCGAGCTGCCTGCTTCCGTGAAGCTCAAAATGCCCGCCATCTCCCAGATGGTGCGTGAACCCGGCATCGGCAACGTCATGTGCAGCGCCACCACCATGTGCCTTCTGCTCAACTACTACGGCGAGGATCTGCTTCCCGAGCAGGTCGCCCTTCTCAACTGGGACTATTACTACGAAGGCTTCGGCAACTGGCCCTTCACCGTGGCGGTGGCCGGCATGTTCGGATATGAATCCTATGTGCAGTATGCGGACTTTGACGTTGTGCGCAACGAGCTTGCCAACGGTCACCCCGTGGGCATCAACGTCACCTACTCCGGCGACCCCAACGGCAGCTATCCTTACCTTGAAAATGCGGCCATGGGCGGCACCGCAGGCCATCTGATCACCCTCACCGGCTATGAGACCGTGGACGGCGTTGAATACTTCTATTCCACCGACCCGGCAGCCGGCAGCGATGAAGGCACCTACCGCCGTTACCGTGCGGATCAGCTTATCAACTGCTGGAAGGCCCGTATCGCCTACATCGTCCACGAAAAGCAGCAGGATATCACCCCCATCGAGGTGGTGGATGCGAAGCTTGTTCCCGTGGAGGGCGAATTCCACCTTTACACCCTTGATACCGGCGATGCGTTCACTGTGGATTCCCGCTTCCGCAGCAACAAGCTCAAGAGCGCAGGCTGCGGCATCGCTGCCTACACCATCGAAGGGCAGGATGCGGTACCGGGCGTTGAGAACTTCGACATGGTCTGCAAGGCCAACCGCATCTTCAAGTACAACATAAGCGGCGATACCAAGGGGCAGATCAACCTTTCCCCCGGCAAGATGATGCCCTCTGCGGCGCCCGGCGAGACCTGGACCTTCCGCCTTTACTTCATGACCACCGACGGCAAGTATGCGGAGACCACCGTTGATATCACGAAGCCGGCGGAGGAGGCGGAGGAGACCCCCGCACCCGAGGCGGAAGCCACGCCCGAACCTACCGAGGCACCCGAAGCCACCGAAGCCCCCGAGGCGGAAGTGCCTGCGGATGCGGAGGTGAAGGAAGGCCCCGGCGCCGGTGCTGTGATCGGCATCGTGGTGGCCGGCATCGTGATCGCAGCCGCAGCGGCGTTCTTTGTGATCCGCAGCAAGAAGAAATAAACGCTGATATTGGGAAAAGGCAGACACGGCGTCTGCCTTTTCTTTTGCTTTTTGCTTGCATGTAAGCTATAATATAAGTTGGCTATATAGGTTCGGGAAACCGAATTTTTCCACAAAGGAGATCGCCATGATCGATATCGAAAACGTAACGTTCCAATATGAAGATGCGGTGGAACCCGCCCTTCGGGATGTGAGCCTGCACATCAAAAAAGGGGAGTTCCTTGCGGTGGTGGGTCACAATGGCAGCGGCAAATCCACCCTTGCAAGGCACCTCAATGCGCTGCTTTTGCCCACGAACGGGGCAGTGCGTGTGGAGGGCATGAACACCAAGGATGAGGAGAATACCCTGCCCATCCGCCAGAAGGTGGGCATTGTATTTCAAAACCCGGATAACCAGATCGTCACCACCGTGGTGGAGGAGGATGTGGCCTTCGGCCCCGAAAACATCGGCGTGCCGCCGGAGGAGATCCGCAAACGGGTGGATAATGCGCTTCTTGCCGTGGGCATGGAGGAGTTTGCAGCCCGTGCGCCCCACATGCTTTCGGGCGGACAGAAGCAGCGCATCGCCATTGCCGGCATGATCGCCATGGAACCGGAGGTGCTGGTGCTGGATGAAGCCACCGCCATGCTTGACCCGAAGGGCAGACGGGATATCCTCAGCGTGGTATCGAAGCTGCACCGGAAAAAAGGCATTACCGTGGTGATGATCACCCAGTATATGGAAGAAGCCACCGCAGCTGACAGGGTGGCGGTAATGTCCGGCGGCAGGCTGATCCTGTGCGGCACGCCGGAGGAAGTATTCCGTGAAACGGAGCTGCTGCGGCAGCACAGGCTTGATGTGCCTGCGATGACGGAACTCAAGGAGAGGCTCAACGCCGCCGGCGCAGAGCTTCCCGATACCATTTTGACTGTGGAGGACATGGCGGACGCAATATGCCGATCGTTGTTGAAAAACTGAAGCATTCCTATATGGAAGGCAGCTCCCTTGCCCATGATGCGCTCAGGGATATCGACCTCACCGTTCACGATGGGGAATTTCTTGGGCTCATCGGCCACACGGGAAGCGGAAAATCCACCTTCGTGCAGCACCTGAACGGGCTTTTGCAGCCCACTTCCGGCACTGTAACGGTGGATGGCTTCAACATGGCCGATAAAAAGCAGCGTGTGCAGGGCAGGCGGCTCGTGGGCATGGTGTTCCAGTATCCGGAATACCAGCTG
Organism: Clostridia bacterium; assembly: GCA_017435905.1. Lineage (GTDB taxonomy): Bacteria > Bacillota > Clostridia > Christensenellales > CAG-138 > UBA1685. The sequence goes on along the minus strand of JAFSEB010000060.1, from coordinate 29,915 downwards.
TTTGAAGAAACGGTGCAGCGTGATGTGGCCTACGGCGTGAAAAACATGGGCATGGGGGAAAAGGAAGCTCTCGAGCGGGCGGATGAAGCCATGGCGCTCGTGGGTCTTGACCCCGTGAAATTCCGTGATAAATCCCCCTTTGAGCTTTCGGGCGGCGAAAAGCGCCGTGCGGCGCTGGCAGGCATCATCGTCATGCGCCCGAAATACCTTGTGCTGGATGAACCCATGGCAGGCCTTGACCCCCTTGGCAGGCATGCCATCCTTGATACCATCGACAGCCTTCGGGAGACCCTCGGCTGTGCGGTGGTGATGGTCTCCCACTCCATGGATGACATGGCGGACAGGGCGGAGCGCATCGCCGTGCTGGCGAAGGGCAGGCTCATCCGTGTGGGCACCACGGCGGAGGTCTTCGGCGATGCCAAGACCCTCATCGACAACGGCCTTGATGTGCCGCAGGTATCCCGTCTTGCGCTGATGCTGCGTGAGCGTGGGGTGGATGTCCCTTCCACCATCTTCGATATGGATGAAATGGAGCTGGCGCTCCTCCGCCTGCTTGGGAAGGGAGGGGAGAAACAGTGAAAGATATCACCCTCGGTCAATATTTCCCGGGAAATTCTTCCATCCACCGTCTGGATCCCCGCACGAAGCTCCTCGGCATGATCGCATACATCGTGCTGGTGTTCATCGTGGATCACATTGCGGTGTTTTTGATCCCGGCGGTATTCGTGGCGGCGGTCACGCTGCTTTCGGGCGTGCCGGTCAGTTATCTTCTGAAATCCCTGAAGCCCATCCGTTTCCTGCTCGTTTTCATGTTCATCCTGAACCTTTTCATGGTGAAGAGCGGCGAGACCCTTTGGGCGTGGCGCTTCCTCGTCATCACGGAGGGCGGCGTCAAACAGGCGGTGTATATCTCGCTGCGGCTCATCCTGCTGCTGTCGGGCACATCGCTGATGACGCTTACCACAACGCCCATTGCATTGACGGATGCCCTTGAAAAGCTGCTGCACCCCCTTGGGCGCCTCGGCTTCCCTGCCCATGAACTGGCGATGATGATGACCATTGCCCTGCGCTTTATCCCCACCCTTATCGAGGAGGCAGACAAGATCATGAAGGCGCAGATGGCACGCGGTGCGGATTTTGAATCCGGCAACGTGTTCAAACGGGCAAAGAGCATGGTGCCCGTGCTGGTGCCGCTGTTTATCAGCGCCTTCCGCCGGGCGGATGAGCTTGCCATGGCCATGGAAAGCCGCTGCTATCACGGCGGCGACGGGCGCACCCGTATGCACGTGCTGCGCTTCCAAAAGGCGGATGCGCTGGCGGCGGCGGTGTTCGTGCTGATGACGGCAGGCATCATCCTGCTGCAGATGTTTGCGGTATGAGCAGGCGAATGCGGCTCATCTTCCTTGGCGCTGCGGTGCTGCTGCTCGTTTTTTCGCTCCTTTGGGGCGGTATCATTGAAAAGAACGACGAGCTTTCCCGCATCGCAAAGGAGATAAACGCCTACGGCTACTCCCTTACGGGGGATGATCTTTACGTTTACGGCGAGGCACGCCGCACCTGCGTGCAGGAACTGTTTCCGGAGGAGGATCTTTCCGATGTGGCAGCGTGCAGCAAAGCCGCAGGCTTCCCTTCGGATCTTCACCGGCAGGGGGATGTGATATTGCTGCTTGCAAAGGTGGAAGAAGGCGTGATCACCGTGTATCTCGTAGACGGCAGCATCGAACTTTGCTTTATTGAAACGGAAAACGGAGCGGTCTTACCGCTGGGGGCAGAATGAAACGCATCCGCATCATCGTGCAGTATGAGGGAACGGCCTACGTTGGGTGGCAGACGCAGCCCAACGGTCTTGCCGTGCAGGAGCGCATTGAGAAGGAACTCAAAAAGCTCACCGGCGAGGCGATCACCCTGCATGCTTCCGGCAGAACGGACAGCGGCGTGCATGCCCTTGCGCAGGTGGCCCATTTCGATACGGAAAGCCGCATTCCGCCGGATAAATTCTGCTACGCCCTCAATGTGGGGCTGCCGCCGGATATCCGCATCCTCTACAGCGGCGAGGCGGAGGGCTTCCACTCCCGTTTCGATGTGAAACGCAAGCATTACTGCTATTCGGTGCAGCTTTCGCCCCATGCAAGCGCCTTTACGAGGAACACGGCGCTGCATGTGCACACGGCGCTCGACCTTGACGCTATGAAAGAGGCGGCGGCGCTTTTCATTGGCGAGCATGATTTTGCCGCCTTCAAGGCGGCAGGCACCACGGTGGAAAGCACCGTCAGGACGGTCTACCGCTCCGAATGGATAAAGGAAGGCAGCCTGCTTCGCTACCATGTGGCAGGCAGCGGCTTTATGTATAACATGGTCAGAATCCTTGTGGGGACGATGATCGAAGTGGGGCAGGGGAGAAGGGATGCTGCTTCCGTGGCGAAAGCCCTTTCTTCCGGAAACAGAAAGGATGCAGGCCCCACAGCGCCCGCCCACGGGCTGATGCTCCGCAGGGTGGAATACGAAGGCTTTGATACGGAGGATTATATCTGATGAAGATTCTTGTGACGCCCCCGGTAACAGAAGAACAGAAGGTTTGGCTCAGCGATGCCGCAGGCGAAGGTGCGGAGTTTATCTTTGCGCCCGGTGCAAAGGGCATCAGCGAAGCGGATATGGCGGATGTGGACATCCTGGTGGGCAATGCGCCCCACAGCCTTGTGCGTGCAGGCAAACAGCTCAAGCTGGTGCAGCTCAACAGCGCCGGCACGGAAGGCTACCCCGAAGCGGTGGGAGAGGGCTGCGCCCTTGCCAACGCCACCGGCGCATACGGGCTTGCCATCAGCGAGCACATGCTCGGCATGCTCCTTACCCTCATGAAGCGGCTCCACCAGTACCGTGACCAGCAGAAGCAGCAGCTTTGGCAGAGCCGGGGTACCGTTTCCTCCATTGAAGGGGCAACGGTGGTGGTGCTGGGTCTTGGCGATATCGGCGGCGAGTTTGCCCGCAAGGTGAAGATGCTCGGCGCCTATACCGTCGGCGTGCGGCGCAAAGATGCCAACAAGCCCGACTATATCGACGAGCTTTGCCTGACCGGCGACCTTGACAGCGTGCTGCCCCGGGCGGATATCCTTGCCATGGCATTGCCCGGTATGGCGGAAACGAAGCATATCCTCAGCAGGGAACGCATTGCCCTTTTGAAGGACGGCGCCATCGTGATCAATGTGGGTCGGGGCAACGCCATCGACCTTGATGCCCTTGCGGATGCGGTGGAAGAAAGGGGCATCCGTGCCGGTGTGGATGTGACGGATCCCGAACCCCTGCCGGCAGGGCACCGCCTGTGGAGCATGGAAAACGTGCTCATCACGCCCCATGTGTCCGGCTTTTTCCATCTGCCGGAGACGCTCAACCGCATCATTCGCATCGCAGCGGATAATATCTCCCGTTACCGGGAAGGAAGAGCCTTCCGCAATATTGTGGATCCCGCAACGGGTTACCGCAAAAACAAGTACGAAAGCTGAGTCAGCCTATGAATACAGCACTTTTGATCGCCTGCCTGATCGCATCCCTTGCGGCGGCGGTGCTTGCAGCCCTTGCCCTCTCCCGCTCGGGGAAAGAAACGGAGCGTGAAGCGGCGCAGGAAAAGGAGCTTGCCGCCCTTCGGCAGGAGCTTGGCGCCCTGCGTGAACAGCGTGAAGCCCGCGAGCGTGCCCTCCGCACGGAAATTGCGGAATCGAATGCCCGTACCGTGGGCAGAATGGGGGAGATGCTGCTGCAGAACCAGCAGCGCATGGGTGCAGGGCTGGAGCACAACCTTTCCGCCCGGCAGGAGACCCTCAACAAAACCGTGCAGGAAATGCAGCGCACCCTTGAAGTCCGCTTCGGCACCTTTGAGCGCAGCAACGAGCAGAAGCTTGAAAACATCCGCACCACGGTGGAAAACCGCCTTGGCGCCATGCAGCAGGACAACAACAAAAAGCTGGATGAGATGCGCGGCATTGTGGATGAAAAGCTGCAGAAGACCCTTGAAGAGCGCATGACCCAATCCTTCCGCCTTGTGAACGAGCGGCTGGAGCAGGTCTATAAGGGGCTTGGCGAAATGCAGAGCCTTGCCGCCGGCGTGGGCGACCTGTCCCGTACCCTTTCCAACGTGAAAACGAGGGGCATCCTCGGCGAGATCCAGCTTGGCGCTATTTTGGAGGAGATCCTTGCGCCGGAGCAGTACCTGAAAAACGTGGTCACGGCGAAAAACAGCCGCAACCCGGTGGAATATGCCATCAAACTCCCGGCGGAGGATGGGGGAAGCGTGCTGCTGCCCATCGACTCCAAATTTCCCATGGATGCTTACAACACCCTTATCGATGCTTACGAATCCGGCAAGCCGGAGGCGGTCAAGCTGGCGCAGGCGGAACTCAAGAGCCGTGTGAAGGGCTTTGCGAAGGATATCCGTGACAAGTACATCGCACCGCCGGAAACAACGGAGTTTGCGGTCATGTTCCTTCCCACGGAGGGACTGTATGCGGAGGTGGTCAAGCTTGGCATGATCGAAACGCTGCAGCATGAATACCGTGTCAACGTGGCAGGCCCCAGCACCATGGCGGCGCTGCTCAACAGTCTGCAGATGGGCTTCCGCACCGTTGCCATCCAGAAGCGCAGCGGCGAGGTATGGAAGGTGCTCGGCGCCGTGAAAACGGAGTTTGAGAAGTTCAACGATATCCTCGTCAAAACGCAGGAAAAGCTCACCCGTGCCCACGATGATCTTGATAAGCTCATCGGCGTGCGCACCCGTGGCATCCGCAGGAGTCTTCGGGATGTAACGGCGCTGCCCCAGCAGGAGGCGGCGGCGCTGCTGCCGGGTCTTTCCCATGATGAGGAAGATGCCGCCTATCCCGACGGCGAATAAAAGTGAAAAAGCCGCATTGCGGCATAAAACGACAATACATCAATCATATAAGGAGGCAAATACCATGTCCAACATCCCCACTCCGCATATCAATGCGAAACTTGGCGATTTCGCCGAGACCGTCCTGATGCCCGGCGATCCCCTTCGTGCCAAGTTCATCGCAGAGAATTTCCTTGAGGATGCCGTTCTTGTGAACAACGTGCGCGGCGTGCAGGGTCACACCGGCTATTACAACGGCAAGCGTGTCAGCGTCATGGCAAGCGGCATGGGTATGCCGTCCATGGGCATCTATTCCTACGAGCTGTTCAACTTCTATGATGTGAAGAACATCATCCGCATCGGCTCCGCAGGCGCCCTGCATGAGAATCTGCCCCTGCGCTCCATCGTCATCGGCATGAGCGCCAGCTATTCTTCCGTGTTTGCCAGCCAGTTCGAGCTGCCCGGCACCTATGCCCCCACCGCCAGCTATGAGCTTCTTAAGAAGGCCACCGATGCGGCGGACAAGCTGGGCATCAAGGTGCATGTGGGCAACATTCTTTCCAGCGATATGTTCTACAGCGATGCCCCCAACGGCCTTGCATGGCAGAAGATGGGCGTGCTGGCGGTGGAAATGGAATCCGCAGCGCTTTACATGAACGCAGCCCGTGCAGGCAAGAACGCCCTTTGCATCTGCACCATTTCCGACAGCCTTGTGACCCACGAGGCCACCACCGCAGAAGAAAGGCAGAACAGCTTCACCGAAATGATGAAGCTTGCCCTTGAAACTGCGTAACCGACCGGTATCGGCGGCGCCCCGGCATACAGCCGGGGCGCTTGTGCATTCGCAGCAAAAGGCGCTCGGTACGAACCCTTATTTTCCTGTTTGCTATCGCTGTAGGGGCGGCCATTGGCCGCCCGTGCAGGGTGTGCAGGAAAAATGCGGGCGGCCAACGGCCGCCCCTGCGATATTGTTCCGCACCCTGCTATGCGGAATCCCCCAGGTATATCATTCGATCTCCATCCAAATTATTACAAAACTGTAATAATTGACGATATAAGCAAAAGGATCAGCAGCTGCCGCAGCCTGCGCAAACCGCTTTCAAAAGGGCGGAAAAATCAAGGCGAACAGCCACTTTTTTCCGGTTTTTGCCCATGGGAGGGGCAGGGGGTGCGCAAAGGGCGGCAAGAATGCGGAATTATTGCCTGTTTCGCAAAAAAAGGACAGCAATTATTACAAAAAGATTACAAAAAACTGTTGACATGCGCAACAAATCATGCTAATATTAACTCGTGCAACGGGAAAGTACCCAAGAAGGCATACTCTTATCACTGCCGGGGAACGCTCCCGGCTCACTTGCAAAACAAATTTAACTTGAAAGGGAAAAAGAAAATGAAGAAAATCCTGACTATCGCAATCGCATTCGTCATGGTCTTCGCTCTCGCTTCCACCGCTCTGGCCGCTGGCTGGGACATCGTGGTCAAGGAGAAGGAAGTCGAAGACATCAAGATCACCATCGACGCTCTGAGCGGCAAAAAAGAAGAAGTCAACAACAAGTACTTTAATCCCGATGGCGACGAACTGTGGGTCGTTCTCGAGAAGACCTATCCCGTCGTTCTTGAAGACTATGTACGCGCTGTTGTGACCGTTGAGTTCCCCGAGGAAGGCAAGCTCTCCGATGATATGAAGGCATACATCAAGAACGGCCAGCTCAAGCTCACCATCACCAACTCCGGCTGCAAGTTCGTTTCCGTTGACAGCAACTACGTTGATCCCTCCATCGTTGATGACGAGATCGTGAAGTACTTCACCGAAACCGCTTACGGCAAGACTTTCCACTATGTTGTGTTGGCTCAGGTCGACAAGGCCAAGGTTGATGCCAAGATCACCGCTACCCTCGGCGTTTACAACGAGTGGAAAGACGGCAAGTTCTCTTGGGAAGTTGACGGCGAAGACTACGATGTATGGCACAACAAGGGCGAGAAGATCTTCACCGTTGTTACTGATGACGGCAAGGTGACCTTCCCCGTGGTTGGCGCTGCTGTTAAGGCTGACGAGGACTCCAAGATCGATGCCAAGCGTGCTATCTACGTCACCGTTGATGGCGTTAAGTATCACGTTGTGAAGCAGGTCAACAACCTCCTCTCCTTCGCCATTGAAGGCGATGTTGCGAACCAGATCCAGTCCGGCGCTACCTACAACAAGGTTGCTGCCGTTCTCGAAGAGGTTCTCGATGTTCTCGGCTTCACCTATGAAGGCGTTAAGTACATGAGCGAAGAGCACTTCGTGAAGTACTTCGGCACCATCATGGAGACTGAAGTTTCCAAGGTATGGCCCTCCGGTTACGTTGTAGAGCTCGACACCGTCGATCCCTCCATCCGTCCTCCCCAGACCGGTGACAACACCAGCGTCGTTGGCTTCGCCATGATCGTTGTTGCTCTCGTTGCCGCTGTCGTCCTCAAGAAGGTTCGTGCGTAATTAAACCACGCCCTCTTGGGCTTCCAACTGCACACAGGAGCCGCCCCTCGGGGCGGCTCTTTTTTTGCGGTTCGGCCGGACGGGCATGGTGGAAAAACAGGGGCGGCAATGGCAGCCCCTACAAGTGGGGGTGGAAAAATGCGGGCGGCCAATGGCCGCCCCTACAAAGGGGGAGCCGGTGGAAAAATGCGGGCGGCCAATGGCCGCCCCTACAAAGGGGGAGCCGGTGGAAAAATGCGGGCGGCAATGGCCGCCCCTACAAAGGGGGAGCCGGTGGAAAAAAGCGGGCGGCCAATGGCCGCCCCTACAAGGGGGGTGGAAAAATGCGGGCGGCCAATGGCCGCCCCTACAAAGGGGGAGCCGGTGGAAAAAAGCGGGCGGCCAATGGCCGCCCCTGCAAAGGGGTGACCGTCGGACGAGGAATAGGGGACGTTTCGGCTTGCATTATCACCGTAGGGGCGGCCATCGGCCGCCCGAACCGTTATTGTCGGTTTATGCCGGCGATGGGAAAATGTAACCTTGAAATGAAAGATCATATTTGTTACGATGATCTCGAAAAACAAAGAATAGGTGATGCATATGGAATTGCCAAAACGAAAACACAACCGTCTGAGAGAATACGATTACAGCACACCTAACGCCTATTTTATTACTATCTGTACCAAGAATCGCAAAAACCTGTTCTGGGCGAATACACGGGAAACGATCGACCGCCCGGAGAATGCTCCGCTGACCGAGCTTGGCATCTTGGTGAAAGAAAGCATCTATGATATTCCCGGACACTATCCTGCAATTACGGTTGACCATGCCGTTATTATGCCAAACCATATACATTTGTTGCTGCGGATCAATACGGATCCTGACGGGCGGCCAATGGCCGCCCCTACGGTTTCAACGGTAATGAATCAAACGAAAGGGGCGATCTCAAAGAAAGCAGGATTTTCTGTTTGGCAAAAGGGCTTTTATGATCATGTGATTCGCGGAAAGCATGATTATCTGGATGTATGGAATTACATTGAAGGAAATCCCGGTAAATGGGCAGAAGATGAACTGTATATGCCGGATAGCCGGTAAAATAGTTCCTGTGTATCATAACTTCGGTTTTCATGCAGCACATTCTTCTTGCAATGCAAAACTTTCTCGCTTCTCTGCTGCGTTTTCAACGTCCCATTCCATGGGGGGGCAAACAAAAAAGAATATTGCCTTAAAAATTTTTAGATATTTGCGAAAATCCCCTTTACAAAGGGGACGGAAAAGCATACACTAAACACAGTACCATTTTGATTATGGGAACAAATCTATATGATTACGGGGTGTGAAACATGATCGATTTGACCGTTCATCCGCAACAGCTGGAACGCGCAGTGGCGCGTGCAAAAGAAAACCGCATCGTGATCCCCACGTTTGCACAGATGCGTGACCCCAACAAGATCCCGGAAGTTATCAAAGAAAAACTGAAGAATGTCGGCCTTTGGGATGTCAATCCGCTGAACCTGTTCCGCATCACCTGGCGCAACGAGCCCACCATGGATGGCGGCGCTTACGGCGATGTGAACTACATCGAGCTTCCCAGCGTGCTGACCGGCGTCAAAGCCCGTATCGTGGTGCTTTGCGGCAAGTGGTTCCCCACCGGCTGCCATAAGGTGGGCGCTTCCTTCGGCTGCCTTGCGCCCCGTCTTGTGACCGGTCAGTTTGACCCCACCTATCATAAGGCTGTTTGGCCCTCCACCGGCAACTACTGCCGCGGCGGCGCCTACAACTCCAAGCTCCTCGGCTGCGAGAGCGTTGCCATCCTGCCTGCCGAAATGAGCAAGGAACGCTTTGATTGGCTTTCCAAGATCGCCGGTGAAGTCATTGCCACCCCCGGCTGCGAAAGCAACGTCAAAGAGATCTTCGACAAGACCTGGGAGCTTCGCCGCACCCGTGAAGATGTGATCATCTTCAACCAGTTCGAGGAAATGGGCAACGTGCTCTGGCATTATCAGGTAACCGGTAAGGCGATCGCGGATGTTTACGAGTCCCTCAAGACCGACAAGACCCGCTTTGCAGGCGCCTGCTTCACCAGCGGCAGCGCAGGTACCATGTCCGCCGGCGATTACCTCAAGGAACAGTATCCCCATGCGAAGCTGGCCGTGGGCGAGGCGCTCCAGTGCCCCACCATCCTCAATAACGGCTTCGGCGGCCACCGCATCGAAGGCATCGGCGACAAGCACGTGCCGTGGGTACACAATGTGAAGAACACCGACATGGTCATCGCCATCGATGATGAAGACTCCCAGAACCTGCTGCGCCTCTTCAATACCGAAGATGGCCACAAGTACCTCAAGGAAGTCGTGGGCGTTCCCGAAGAGACCGTTGAGCAGCTCTCTCTCCTCGGCATTTCCGGCATTGCCAACGTGCTTTGCTGCATCAAGTTCGCCAAGTACTATGAGCTCACCGAGAACGATGTCATTGCCACCGTCGGCACCGACTCCGCCGCCATGTACACCTCCCGTATCGCAGAGCTCAACGAGCAGCAGGGCGAATACAACATCCTTACCGCTGCCCGTGATTACAGCGAGCACCTCCACGGCATTCGCACGGACAACATGGAAGAACTCACCTACGCCGCCCGTAAGCGTGTGCACAACCTCAAGTACTATACTTGGGTCGAGCAGCAGGGCAAGACCGTGGAAGAGCTCAACGCCCAGTGGTATGATGAAAACTACTGGACTTCCATCCACGATCAGGCCGCCGAGATGGATGCGCTCATCAACGCCTTCAATGAAAAGACCGGCGTCCTTGCGGACATGATGAAATAAACTAAAACGAACACAAAACAAAAGCAGGATCGGATATCCGATCCTGCTTTTTTGTGTACTTTTGGAGTTTACTATGCGTAAGTCAGCTCCACGATGGTCTTGAGAAGCTCCACCACCTTTTCCATGCTCTGCACGGGGATGAACTCCCTGACGCCGTGGAAATTCTCACCGCCGGTGCCAAGGTTGGGGCAGGGGAGACCCATGTAGGAAAGGCGAGCGCCATCGGTGCCGCCGCGAACGGGCACCACATGGGGCACAAGACCGATCTTTTCCATGGCAGCCATGGCGGTCTCGATCAGGTGGAAATGGGGCAGTATCTTTTCACGCATGTTATAGTAGGAATCCCGAAGGGTAAGCTCCACCGTGCCTGCGCCGTATTTGGTGCAAAGGTAAGCGGCGGCGGCTTCCATCAGGGCTTTCTTATCCGCAAACTTTTTGCTGTCGTGATCACGGATGATGTAGTGCATCTCCGCCTCCACCACATCGCCGGAAAGGTAGGTCAGGTGCATGAAGCCTTCATAAAGGGCGGTGTGCTCCGGACGGGCAACAGCAGGCAGCATGGCATCGAACTCCTTTGCCATGTGAAGGGCGTTGCGCATCTTGTCCTTCGCATCGCCGGGGTGGATGCCCACGCCGTGGAAGATGAGCTTTGCGGAAGCGGCGTTGAAGTTTTCGTATTCAAGCTCCGAAGGCTTGCCGCCATCCACCGTGTAGGCGAAATCCGCACCGAAGCCGGGCACATCGAACATGTCCGCACCGCAGCCCACCTCTTCATCGGGGGTGAAGCCGATGGCGATGCGGCCGTGGCGGATCTCCGGATGGGCGATGAGGTAGGCGGCAAGGGTCATGATCTCCGCAACGCCTGCCTTGTCATCCGCACCGAGCAGGGTGGTGCCGTCGGTGACGACGATATCGCTGCCGATGTATTCCTTCAAACTCGGGAACAGGTTTTCCTCGATGGAGACCTCGTCGTTGAGGCGGATGTCGCCGCCCCGGTAGTTTTCGACGATGCGGGGCTTCACATTGGCGCCGGGGGCATCGGGGGCGGTGTCCATGTGGGCGATGAAGCCGAGGCAGGGGAGACCTTCCGCCGTGGCTTCGATGCTGCCGTAAACGTAGCCGTTTTCCGACATGCGTGCATCCTTGATGCCGAGGGAGCGCATCTCTTCAAGCAGGATCTTTGCAAGGTCAAACTGCTTGTCGGTGCTGGGGATCTTTCCGGCATCGGGGGCGGATTCTGTATCGATGGCGACATAGCGCAAAAAACGGGTCAAAACGGTTTCCATGGTCGAAAAACCTCCTCATATGATCTGCTTTTTTTATTGTACCACGGGCAGGGGAAAAGTTCATCTTGCAATCGGAATGGAAAACATGAAAAAACGGATTTTAAAGGAAAAAACGTTCTGTACAAAACGGAAAGAATATAGTATGATTACAGAAAGAACAAACTTATTTTTTGCACATCAAACGGTTTTTTAGAATCAAAACGATCCGGAACAGAATAAGGAGAATTGGGCTATGAAGCATATTTTGGGCTATCGCTGTACTCTCTGCGGTGCGGAGCTTCCGTACGATGAGCGCATGACATGCCCCCATTGCGGCGAAAAAGGCATTCTTGATATCGTATTCGATTACAGTTACATCAAAAAAGGGTTTTCCCGTGAATCCCTTGCCAAGGATCACAACAACAGCATGTGGCGCTATGCGCCGCTGATGCCCCTGAAGCCCCGGGATTTTTCACCCTTTCTGCGTGTGGGCTGGACGCCCCTTTATGCCTCAAGGCGCCTCGGTGCGGAGCTTGGGCTCAAGGCGCTTTACATCAAGGATGACGGCATCAACCCCACCGCTTCCCTGAAAGACCGTGCTTCCGGCGTGGCGGTGGCGAAGGCGGTGGAGCTTGGCTACGATACCATTGCCTGCTCTTCCACGGGCAATGCGGCATCCTCCTGCGCCGGCAATGCCGCCCGTATGGGCGTGAAGACGGTCATTTTCGTGCCCCAGCGTGCCCCGGAGGGCAAGGTGGCGCAGCTGATGATCTTCGGCGCAAAGGTGGTCTCTGTCAAGGGCGACTACAAGGCGACCTTCGATCTCTCCAAAGCCGCTATTGAAAAATACGGCTGGTATAACCGCAACGCAGGCATCAACCCCATCCTCACCGAGGGCAAAAAGACCGTAGCCCTTGAGATCGCAGAGCAGCTTTCCTGGCAGCCCACCGACTGGGTGTGCGTATCCGTGGGCGACGGCTGCACCATCGGCGGCGTGTACAACGGCTTCAGGGATCTTTACGAGCTTGGCATGATCGAGCGCATCCCGAAGATCCTCGGCGTGCAGTCCACGGGCTGCTGCCCCTTTGTGGATGCGGCAAGGGAAAACCGTGGGCTGATCCCGGCGGAAGAAAACACCCTCGCCGATTCCATTGCCGTGGGCGTGCCGAGAAACCCCGTGAAGGCACTGCGTGCGGTCAGCGCATCCGGCGGCAAATGGATCGCCGTTTCCGATGAGGAGATCCTTGATACCATGCGTGTTCTCGGCCGTACGGAAGGCGTTTTCGGCGAACCTGCCGGCGTGACCGCTACTGCAGGCCTTCGCCGTGCGGTACAGGAAGGCATCATCGGCAGCAATGAGACCGTTACCGTCATCAGCACCGGCAGCGGCCTGAAGGATGTAAAAAATGCACTCAGGGCAGCCGGCTCCCCGACACTTTGCGACCCGAGCCTCGAAGCATTGGACGCAAGCGGTATTTTGTGATATAATCAATCTGTTTCGCACAAACACTTCCGGAAAAGTGTGCGCAGGAAGGTCTTGGATCCCCTTCACCCCTGCCGCCCGGAAGAGAGTACGGTTGCATGCCTTCGGGCTCAATATAATGCAGCAAAAACAAGGAGGATAACAAAATGAAGAAAATCATCGCGCTGATGCTCAGTCTCATCATGGTGCTGAGCCTCGTAGCCTGCGGAGCCCCCGCCGAAACTGACGGCGACGGTGAGCAGGAAGTGACCAAGGTCGCTTTCAAGGATGTCATCAAAGCAGAGCTCGGCTCCGTGCATGTTGACACCGAGGGTGTGGATTATTCCAAAATGAAGATCGGCTTCATCCATGTTTCCGATCCTTCCGATATGGGCTACACCTACAACCACAACAACGGTACCCTCAAGATGATCGAGACCCTCGGCCTTGATGCGGATACCCAGATCATCAACAAGTTCAACATTCCCGAAGATAACGCCCAGGTCATTCAGGCTGCCAACGAGCTCATCGCTGAAGGCTGCAACCTGATCTTTGCCACCAGCTTCGGTCATGAAAGCGGCATCATGGAAGTTGCTGCCCAGAACCCCGACGTGCAGTTCTGCCACGCTACCGGTTATCTTGCAGCTTCCTCCGGCCTTGCCAACCATCACAACTACTTCGGCCGTATTTACGAAGCCCGTTACCTTTCGGGTATCGTTGCAGGCCTCAAGGCCAAGGAGATCGGCAACAACGTGCTCGGTTACGTTGCCGCCATGCCCTTTGCGGAAGTTATCTCCGGCTTCACCGCCTTCTATCTTGGCGCCAAGAGCGTGAATCCCGATGTGACCATGAAGGTCATGTACACCGGTTCCTGGAATGATCCCACCAAGGAAGGTCAGAATGCGGCTGCCCTGATCGATGCCGGCTGCGGCGTCATCTCCCAGCACTGCGACTCCACCGCTCCCGCTACCGCTGCTGAAGATGCAGGCGTGTTCCACATCGGCTACAACTCCGCTATGATCGATGTTGCCCCCAACGCCTCCATGACCAGCGCTATCTGGGATTGGTCTCAGTATCTTGTATACGCCACCACCTGCGTTGCCAAGGGCGAACCCATCGATGTTGACTGGATGGGCGGTCTCTATGACGGCGTCTGCCTCCTTTCCGACATGAACGAAGGCATCGTGGCGGAAGGCACTGCCGAAGCTGTGAAGGCTGCCTATGAAGGCATCCTCGCAGGCGAAGTGCAGCCCTTTGCCGGCCCCTATCATGGCGAAGGCGTTGACTTCGACGGCAACACCGTGACCATCGATGTCGCCGAGGGCGAATGGTTTGTTGAAAACGAAGTTGCTTCCGCTCCTTCCTTCAACTACATCATCGACGGCGTGGAAGTCATCGGCTAACACACATAACAACACGGCAGAGCTGCATTTTCGCAGCTCTGCCTTCTTTCCTTCCGATCCCATCTCTTTTGAATCAACATTTCTTTTCGTGATGCGGATGCGCAGGGAATGCGCACCGTTAGGGTAAGCAACATAGTCCAAACCGCAGCAGGCATATTGTATTCCGCCGTTTCCGGCAGGTTTGCATTATGTTGTTTACCCTACACATATCCTGAACAGGAGGCGAATGCATGGAACAAACCCAATACGCAGTTGCGATGCAGGGCATTACCAAAACCTTTGGGAAGACCGTTGCCAACAACAATGTGAGCCTTTCCCTCAGAAAGGGCGAGATCCTTGCGCTGCTGGGCGAAAACGGCAGCGGCAAGACCACGCTCATGAACATGCTTTCCGGCATCTATTTTCCCGACAGCGGCGAGATCCGCATCCACGGCGAGCCTGTCACAATCCGCTCTCCCAAGGAAGCATTTGACCTTGGCATCGGCATGATCCACCAGCACTTCAAGCTCGTGGATGTGCTGACGGCGGCGGAAAACATCGTGCTGGGTCTGCCCGGCGGCATTGAGCTTGACAGGAAAACGGCAGCCGCCAGGATCAGCGAGATCAGCGGCAAATACGGCTTTGATCTTGACCCCAACAAGAAGATCTACAACATGGCGGTTAGCGAAAAGCAGACCGTGGAGATCATCAAGGTGCTCTACCGCGGTGCGGATATCCTCATCCTCGATGAGCCCACCGCCGTGCTGACGCCCCAGGAAAGCAAAAAGCTGTTCGATGTGCTGCGTGCCATGAAGGCGGACGGCAAGAGCATCATCATCATCACCCACAAGCTGCATGAGGTTTTGGATGTTTCCGACCGTGTGGCGATCCTTCGCAAGGGTGAATACATCTGCACCATCGAAACGAAGGAAGCCACCCAGCAGTCTTTGACGGAAGCCATGGTGGGCCGCAGCATCAGCCTTGAGATCGAGCGTCCCGAGGTAGAAAACAAAACAGAGATGCTCAAGGTGGAAAACTTGACCTGCATCAATGCGGAAGGCGTGCAGGCGGTGAAACATGCCACCTTTACCGCTTACGGCGGAGAGATCCTCGGCGTGGCAGGTGTTGCAGGCAGCGGGCAGAAAGAACTTTGCGAAGCCATAGCAGGCCTTCATCATGCCACGGAGGGCAGCATCCTCTACAAGACCGGCGACGGATTCGAAAACGTGGTGGGCTGCAAAGTGGAGGAGATCTTCAAAAAAGGTATCTCCCTTGCCTTCGTGCCGGAGGATCGCCTCGGCATGGGCCTTGTGGGCAGCCTTGATATGGTGGATAACATGCTCATCCGCAGTTACAAGGACCACAAGGGAATCTTTGTAGACCGTAAGACTCCGAAAAAGGTGTGTGAAGACCTGATCGAATCCCTTGAGATCGTCACCCCGGGCACATCCACTCCGGTCAGGCGGCTTTCCGGCGGCAACGTGCAGAAGGTGCTTCTTGGCCGTGAGATCCACTACAATCCCAAGGTGCTTATGGTAGCCTATCCGGTGCGAGGTCTTGACATCAACTCCTCCTTTAAGATCTACGACCTTCTCAACGAACAGAAAAAGAAGGGCGTTGCGGTTATCTTCGTGGGCGAGGATCTTGACGTGCTCATGGAGATCTCCGACCGCATCATGGTCATCTGCGGCGGCGAGGTCTCCGGCATCGTGGACCCCCGTGAATGCACCAAAGAAGACGTCGGCCTGCTGATGGTCAAAACGGGCCGGGAAAAGGAGGCCGAAGCATGAAAAAACGTGCGGAACACCAGGAACCCTTCGTGCGGATGACAAAGCGTGCATCGATCACGCCGGGAAAGGCGTGGGTGATCCGAGGCATCGCCCTTCTCGGTGCCATTGTGACGGGTGCGCTGCTGCTGCTCATCCTCGGGCATAATCCCTTCGGCATTTACGGCGAAATGGTGCGGGGCGCCTTCGGCGGCACCATGTACATCAAGGAAACGGTGCGAACCGCCGTACCGCTGCTGATTTCCGCCATCGGTATCGCCTTTGCCTTCAAGATGAAATTCTGGAACATCGGTGCGGAAGGTCAGATCCTCATCGGCGGCATCGCTGCCAGCGCCGTTGCCATCCATTATGATGCACAGTTTGCCGCATGGGCGGCGGAATCCGGCAGCTTCCTGCCCCGCATCCTGATGCTTGTGCTCATGTTCCTTGCAGCCATCGTGGCAGGCGGTCTTTACGGCGTGGTGCCGGCCGTTTTCAAATCCAAGTGGGGCACCAATGAAACGCTCTTCACGCTGATGCTCAACTACATTGCGCTGCAGTATGTGAAATACCTTGCCTATCAGCCGGCATGGAAGATGGCAGGCACATCCTTCCCGAAGGTGCGCATGTTCGACCCCATTGCCGTGCTTCCCAAAGTGATGGGCATCCACATCGGCTGGATCATCGCACTGGTGCTTGTGGTGGTGGCACATTTCTACCTGACACGCACCAAGCACGGCTACGAGATCGCCGTGGTGGGCGAATCCACCAACACCGCACGCTATGCGGGCATCAACGTGTCCAAGGTCTACCTTCGTACCATGTTCATCAGCGGTGCGCTGTGCGGTCTTGCAGGCTACCTTGTGGTCTCCGGTGCGGACGGCACGCTGACGGAGGGAACTGCCGGCGGCGTCGGCTTTACCGCCATCACCGTTGCGTGGCTTTCCAAAATGAACCCCATTACCATGCTGATCGTGGCGGTGTTCATTGCAGCCCTTGACCGTGGCGCCGGCTTCCAGTCCTCTACAGGCGTTCCCGAATCCTGTGCAGAGGTGCTGGTGGGCATCATCCTGTTCTTCATGCTTGGGTGTGAGTTCTTCATCAACTACAAGCTTGTATTCCGTGGCAGAAAGGAGGCAGCAGCATGAGTTTTGACTTCATCAGCCTTTTCGTGGCAGCGGTGCTGGCAGGCACGCCCCTTCTTCTCGGCACGCTGGGCGAGATCCTTACGGAAAAATCCGGCCACCTGAACCTCGGCGTTGAGGGCATGATGTTCATGGGTGCGGTAACAAGCCTTGCCGCTTCCTATGCCTATGAGCAGATGATGAAATCCGCAGGCTTTGCAGCATCGGGATTCGTTTCCCTGCTTGTTGCCCTTGTGGCAGCCTTTGCGGCAGGCGCCCTGTGCGCCCTCATCTACAGCTTCCTGACGGTCACCCTCCGTGCGGACCAGAACGTAACGGGCCTTACGCTGACCATCTTCGGCACGGGCCTTGCCAACTTCTGCGGCGAGCTTCTCGGCAAAAGCGCCGGCGGCTTCGTCACCGTTTCCAAGGTGACCAAGGCGGCATTTTCCCAGCTTGACCTGTTCGGTCTCAAAAACAGCGCTTCTCCCTTCCTGCAGACCGTTTCCAAGCTCTTCCTGCAGTATAACTGGATGGTGTATTTCGCCATCGTCATCGCCATTGTGATGGCATGGTTCTTCAAGCGTTCCCGTGTGGGCCTCAACCTGCGTGCGGTGGGTGAAAACCCTGCCACGGCGGATGCTGCCGGCATCAACGTCACACGCTACAAGTACCTTGCCACCGTTATCGGCGGCGGTATCTGCGGCATCGGCGGCATGTACATGAGCATGGTGAACCAGTCCGGCGTATGGGTGCACAACTGCGTGGCAGGCTACGGCTGGCTGGCGGTGGCGCTCGTTATCTTCTCCACCTGGAGCCCCCTGAGGGGTCTTGTATGCGGCCTCATCTTCGGCGCATTCACCATCATGCGCCTGTATGTGAACATCCCCGGCCTTGCGATGCAGATCTACGACATGCTGCCCTATGCGGCAACCATCCTCGTGCTGATCATCACCAGCATCCGTCAGTCCAGGGAGCACGCACAGCCCAAATCCTGCGGCACCAACTATTTCCGCGAGGAACGCTAAACACCTTAAACAACAAAAAAGAGCGGCATCGCCGCTCTTTTTTATGTGCGAAAAACTTAAAACACGTATTCGATCAGCGGCTTTTTGACCGCCTTTTCGCAGGGAATGAAAAGCTCCCTGTCAAACATGGTGCTGCCAAGAAGGAGCCGCTCCTTCGGGATGCAGACGAGCATCACGTCCATGCCCTCCTCAATGGCGGCGCTGCACACGGGAAGCCCCGTCTTCGCATCCATCAGGTGGATGAGGTCGGGGAAGGTGGCAAGGCGCTCGCCGTCCTTTTCCACGGTCATGTATTCGTTCCAGAAGCTGATCGCATATCCGTCCCCCACGGTGGCGCTGCCCACATCAAAACCGCCTTCCGATGTCATGGTGAAGCCCTGCAGAGCGCCCTTTGCAAGAAGGCGCAGCCCTGCCTGCTCCGAAAGCGCCTGTACCATGCCCTCGGGATCGTTTTCGTGGGCACGGAGGGTCTTGCCAAGCTCGATGCACATGCTGAGGGTGCCGATGGCTGCATTTTCACGGATGTAGGCAGCATCGATGGGGTTTCTGAGCACGTGCACCATGCCCTTTGCGGCTGCAGCGGTGCTGCGCACAAGGGCGGAGGTATCATCGATGGAGCCCTTTGTAACAATATCAAGCTCCCTGCCGGGGCGTCCGCCTGCCGCAGCCTGCACGGTCACATAGCCGGGCTTTTTGTGAAGCTCCATGGCGCCCATCACGCCGGTGGGGTGGGCACGGCCGTTGCATGCCGCATCGATGACGGGAAGGCCGTTGACCGCTGCGGCGATCCAGCCGTTGGTGATGCTCTGCGCACCGGATTCGTTGGAGATGACGGCGCCGACGGAAAGCCCCGTATTGCTGCAGAAGAGGCGGTAGGCACGCATGCAGCCTGCCTCTGCAGGGCCGCTGGTGCCGGAAGCGGGGGAGCCCACAAGGGAACCTGTGACCACGGTCTCATCCGCCTTCAGTTCATCCACGGTGCAGACAGAAAAACCGCCGTTTTTCATCACCGCATCGATCACCTCAAGACCGCCCTGCAGCGAACCGCCGCCGCCTCCGCCAAGGAGCCAGCCGCCGTAGATGGCGGAGAGCGCAAGATCCTTCGTCATTTCAAACATATGCGTACATCCTTTCAAGGTGGTGTTGTCTGTTACAGATCCGCCCGGCGCATAATGGCGGCTGCGGTCTCCTGCCGGGGAGTCAGCACGGGAAGCCCCGTTGCCTGCGAGACCTTCTTTGCAAGGGCGATGCTGTAGCCCATGCAGTCAAGGGTGATGACATCCGCCCCGGCTGCTTTCAAAGAAAGTGCGGCTGCGGTCACGTTTTCGCTGCCGCCGTAGGGGGAGGCTGCCGCACTTGTCACGGGCAGGGCGAAATGGGCGTATTTGCCCTCGAACGGCTGCCTTTGGGGCTCTTCGGGCACGATGAGACCGATGTGCTTCGCACCTTCGGGCAGGGTGAGGTTTTTGTGGAATACATCATCCATCGTGAAAAGGGGAACGGCGCAGGAAAGCCCTGCGAAGCTGCCGGTGCACATGAGCACGGCGGCGTCCGCACCCTCACGGGCGGCTTCGTCCAGCTTCAGCTGCAGCCTTTGCGGCAGCTTTGCTTCGCTGACGGCAACGCCGCTGCCGTCGCTGAGTTTGGTGATGAGCATATCCGCCGGGGAGGCAGGGGAAAGCTCCGCTTCGATGGCAGCAAGGGAAAGCCCATCAAGGGCGCCGTACTCCCGGATGGTAAAGCCGGGAAGGGCAAGGCGCATCTCGTCCATCACATCCGGACGGGGAGACTGGCCAATGAAAAGGAATGCAACCGTATTTGTTTTCATCTCTCATTTTTCCTGTAAAAAAAGAATGGCGCGGTGCGGAAAAGCCGCCTGCCGCCGTGTTTATTATCGCAAACCCTGCTCTTTACCGCAATTGAAAGTTTTTGAAAAAATGCCAAAAGCCAAACAGAAACAACGGGAAAATCGATTCGTCAATATACAAAATGTCTTGTTTTTATGAAAAGTTCGTCTAAATAATGACATAACTTGATAAAAAAGAATTACTATTATAAAATATCATATATATCATGAGGAATCATCCTCGAAAAAAATCATCAAAAGGAGTATTCAAAATGAAAAAACTCACTTTGCCGATGCAGATCCTGATCGCTCTCGTAGCAGGTATCGTTGTGGGCCTCATTTGCTTCTTTGCCGGTATCCCCCAGTTTACGGCAAACTACCTGAAGCCCTTCGGTGACATCTTCGTCAACCTGCTCAAGTTCATCGTGGTGCCCGTTGTTCTCTTCTCCATGATCGACGGCATCCTTTCCATGGAAGACATGAAGAAGGTCGGCGCCGTTGGCTGGAAGACCGTTGCTTACTTCCTTGTCACCACCGCCATCGCCTGCGTGATCGGCCTTGTGTGCGCCAGCGTGTTCAACAATGCGGGTTTCTTCCCGGTTCTTGATACCGCCAACGCCGAATATGAAGCCAAAGCCTTCGGCGGCTTCATGAAGACCCTTGTGGACATCTTCCCCACCAACATGTGGCAGTCCTTCTCCAGCGCCAACATGCTGCAGGTCATCGTCATCGCCCTCTTCTTCGGCGGCGCCATCCTTGCTGCCGGCGAAAAGGCCCAGCTTTGCCGTGACATCGTTTCTTCCTTCTACTCCGTGATCGAGAAGCTCATGAGCTTCGTCATCAGCCTCAGCCCCATCGGCGTTTTCGCCTACATGGCCTGGGTCGTTGCCACTCAGGGCGCTGAGATCCTCGGTTCCCTTGCGCTGGTGCTCGGCTGCGCCTACATCGGCTACATCATCCACGCTGTGGCGGTGTATTCCGTTTCCGCCAAGGTTTTCGCCGGCACGAGCCCCCTCAAGTTCTTCAAGGGCGCTGCCGCCGCCATGATCTTCGCTTTCACCTCCACCTCCTCCGCCGCTACCCTCCCCGTTTCCAAGGAGTGTGCGGACAAGATGGGCGCTGACAGCGACATCTCCTCCTTCGTACTGCCCCTGGGCGCCACCATCAACATGGACGGTACCGCCATCTATCAGTGCGTTGCTACCGTGTTCCTCGCTTCCTGCGCAGGTCTTGAGCTCACCATTGGCCAGATGATCATCGTCGTCGTGACCGCCACCCTTGCTTCCATCGGTACTGCCGGCGTTTCCGGCGCAGGCATGATCATGCTTGCCATGGTGCTTGAAGCCATCGGCATCCCGGTCGCCTACATCGGCCTCATCGTGGCTGTTGACAGGCTCTTCGACATGGGCCGTACCTGCCTCAACGTCACCGGCGACATCTCCTGCTCCCTCTGCGTATCCAAGTGGGAAAGCAAGAAGGCTGCCAAGGCTAAGAAATAAAAATCAAGCCATATACAAAAAACAGGCTGCGAAAGCAGCCTGTTTTTTGTATGCGTTATTCCGAAAACTGTGCAAGGGACCGTTCCAGCATTTCGATATAGCGGTCAAAGGTGAGGGTTTTAAGCCCCGTGCCGGTGTAGATGCCGTCCTCGTCAAGGGCACGGATCATGGCAACTTCTTCTGCGGTGGGGGCAGGGGTCACCGTGACCTCATCCGCAAGGAGGAGCTTCCAGGGAACTTGCTGCTGTACATCCTCCACGGTGGTGCCGGGGTGCACGGACACGAGCATCATTTCCTTCGTTTCCGGATGGAAGCGGAAGATGCATTTATCCGTGATGACGGCGGAGGGGCCGCCGCCGGGAAGACCGGCCTTTGCACGGGCATCGCCGCCGGTCAGGAAGCCGGGGGAGGTGATGTAATCCACCTTTTCAAGGAAGCGGCGCCTTTCAAGGGGAATGGAGATGACGGTGCGTTTTGCGCAGTTGGCGATATCGTTGGCGCCGCCGCTGCCGGGAAGGCGTGCCGCCGGGGTGAAGTAATCACCCTCGCCGAAAATGGCGGTGCTGTTCAGGTTGCCGAAGCGGTCGATCTGGGCGCCGCCCACCATGCCGATATCCACAAAGCCCCGCTGCTGATCGGAAAAAAGCCGCCAAAGGGAGCCCACGGCAATGCAGTTTTCAAGGCCTGCATTGTCGCCGATGCCCAGCATGATGCGCTTGGGGGAAGGGCCGATGCAGCCGGATTCCGTGGCGATGAGGGAGGAGGGCGCATGGGTCATCCTTGCAAGGAGTGCGCC
This sequence comes from Clostridia bacterium, assembly GCA_017435905.1. GTDB lineage: Bacteria > Bacillota > Clostridia > Christensenellales > CAG-138 > UBA1685. The sequence continues at coordinate 7,612 of JAFSEB010000060.1, read as the reverse complement.
GAGGGTGGGGTTGCCCACGCCTGCGAAGACGAGGTCGCCGTCTTCGATCTCACGGGCGGAGATCACGATCATCAGCTCCGTGGGGGTATATTCGGGTGCGTGTTTGATTTCCATGATGACCTCCTACCAATGCTTGGGGCAGAATTTCTGCTCGATATCCTTGAGCTTTGCGAGCCGTTCCCTGCCCACCTTGTCAAGGTACTCTTCGTGATCCTTCGTGCCGAAGCACCATTCGTCAAGCCATGCAAGGAACCCTTCCCTTGTTTTGAAGGCACGGGTCTGCTCCCCGTGGAAGGGGATATCGTAGGCATAATCGTAGGGGAAGTTCCAGGGGTGGCAGGCAAAGGGAAGGTGCACCACCGCATCCACCGCATAGCCGGGGATGCAGGTAGCGTGGGCATGCTGCCGGATCACATCGGTATCCACGATCTCTTCGCAGGTGATGATGCAGCGCTTTGCCGCACGGGCGGCGTTTTCCGCATTGGCGGTAAAGCCGAAGATCTGCGCATTGCCGTGGATATCCGCACGGCTGCAGTGGATGAGCGCAACATCCGGGTGCACGGCAGGCACAAGTGCCACGGGTTCGCCGGTGTAGGGATCATCCATCTGCTTGATGTCCTTGTTGTAGGTCATCAGGTCGGAGCCGAGGAGGGAACGGGTGGGAAGGAAGGGGAGACCCATAGCGCCTGCCATCAGCCTGAGGCCGATGGTGTAGTTGGAATAATCGATCAGTTCCATTTCATGGGGGATCTTCTTTTCCACGATGCGGCGGTAATTGGGGCCGAGACCTGCCACCGCATAGCCGCACCATGCAAGCTCCGCACGCTTGAGGACGCCTGCACCCATCAGCATATCGCCCGCATCGCAGGGGCTGTCGCCGATGAGGGTCAGACCCTTTTTCTTCTGGCGGATGATCTCATATGCGTGGGCCACGCACTGGGCGCCGCCCATGCCGCTGAAAACGATGCTGCCGCCATCCTGCACATAGGCCGCAACGGCATCATGCAGCGTCATACGCTTATCGGTCTTCTTTTTATCGTCCTGTAAAGGCAATGCCTTGCCGGCGGTATCGGGCATATGCTCGTTCTCCTTCTGTATTGTGGGGTGGGCTTTTGCTCATGCAGCCCACGATTTCAAAGTATACTCCTTTCCGGGTGTAATAGTAAATAGCAAATTGTATAAAAAATAACGAAATTGTCAGAAATTCATCATTCTTTTTGCGAAAAACAAAAACCGGAGCGGGATTCGCTCCGGTTCGGCGCCTTTTCAGGCGCTGAATGCATCAGAACAGCTGCCCGGGAAGGCGCAGCTTTTCCTTTGGCGGAAACAGGGCGTCGAAGGCTTCCGTCTCGGCTTCATCCACAAAATACCCCTGCGGCGGCGCATATTCGCCGGTGATGCCGGCAAGGTAACCGGGAATGAGCTCCCTGCAGAGGAAAAAGGATGCATCCGCACCCTCCGGCAGGCCGTGGTAGCGGATGCCGTAGCTGCTTGCATAGGTGAAGCCGCTTTTCCCGTAAAAGTTGATGTTGCCCTCAAAGCACAGCGCACCGCAGCCGAGCCTTGCAGCCTGCTCCACGGAATAGTCCAGCAGGATCTTTCCATAGCCCTGCCGCTTCCGCTCCGGTGTGATGCAGATGGGGCCCATCGTCATGATGGGGATATCTCTGCCGTCATCCGCCTTGATGACAGCATGCATGAACATGTTCTGGCCGATCAGCTGCCCGTTCTGCTCCATCACGAAATCAAGCTCGGGGACAAAGGCAGGGTCCTTTCGCAGGCAGTGGAGCACATAATGTTCCAAACAGCCGGGACGGTAAACATTCCAAAAAGCCTCCCTGACCATGTGTTCCACGTTGCGGTGGTCAGCGGGGATCTCGTTGCGGATCAAGTAATCATTCATTTGTATTTCCTCCTGAAAATTGCGGTTTTGTTTTGTTCCTGCTTTCGGGAGGTGCAGCTTGCAGGCGACCTCCCGGTCAGCCCACAATCTCCAAGGTGTTGTTCTTCTTCAAACAGCATGCTCCAAATTGAATTTGTGCCGGGATACCGGCAAGAACAGTATACGCCCTTTTACGGGCGGAGACAAGGGGCAGCGGTGCAGAAACCGTCACGCCGCCCTGCGCTTTTTCCGGATACGATGCAGGGCAAAGGAAACGAGCATTTCCGCCGCAAAGAACACCGCAATGTTCAATACGGGCATCACATAGGGCGCAATCTTTGCAGGCAGCAGGTAAAAGGGATCCTGCACCACAAAAAACCAGTTGAAAAAGTGGGAGTAGCCTTCAAAGGTGCCGTTGTATGCATAATTGCCCAGCATGGCCCACAGCGTCATGCCGATGAGTACCGCAAGGTCGCTGCGGCATTGCTTCAAACTCAGCTCACGGCGGTCATAAATGAGGAAAAGGAAGCCGTAAACGCTCATCAGGGCGTGGAACAGCAGCGTCTGCACCACCCGGTAGGAGAAGGGGCTTACCTGATGCCACATAACGCCTGCAGGGTAAATGAGGTACACAAGGTTGGAGATGAAGCCAAGCATAACGAAAGAGCCTCTGTATGTTCCGATGCGCTTGCTGTGATAACTCAAAAAGCACATAACGCACATGGCGGTGCATGCGTGGAAGGGCAGCTTTTCAATGTCGATCTCACCGTAGGCAAGGGGCATCAGGAAAAAGTCCGCCATGTAAAGAGCGAAGGCAATGTTGAGAAATGCGGCAGCTGTCCGCTTCTTTGCATCGGCAGGCTTGTTTCGGCAGGCATACAGCACAGCAGCCGCCGCAGCGGCGGCAAGAAGGATATAAAGAAAATGCCAGATGCCAAAGCAGGAAAAGATGGCGCCGCCCTGTTTGTCCGCCAGCAGTTCGTGAAGAAAAGAATACATGGTATCACCGCCTTTTCTGTATGATGCCACAGGAAAGAAAAAACCGCAAGCTGCGGCAAAAAGACAAAGAAAAAAAACACCCCGGAAGGGTGTTGAAACGGAAGAAAAATGCAGCGGATGCTTTCCAAAAAAGGAGGAGCAACGGAACGGGTGAAAGATGATTTTTGAAAAAAAATCATCGCAGACTTAGTGAAGTCTGCGATGACGTGGTACCGGCGATCGGATTCGAACCAATGACACTCCGGGTATGAACCGAATGCTCTAGCCAACTGAGCTACGCCGGCATATGAAGCGCGCATGCGCGCGCTTTGTGGTTGCGGGGGAAGGACTTGAACCAACGACCTCCGGGTTATGAGCCCGACGAGCTACCAACTGCTCTACCCCGCGACGTAATGCTGCAATGCTGCTGCAAGAGCTATAATAACACAGGGCAGGGGAAAGGTCAAGCACTTTTTCAAAAAATCAATCTTCTTTTTTGGCGATCTCAAAGCAGTCCGGCGTGGGCAGTTCTTTGGGCAGCAAACGCTCCCGAAGAACGGGATCCGCAGGCAGCTCATCGGTAATGGTCACGGTGCTGCCGGGGCAGATGTAAAGGTAGACCCACTGGGCATCATCGGGCTGAAGGCGGATGCAGCCGTGGGAGGCAGGGGTGCCAAGCTTCCAGAATTCCTCCTCGATAAGGTAGCGGTCATCACGCTCGGAATAGGGCACGGAGTGGAAATAGATGCTGCCCCGGATCTGGGACCAGTACTGCCCGTATACGCCGAAATTCACGAAGAAGGCAAACCGCTTGTAGTCCTCGCCCATTTTGAAGGTGCCCCGGGGGCTGCGGTCGGTCTCCTCGATGCCGGAGGAGCAGATCATTTCCCGAACGAGCACCGTGTATTCGCCTGCCGCATCTTTTTTGTAGACGAACACCGCCTGGTTCACAAGGTCCACCACCGTGTAGAACTTTTCGGGATCCTTGTTCAGCTTTTCTTCCTCCGCATAGCGGCCGCCCTCCTTGGTGCGAAGGCTCTTTGGCGCAAGGGGGTATGCCTCGCTGCGGTAGGGCGTGGGCACGGGGGTGGGCGTGGGCTCCGGTGTGGGGGAAGGTGTGGGCGACGGCGTGGGGGAAGGCGTGGGCATCGGCGTGGGAGCAGGCGTCGGCTCCGGCGTCGGTACGGGCGTTACATCCACCACCGGCGGGGGCACCGGAACAGGGTCTGCAATATAGGCACAGCCGCCGAAGGAAAGCACGGTGAAAAGCAGCAGGGCGGCGGAAAAACAAAGGGGGAAACGCTTATGCAAAGGGACACCTCATCCAAATTTATCATTTTTATCTATTTTACCATGCACATCCTGCAGGTACAACAGCGGCGGCAGCCTTTTCGGCGAAAAAAACGTGTATCACCCTGCAGGAACGGTTGTCAAAACGGATGGCAGATGCTATACTGAACAAAAAGATTTGCTGCTTTTTTAGATGATAGTGCAGGAAATCTTGCATTTGTGCGTATAGTTTTTGGTATGATCGCATAATATGATAAAACGGGAGAAACAGAATGGAATTTTTTGAAACCGTTGCGGCACGCCGCTCCATCCGCAAATATCAGGATACCCCCGTTCCGAGAGAGACCGTTGACCGCATCCTTGAAGCGGCAAGGCTGTCCCCCTCCTGGTGCAACAGGCAGTGCCACCGCTACATCGTGGTGTCCGACCCCGAGAAGCGCAGCATGCTGGGCGAGCTGATCGACAACCCCTCCAAGGCCTGCTATGAAACTGCGCCCTACGCCATCGTCCTTTGTGCCGACTCTACCGACAGCGGCTTCAATTCCGGCAAGGAATACTACCTTGTGGACTGCGGCATCAGCATGGAGCATGTGGTGCTTGCCGCTACGGCGGAAGGCCTCGGCACCTGCTGGGTGGGTTACTTCCCGGAAAACCCCGTCCGCAACCTGCTGGGCATTCCGCAGGATGTGCGTGTTGTGGCCGTGACGCCCCTTGGCGTGCCGGCGGAAGCGCCCAAGTCCCGTCCCAGACTTCCCCTTGAAAACATCGTGTTTGAGGATGGCTGGCAGCGCTGAACAGCAAGATGATTTTCTGCGCCCGTGCGCAGCTTGATACGGTAACTGTATTTCACTGTGTATTAAAATGCGAAAGCAAAGGAGTATGAAGATGAAATCCTACATCGAATCCCTCGGGATCATCGCACCGAAGGCCGTCTATCGCAACCTGACCCCTGCACAGCTCGTGGAGCATGCGCTTGCGGCAGGTGAAGGCAAGCTCTCCAACACCGGTGCGCTGGTGGTGACCACCGGCAAATACACCGGCCGTTCCCCTAACGACCGCTTTGTCGTGGATACCCCTTCCGTGCATGATGACATCGATTGGGGCAAAGTGAACGTTCCCATCAGCGTGGAAAAGTTCAACGGCATTTACAACCGCATGATGGCATATCTGCAGGGCCGCAACATCTTCGTGTTCGACGGCTTCGCCGGTGCCGATGAGACCTACCATCTCCCCGTGCGTGTCATCAACGAGCTTGCAAGCCAGAACCTTTTCATCCATCAGCTCCTCGTTCGTCCCAGCGAAGAACAGCTGCAGGATTTCGTGCCCGGCTTTACCATCATCGCAGCCCCCGGCTTCAAGTGCATCCCCGAGGTGGACGGCGTGAACAGCGAAGCGGCGATCCTCGTCAACTTCGATAAGCGTATGGTCGTCATCGCCGGCAGCCAGTATGCGGGCGAGATCAAGAAGTCCGTCTTCTCCGTGATGAACTACCTCCTGCCCAAGCAGGGCGTTCTTTCCATGCACTGCAGCGCCAACGTGGGCAAGGATGGCGATGTTGCCCTCTTCTACGGCCTTTCCGGCACCGGCAAGACCACCCTCAGCGCCGACCCCAACCGCATGCTCATCGGCGATGACGAGCACGGCTGGAGCGATACCGGCTGCTTCAACATCGAGGGCGGCTGCTATGCCAAGTGCATCAACCTTTCCAAGGAAAACGAGCCCCAGATCTGGGATGCCATCAAGTTCGGCTCCCTGGTGGAAAACGTGGTGATGGATGACAAGACCCGTGAGTTCGACTTTGCGGACAACTCCCTCACCGAGAACACCCGTGTGGGCTACCCCGTGGAATACATCCCCAACTGCGTCATCCCCGGCGTGGCAGGCCATCCCAAGACCGTCATCTTCCTGACGGCGGATGCCTTCGGCGTGCTGCCCCCCATCTCCCGCCTCGATAAGGATCAGGCCATGTTCCACTTCGTTTCCGGTTATACCTCCAAGCTGGCCGGCACGGAGCGCGGCATCGTGGAGCCCCAGACTACCTTCTCCACCTGCTTCGGCGCACCCTTCCTGCCCCTGCACCCCTCCTTCTATGCGGAAATGCTGGGCAAGAAGATCGAAGAGCATGACGCCAAGGTCTACCTTGTCAACACCGGCTGGGCCGGCGGCAAGTACGGCGTCGGTTCCCGTATGAAGCTCAAGTACACCCGTGCCATGGTCACCGCCGCCCTCAACGGAGAGCTTGAAAAGGCCGAGTTTGAGCTTGATCCCATCTTCAACGTCAGCGTACCCAAGACCTGCCCCAACGTGCCGGATGAGTGCCTCAACCAGCGTGCCATGTGGAAGGATCTTGCCGAGTACGAAGCCACCGCAAAGGATCTTGCCTCCCGCTTCGTGAAGAACTTCGAGAAGTACGGCAACATGCCCGAAAACATCGTGAAGGCAGGCCCAAAGGCGTAAGCCGCATCAGCGAAAAACGAACGCCCCGTGCACAAAGCACGGGGCGGTTTTTGTCCGCAGCAACACGCTGTTGCTTGTGCTGCGGGCTTTTCGGCAATACAATGGGGGAGAGGTGATATTGCATGGAACCAAAAGAGATCATTTACGGACTCAGAACGAAAAAAGGGCTGTCGCAGGATGAACTGGCGGAAAAGGTGTTTGTGACTCGGCAGGCGGTATCCCGGTGGGAAAACGGGGAAACGCTCCCCAACACGGAAACGCTGAAGCAGCTGTCAAAGCTGTTTGATGTGTCCATCAACACGCTGCTCGGCTCCCCGAGGCAGATGGTCTGCCATTGCTGCGGCATGGAGCTTGACGACGCCACCACCTCCAAGGAGCTTGACGGCGTATTCAATGAGGAATACTGCAAGTGGTGCTATCACGAGGGGGAATTCACCCTCGATTATCTGCAGAAATATGCGCAGATCGGCGGCGAAGTGCATTTTGACGCATTCAAACGGCAGCTGATCGATGAGTTCAACGCGCTGAATATCGAAGGCATGCCCCGGGTGGAGGATCTTAACGTGCTTTCGGGCAGCTTCATCAACCTTGCCTACCGGCTGCCAAGCGGCGATACGGTCAGGTTCCTCAGCGATGATGCGACGTATCTCGGCAATCAGCTTCCCTGCGAATTCGGCGGCGACAGGTGCTTCGGCATCGCAGCGAACATGAGCTTTCTGCTGGTCTGCACCTATGCGGAAAACGGGGAGGATCCGGAGCTTGTCCTCTATCAAAGACGGTGAACGGTGCTGTTCGCTTTCCATATTAATGCGCTAACCAAAAATGAAACTGCCGGGCTGTAAAACAGCCCGGCGGTTTTTTGCTTGGTGAATTATACTATCAAGTGCAACAGAGAAGAAAAAGAAGAAGTTCATACAAAGCTCTGGTAGAATGAAGTTACCACACAACAAAACTACGAAGGAGCAAAGTATGAACTACAGACATCTTAGCATAGAAGAGCGTTGT
>JAFSEB010000059.1 GCA_017435905.1 Clostridia bacterium | reverse complement strand
GTGCGGAGCACGCCCCTCTTTGACGCCGCAGCTGCGGCGAAGCCGCAGCATGCGCCGCCCCCCCCACCGCCGGCCGGAATCACCGCCGCAGCAAAAAAGAAAAGGCCTGCTCGTGTGCAAGCCTTTTTTTAGTTTTGATCCTATTTTCCCACGCAGAACCGGGAAAAGATGCGCTCAATAAGGTCGTCCGCCGCCTCACGGCCGGTGATGAGCCCAAGGGCGCTGATGGCATCCCGCAGGTCGGTGGCGATCAGCTCCAGCTCCATGATGTCCGCATTGCTCCTTGCATCCGCAACGGCACGTTTCGCCCGTTCAAGCGCCTCAATGTGGCGGCTGTTGGTCACAAGGGCGCTTTCCGCATTGGGCGCCACACGAGCGGCGATGGCCTTACGAAGGGCGTCAAGCCCGTCGCCGCTGACGGCGGAAACGGACAGGATATCCCCGGGGCAAATGCCCTTTTCCTGCAGCGCAGCCTCGCCCCAAAGGGCAGGCAGGTCGTTTTTCGAGATGAGCACCAGCCGCTCGCTTTCCGCCGTCTCCGCAAGAAGGGCAGTATCCTCCGCCGTAAGGGGAGCGGAAGCATCAAAGCATAGAAGCAGCAGGTCCGCATCGGCAGCGGCCTTTCTTGCACGCTCCACGCCGATCTTTTCAACAGGGTCAATGGCGTCACGGATGCCGGCGGTGTCAAACAGCGTGACCGGCACCCCCTCGATGGAAACGGCTTCCTCCAGCACATCCCTTGTGGTGCCTGCATAGTGGGTCACGATGGCCCTGTCCGTGCCGGCAAGGGCGTTGAGCAGGGAGCTTTTGCCTGCGTTGGGGCGGCCCACGATGGCGACCCGTGCCCCCTCACGCAGCACACGTCCGCCAAGCCCGTTGCCGATGAGGTCGGAAAGCTCCTGTTCGATGGCGGCAAGCGCATCGGGCAGGGCGGATGTTACATCGTCCTCCAGTTCTTCCGGATAGTCGATGGCAGCTTCAAGACCGCTGAGGGCATCGAGCGTTTTCGATTCCAGCTCGCCGATGCGTGCGCTGAGCCTGCCGGCCAGCTGGGAAAGAGCGCTTTTCACGCTGCGCTCCGCCCCTGCGGAAACAAGATCCATCACCGCTTCCGCCTGCGCAAGGTCCATTTTCCCTGCAAGAAAGGCACGCTCGGTAAATTCGCCGGGTCTTGCGCCCCTTGCGTGGCGCCCAAGCAGCGCCAGCACACGCCTTACGCTCACCTGACCGCCGTGCAGGAACAGCTCTGCCATATCCTCGCCGGTGTAGGAACGGGGGGCAGGGAAAAAGACCGCCATGACTTCGTCAAGGGTCTCGCCAAGTTCATCCACAATGCGCCCGTAAACCATTTCCCTCGGTTTTCCACGGCCGGTGAACACCGTTTCAAGCAGTTCCCCTGCACCGGGGCCGGAAATGCGCACCACGGCAATGGCGCCGCCCACGGGGGTGGAAAGGGCATAAATGAGATCATTCATAGGTTATCTGTTCCTTTTGGGTAGTGGTGGAGAGGGTAAAACGGATCCTTATTCGTTCCTGTCCGGCGGAAATATGCGGGCGACCAATGACCGCCCCTCATGTCTCAGCGGCGAAGCTGTTATTTAACTCCCCGAAGGGGGTGCGCCCTCTCCGTCCTCGCTTTGCTCGGGCACCTCTCCCAAAGGGAGAGGCAAGGGGTGCATATCCCTGTGCTTTTTTTTGCAGGGGACTTTGCCACGGGCGGCCAATAGCCGCCCCTACGGTTCCTCACGCTCATTCCCTCCCCTTTGGGGGAGCTGTCACCGAAGGTGACTGAGAGGGCTTTCGGGATCCGCCCTCGCTTTGCTCGGACACCTCTCCCAAAGGGAGAGGCAAGGGGATCTCAGCGGTGGGATGGGCAGCATGCCCCTGCATGGGCCGAAACCGTTACTTCCGCAGTTCCAGCGCCTTTTCGTTCAGCCAGTTGAAGGGCTCGTTCCACTCCATGCGCTCCGGGTGCGCCTGAATGCCCAGCATGCGGCCGGATTCGTGCTCAATGCACTCCACCACGTTTTCGGGGGCGTAGGCGGTGATGCGGAAGCCCTTGCCGGGCACCTTCACCATCTGGTGGTGACCGCTGTCCACGGTGGTACGCCCGTTGAGGAGCTTTTCGATCAGGCTGCCCTTTTCCGCCGTGATGGGGTGGCAGTTCTCCTTCTTCACGGGACGAAGCTCGTGGCTCTCCTTATAGCCGGCGGCAGGGATGTCCCACTCAAGAACGCCGCCGTAGTAGGAATTCATCATCTGCTCGCCGCGGCAAATGCCCAGCACCGGCAAATCAAGCCGCTCCGCTTCCTTGAGGGCGTGGGCTTCGCCGTCGTCACGGCGGCGGTAGTATTCCGGCAGGGGCGCAGCATCGGGGCCGGGGGTGTAGCGGCCCACGTCGGGCATCACATCGGGACCGCCGGTAATGATCACGCCGTCAAGGCGCTCATAGTCATCAAAGCTGAGGGGCAGAATGACGGCAATGCCGCCTTCCGCCTCCACGGGGGTGATGTAGGTCTCGTTCAGGCGGTAGGTGATCTCGCTGGGGTCATCGTCCTCCATTTTGATGTTGGGCAGAAGACCGATGAGGGGTTTTTCCGTCCTGACCTCCTGCATCTTTTCCTTTGCAAGGGCGATGAGCCAGTCAAAGGGCTCGTTCCACTCCATGCGCTCCGGATGGGTCTGCAGACCCAGCATACGTCCGGATTCATGCTCGATGCACTCGTTGACGCCCTCGGGGGAACGCATGGTGATGCGGAATCCCCTGCCCGGCACCTTCACCATCTGGTGGTGGCTGCTGCAGACGGTGGTGCGCCCGTTGAGGAGTTTTTTAACAAGGGTGCCTTCCTCCGCAAGGATGGGGTGGCAGCCTTCCTTGGTGAAGGGGCTGATGACATGGTTTTCCGCAAAGCCTGCCGCCGGGATATCCCATTCCAAAATGCCGCCGTACACGGAGTTCATGATCTGGCAGCCACGGCAGATGCCAAGCACCGGCAGGCTGCGCTGTTCCGCTTCTTCAAGGGCGGTGCGTTCAAAATCGTCACGTCCCTTGTACCAGGGATGGATGACCCTGTCGGAATCGCCGGGGGTGTAGCCGCCGGTCTCGGGCATCACATCGTGACCGCCTGCCAGCAGCAGGCCGTCCAGCAGCTCCCAGTTTTTGAAGCTGTAGGGCAGGATATAGGCGGCGCCGCCGGCGGCTTCCACCATATCCACATAGGTATCGTTGAGCCAGTAGTTGACTTCCGTTCTTTCCTTTTCTTCCACAAGGCGGTTGGGGACGATGCCGATGAAAGGCTTCTTCATGTTATTGTTCCCTCTTTTCTTTGTATTCCTTTGCAAGGTTCACGAACCACTCGAAGGGCTCCGTCCAGCCAAGGCGTTCCGGGTGGAACTGCAGGCCGAGGATGCGGCCGTTTTCATGCTCGATGGCTTCGATAACGCCCTCGGGGGAGGTGGCGCTGACCACGAGCCCCTTGCCGGGGGTCTTCACGCTCTGGTGGTGGAAGGAAGCCGCCTCACGGGGACCGCCGAGGAGCTTCTCCACAAGGGTGCCCTCCACGGGGATAACGGTGTGCAGCTTAACGCCGAAGGGAGCGCAGCGGTGGTTTTCCTCATAGCCGAAGGCAGCCATATCCTTCACGATCTTGCCGCCGTAAATGTAGTTGATGAGCTGGCAGCCCCGGCAGATGCCCAGGATGGGCATTTCACGCTCGTTGGCAGCGTGGAACAGGCGGGTCTCAAACTCGTCACGGGCATCGCAGAGGTTCTGCGCTTCGCCGCCGTCTTCCTCATCGTAAGCACCACGGTTGGGCATGATATCGCCGCCGCCGCAGAACAGCACGCCGTCAAGGATATCCCAATCGTCAAAATCGTAGGGAAGGTAGACAGCCGTTGCGCCCACGCCGTGCAGGATGTTCGCATAGCTTTCGTTCTGGTGGTAGTGGTTGGCGATATTCGGATCTGCAGGATCACGCTTGTAAGGGGTCAATCCGATCAGCGGTCGTTTTTCCATGTTGCTTTTGCTCCTATATCTTTTGTTGTTTTTTGAAGCCGTTCCCGGCAGTTATCCTTTGGATGGCAGGCGCAGTGCAAAAGAAGCTGCGCCTTGATCTCCCCGATGCGTGGGGAGGGCGGCAGGGAAAGCCACTGCATGATATCCTTTCCCGTGCAGTTCAGGTCGTTGGGGTGGAAGGGGGCATGCTCCACATCCATGCGAAGAAGGAACTTTTTCCACCTTTCCGCACTTTTCACTTCCCCCTGAATGATGCCGCTGCCGTGCACATCCGCCTCTCTTATGGCAACAAGATCGTGGGAGGCTTCACGCCCCCACTGTGCAAAGCGGCGGCGGAGCGTTGACTCCTTTGCCGAGCCGTTGAGATCGTACATATGCCAGCGGACGAGGGTGGTCACCTTATCGGTGATGTGGTTCGGGTAGCGGAGGCGGCTCAGTATTTCCCGGGAAATACCCGTGCCGATCTTATCGTGGTCGTACATTTTGCCCGTATTGCGGTAAGCAACGGGCTTGCCCACATCGTGCAGAAGCCCTGCAAGGCGCAGGTGCAGCCGTGCAGGCGCTGCGGCGGCGGTATGCAGCATGTGGGTCTCCACATCGTATGCATGGTATTCTTTTCGCTGTTCAATGCCCCTGCCTGCGGCAAGTTCCGGCAGGATCACATCAAGGGCACGGCAGTCCCGAAGGAGCTCTAACCCATCAAGCACCCGTTCTTTGCCCTTGAGATAGCGTATATCCGAAAGAAGGATCTTGTCAAGTTCCTCACGGATGCGCTCCGGGGCAATGTCACGAAGCCCGCCGCTGTTGCGCTTCGCCGAAAGCAGGGTGTTTTCTTCCACCGTGAAGCCAAGCTCCGCCGCAAAGCGTGCCATGCGCAATATGCGAAGCCCGTCATCCCGAAGGATGATGTCGGGGTCGGGCGATGTGGCACGGATGCGCTTTGCCTGCAGGTCCTCGATGCCGCCGGTGGGGTCGATGACCTCGCCGCCGAGGATGTCGTAGTAAAGGGCATTCACGGTAAAATCACGGCGGAAGGCATCCTCCTCAAGGGTGGCGCCGAAGGTGACAACACTGGGCTTATGGTCGCCGCCCTCGCCGTAGCGCTCCGCCCGGAAGGAAGCATACTCGAACCGCTCGCCCTGAAATTCGATATCAAGGGTGCCGAAGAAGGCGCCCTTCTGCTTTGTTTTGATGCCGTTTTCCCGAAGCAGCGCCTCCGCATCCTCGATCAGCATGGAGGAGCAGATATCCACATCCTGCACCGGCAAAGAGAGCAGGTTGTTCCGTACCATGCCGCCCACGGCATAGAGCACCGCACCCCCACTTTGGAAGATGCGGGCGAGGTCTTCAAGGGCTTGTGTCACGGCGATGGGGATCAAGCTGCTGCTCCTTTCAAAAAACGGATGATGCGCCGATGGGCGACCTGAAAACCGCAGGCCGCCCAACAGGGGATAAAGTCTTATTCTTCGGTTGTTTCTTCGCTGTCCGCCGCCTCGTCGTGGGGAACAAGGGCAACGGAGGTCACACGGGTGCCTTCGTTCACACGCATCAGCCTTACGCCCTGGGTGTTGCGGGAGGTGACGCTGATCTCATTGACGCTCATGCGGATGATGGTGCCGTCATCACGGATGAGCATGATATCCTCGCTGCCGTCGCAAATGCGCATGCAGGAAAGGGCGCCGGTCTTTTCCGTGATGGCGGTGGCAATGATGCCCTTGCCGCCACGGTTCTGGCAGCGGTACTGCTCTTCCGGCGTGCGCTTGCCCATGCCCTTTTCGGTAATGGACAGCACGGTGGAGCCGGGGATGACACGGTTCACATCCACCACCTCGTCATCCTCCTCAAGAAGGATGCTCCTTACGCCGGTGGCAGTGCGGCCCATGGGACGGACATCATCCTCATGGAAGCGGATGGACTTGCCGTTCTTCGTGCCCACAAGGAATTCATCCTGCCCGTGGGAGAGCATGACGCCGATGAGCTCGTCCCCTTCCTTGAGACCGAGGGCAATGAGGCCGCCCTTGCGGATGTTGTCGAAATCGCTGAGGGGCGTTTTCTTGATGACGCCGCCCTTCGTGGCAAAGACGAGGTATTCGCCCTTTTCATCCTGCCCGATGGGGAAGGCGGCGGTGATCTTCTCGCCTGCCTGCAGCTGCAGCAGGTTCACAATGGCGGTGCCCTTCGCCTGCCTGCCTGCTTCCGGAATGGCATAGCACTTGATCCTGAAGGCACGGCCGGTGTTGGTAAAGAACATGATGTGGGAATGGGTGGATGTCACAAACAGCTTCTCCACAAAATCCTCTTCCCTTGTGGCCTGACCCATGATGCCCTTGCCGCCCCTGCGCTGCGCACGGTAGGTATCAAGGGCGATGCGCTTGCAGTAGCCAAGGTGGGTCATGGTGACCGCCATCTCCTCCTCCTGAATGATATCGTCAAGGTCGATATCATCCTCCGCAGCGGTGATCTCCGTGCGGCGGGGGTCTGCGTACTTGCGGCGCACTTCAAGGATCTCTTCCTTGATGATGCCAAGCAGCAGGCTTTCATCGGAAAGGATGGCTTCATAGTGGGCAACGGTGATCTTCAGCTGGGCGTGCTCCTCTGCGATCTTGTCACGCTCCAGGCCGGTGAGCCTTGCAAGGCGCATATCGAGGATGGCCTGCGCCTGCTTTTCGCTGAGCCCGAAGCGCTCCATCAGGCGTTCCTTTGCGATGGGGGTGGTGGGAGAGGTCTTAATGGTCTCCACCACGTCGTCGATATTGTCAAGGGCGATCATGAGGCCTTCCAAAATGTGCAGGCGCTCCCTTGCCCTGTCAAGGTCGTACTGGGTGCGGCGGGTGACGACTTCCTCCTGGAAGTCAAGGTAATGGGACAGCATCTCCCGAAGGTTCAGCACCTTGGGCTCGCCGTCCACAAGGGCCAGCATGATGACGCCGAAGGTATCCTGCAGCTGGGTGTGCTTGTAAAGCTGGTTGAGGATGACGCTGCCCACCACATCCTTCTTGAGCTCGATGACGATGCGCATGCCGTTGCGGTCGGATTCATCACGCAGGTCCGCAATGCCCTCCACCTTCTTTTCGTGGACAAGCTCTGCGATCTTTTCCACAAGGCGTGCCTTGTTGACCTGATAGGGGATCTCCGTGACAACGATGCGGCTTTTGCCGTTCTTCATCTCCTCGATTTCCGCCTTGGCACGGACAACGATCTTGCCCCTGCCGGTGCGGTATGCCTGACGGATGCCGCTTGTGCCCATGATGGTGGCGCCGGTGGGGAAATCGGGGCCAGGGATGTATGCCATCAATTCCTCCACGGAAATATCCCGGTTGTCGATCATCGCCACATAGGCATCGATGACCTCGCCGAGGTTGTGGGGCGGAATGTTGGTGGCCATGCCCACGGCAATGCCGCCGGAGCCGTTCACAAGCAGGTTCGGGTAACGGCAGGGCAGCACCTTGGGCTGCATGAGGGTCTCATCAAAGTTGGGGGTGAAATCCACGGTGTTCTTGCCGATATCCGCAAGCAGCTCCGAGGAGAGCCTCGAAAGCCTTGCTTCCGTGTAACGCATGGCGGCGGCGCCGTCGCCGTCCACAGAGCCGTAGTTGCCCTGACCTTCCACCAGCAGGTAACGGGTGTTGAAATCCTGCGCAAGGCGCACCATGGCATCGTAAACGGAGGCATCGCCGTGGGGATGGTACTTACCGAGCACATCGCCCACGATACGGGCGGACTTATGGAAGGGCTTATCGGAAGTGAAGCCCTGTTCATCCATGGAGTAGAGGATGCGGCGGTGTACGGGCTTCAGACCGTCCCGCACATCCGGCAGCGCACGGTCAATGATGACCGCCATGGCGTAGGAAATAAAGGATTTCTGCATCTCCTGCTCGATATTGAGCGGGAAAATGCGGGAAGGATTGGTATTTTCACTCATAACATATACCTCGCTTCAACAGGGCTTATACATCAAGATCGGTAACGAGCTTGCTGTTGCGCTCGATGAACTCACGCCTCGGCTCCACCTTGTCGCCCATCAGCGTGGAGAAGATCTCATCCGCACGCATGGCGTCCTCCAGCTGCACCTGCCAGAGGATGCGCTTTTCGGGATCCATGGTGGTATCCCACAGCTGGTCGGCATTCATTTCGCCAAGGCCCTTATAGCGCTGGATGGAAGGCTTCGGTTCACGGCCGATCTCGTCAAGGATCTTATCCCGTTCCTCATCGCTGTAGGCGTACCACACGTTCTTGCCCCGGCTGATCTTGTAAAGGGGCGGCTGCGCCGCATACACATAGCCCTTTTCAAGCAGCGGGCGCATGTGGCGGAAGAAGAAGGTGAGCATCAGGATGCGGATATGGGCGCCGTCCACGTCCGCATCGGTCATGCAGACGATCTTGTGGTAGCGCAGCTTGCTCTCGTCAAAATCCTCATCGATGCCGGCACCGAAGGCGGTGATCATCATCTTGATGGCATCGCTGGACAGCACACGGTCAAGCCTTGCCTTTTCCACGTTGAGGATCTTGCCCCGAAGGGGCAGGATGGCCTGAAACTGAGGGTTTCTGCCCTGCTTGGCGCTGCCGCCGGCGCTGTCGCCCTCCACAAGGAAGATCTCGCACTTGGAGGGATCCTTTTCGCTGCAGTCGCTAAGCTTGCCGGGCAGGGCGGTGGAATCAAGGGCGGTTTTGCGGCGTGTGAGCTCACGGGCTTTCCTTGCGGCATCACGGGCACGGGCGGCGGTCACGCACTTTTCAATGATGGCCTTCGCCTCGTTGGGGTGCTCCTCCATGTAGGTGGCAAAGCCATTGGTAACGGCGCCGTCCACAAGGTTGCGGATGTAGGCGTTGCCAAGCTTGGTCTTGGTCTGCCCCTCAAACTGGGGCTCAACGAGCTTCACGCTGATGATGGCAGTGAGGCCTTCACGCACATCCTCGCCCTTGAGGCCTTCATCGGTCTCCTTGATGAATTTATGCTTCCTGGCGTAATCGTTCACCACACGGGTCACGGCGGTGCGGAAGCCCACAAGGTGGCTGCCGCCCTCGCCGGTGTTGATGTTGTTGGCGAAGGTGAACACGTTTTCGTTGTAATCGTCGTTATACTGCATGGCCACCTCTACGGAGGCGGATTCCTGCTTTTCGGGCACATCACGGCGTGCCTCGATATAGATGGGCTCGCCGTGGAGCACATCCTTGTTGCGGTTGATGTGCTGCACAAAGCTGATGATGCCGCCCTCATAGCAGAAGCTCTTTTCCGTGAAGGGCTCGGTGCGCTCATCGGTGACGGTGATGCGCACGCCCTTGTTGAGGAAGGCAAGCTCACGCATGCGGGTGATCATGGTGTCGAAGTTGTAGTTGACCTCGTCAAAGATGGCATCGTTGGCAAGGTAGGTGACGGTGGTGCCGCTTCTTTCGCCCTCCGCATAGGTGCCCACGACGGTAACGGGCATGGTGGGATCGCCGTTGATGTATTCCTGATGGTGGATCTTCCCATCACGGCGAACGTCCACCTTCAGCCAGCTTGAAAGAGCGTTGACCACGCTCAGGCCCACGCCGTGCAAACCGCCCGAAACCTTGTAGCCGCTGCCGCCGAATTTACCGCCGGCATGCAGCACCGTCAGCGCCACTTCAAGGGCGCTCTTTTTCATCTTTGGATGCTCATCCACGGGGATGCCGCGGCCGTTATCCTTGACGGAAAGGGAGTTATCCTTGTGGATGGTGATCTCGATATGGTCGCAGTAGCCCGCCATGGCTTCATCGATGGCGTTGTCCACCAGCTCCTTGACAAGGTGATGCAGGCCCCTGATATCCGTGGAGCCAATGTACATGCCCGGGCGGCGCTTGACCGCCTCAAGGCCTTCAAGGACCTGTATCTGCGAGGCATCGTATTCGTTGTGGTTGCTCATAATGTTTCCTTTCCGTTGTTATGTGAATGAAATTTCCTTCTGTTTCGCCGTATTTCGGCTTTTCCGCCCCGTTTCAGCTGTCCCGAAGCATTTCCTTTATGCCCCGCTCCGCCCGCTTTCCGAGGGTCTCTGCGGCGATGGGGGAAGCATATACCCGGCTTTTCTCATCACAAAGGGTGATGACATAGCTTTTTTCCGGCGCATCGGACACCGTGCGGATGCGTTCCTTGCCGATGAGGGCATCCACGGCACGGCGTGTATCACGGGAACGGATCACCGTTTCCCGGCTCAGTATGGCGAGGATCTCCTCCGCATCCGCAAGGGTATCGCCGCCGATGTGTACAAGTTCCATGGCTTCTCCTTTACATTTCCCTGAGGGTGCCGTTTTCACAGCGGTAGGCGTGGATATCCTTCATGCCTGCCCGTTCCAGCCCTGCAAGGGAGGTGCAGGTCAAAAAGCATTGGCAGCCTTCCATGGCTTCCACAAGGGCACGCTGCCGGGGATCGTCCAGCTCCGACAGCACATCGTCAAGCAGCAGGATGGGGGCTTCGCCCTTTTCCTCCTTCAAAAGCTGCAGCTCAGAAAGTTTCAGGGAAAGCGCCGCCGTTCTTTGCTGCCCCTGGGAGCCGTAGGTGCGGACGCTTTCGCCGCCGAAGGTGACGGAGAGATCATCCCTGTGGGGGCCCACCGTGGTGTAGCCCCGGCGGATATCCTCATAGGCGGAGGCATAAAGCACCTCCTCCAGCGCCCCACGCAGGTTGCCGCCGTATTCGGAGGCATCCACGGAGGCTTCATAGCTTACCTGCAGCCGCTCCCTGCCGCCGGAAATGCGGTAATGGAGCGCCTCCGCAACGGAGGCAAGGCGGCGTGTGAAATCCATGCGCATGCGCATCACATCGGCGCCGGCGGCGGCAAGCTGCTCATCCCACACATAGAGCTCGTCACGAAGCTCCCTGACGGCGGTGGGGCGTTCCCTGCCCGGTTCTCCTTTTAATAGGGCGTTGCGCTGCTTGAGGGCGGCATTGTACTGCTGCAGGCGGTAATAGTAGGCCGGGCGGATCTGGCTCAGCTCCATATCGAGGAAGCGCCTGCGCTCCGCCGGTGCGCCCTTGATGAGTTCAAGATCCTCCGGCGAGAACATGACCACGTTGATCACGCCCATCAGTTCGCCCGTGCGCTTTGTTTCAAGGCGGTCGAGGAACACCTTTTTCCGTTCCCCTGCACGTAGCTTCATTTCAATGCGCCTTTCGCCGCTTTTCGTTTGCGCTTCAAGCCCCACATAGGCGCCGCTCATGCCACGGTTGATGAGCTCCTGATCCCTCGGCGTTCTGTGGCTTCTGCCGAAGGCGCAGAAAAACAGCGCTTCCACGGCGTTGGTCTTTCCCTGTGCATTTTCCCCCACGATGACGTTGAGACCGCTTTCGGGCTTCAGATCCAGCGTTTCATAATTGCGGTAATAATTCAGTTTCAGCCGTGTTGCACGCATGAAATTCTCCTTATACCAAATCACAGTAATTATACCACAAAAGGGGGCTCAACAGCAAGGCGTTTATTATAATAAGAAGAAAGGAACGACAAAAATAGAAGTGGACAGGGCACAGCGAAGCGGTTCGGACGGTTTGCCCTTTGGCAAACCGGTTTTTTTCAGGGTACATGAAAGGAGCGGAAGGCGAAGAAAGTGACTTCCCCGTGGGGCGCACGTTTGCGCCCCACCGCCGCAGCCGGAGTTTCCGCCGCAGCCCCGAAGGGGCATGAAACGGCGCCGCCATTGATGATGGTTTGCCGCAGGCAAACCGGGAACGGGTCTCCCCCGTCAACAGTGAGGGAATGCGCATCACGACCCGTAGGGGCGGCCATTGGCCGCCCGTTTTATCTCCACCGCATCCGATACGGGCGGCCATTGGCCGCCCCTACTCCAAGCCACCGCTTGGCTCCCCTTTGGGGCATGAAGCGGCGGCTTCGCCGCTGTGAAGCTTTTGCTTCGCAAAAAGTGAAATAATGGCTTACGCCATCATGAAGCAGCACCCTTTGGGCGCAGTTGCTGTTGGTTTGCCGCAGGCAAACCGGGAACGTGTATCCCCATCAACAGTGAGGGAATGCGCATCAGGACCCGTAGGGGCGGCAATTGGCCGCCCGTTTTATCTCCACCGCATCC
>JAFSEB010000058.1 GCA_017435905.1 Clostridia bacterium | reverse complement strand
CAAAACGAATCCATTCCGGGCAACTGCATCGTCATCGTCGGTCGGAATATCGACGGATATGCCTTCCTCCTCTTCCTTGCATTTCCCCGAAAGCGATCCATTTTGCGGTCGAAGAGTCTAAAAAGGCAAGACCGGTTCTGTTAGCAGGCGTGTGGTCGAAGGAATAGTGGTGCTATTTCAAGACCGCACAACACACTGACAGGCCGGTATTGCCTTTCTTAGACCGATGTTTTCTTAACGGGATGCCCCTTTTGAAATCCCCTTTTTATGCTGCCGCAGCAAAAGAGAGGGCGGAGGAGTGAAAGAAAAGATTTGACGGGCTGTTTTGCAGAAAAAAGTCCCCGACCTTGAAAAAGGTCGGGGACTTGCTGTTATGGAATCATTATTCCCCAAAATACAGGGGAGCAAAATCGCAGCGGCGGTGGAAGTCGCACACCGGGCCGGTGATGGGCGACCAGTATAGCCCATGATCGATGGGGGCAAGCTCGCCGCACTTGTAGAAGTTGCAGGCAGCCTCGCCGGTGAAGGCATAGCCCGGGCAGTAAAGCTGAATAAAGGAAAGGGGGATCTCGTATTCAATGCCCCAGCCGCCTTCAAAGAAGAAGGGCTTCGGGGAGAAGATCTTCTCTGCGTTTTCCACGATCTGCCTGACGTGGAGGCTGCGCCCCGTGCCAAAGCCGAGGTACAGCGTTTTGATGGGGTTCCACTCGAAGTTGAAGTAGCGCTCTTCGTTTGCATTGGGGGCGAAGAAGAACTCAAGGCAGCTGTCCTCGCAGACCATGTCAAGAAGGCCCGTCAGCTCCGCACGGTAGGGGTATTCCGTGGCCTGCATGCGGATAAAGAGCTTATCTTTGCTGTGGCAGCACTGTGCCCTTACCTGCATGGTAAGACCCTTGTTGGAGGGGGTGGGCACAAGGTGCGCTTCCGGCACACGGCTCCAATCCGGCGTTTCCATATAGGGGGCAGTATAGGAAAGGGACGTTTTTTGCTGTTCCATAGGATCCTCCTGTTTGATGCGGCGCTTACCTCTCGCCGAGCTTTTCGTACATTTCGTCGTAATCCTTCAGCATGGCCTTGAGCACGTTGGGGATATCGAGGGAATAGGGGCAGCGGGATGCGCAGGCACGGCATTCGATGCAGTTTTCGATGCGGTGCATCTTTGCATGGTATTCCTTGGTCATGTACTGGGCGGCAGGCGCACGGCGGATGAGGCAGTTCATGCGTGCTGCCTGCGGAATGTCGATCTCCATGGGGCAGGGCAGGCAGTAACCGCAGCTGCGGCAGAAGCCGCCCACAAGCTCCGCACGGTCACGGTCGATGACGGCCTGCAGATCGGGGGTGATGACCTTGTTTTCCTTTTCCGCTTCACGCAGCCACTCATCAAGCTCGCTTTCACGCTGGATGCCCCAGATGGGCACTACGGTGGGGTACTGTGCCATAAAGGCGGCGCAGGCAGCGGCGTTGTTGAGAAGACCGCCTGCAAGGCCCTTCATGGCGATGAAGCCCATATCCGCCTCTTCGCAAAGGCGCACAAGGCCGATCTCCTCTTCGCTGGCAAGGTAGCTGAAGGGGAACTGCAGCGTTTCATACAGCCCGGAAGCGATGGCTTCCCTGGCGATCTTCATGCGGTGGTTGGTGATGCCGATGTGGCGCACATAGCCCTTTTTCTTCGCTGCAAGGGCGGCGGCATAGGGGGAATCCGGATCATCGGGATCGCTGAGGGCTGCAGGGTTGTGGAACTGCAGCAGGTCGATGTAATCCGTTTTCAGCATTTTCAGGCTGTTTTCGATGTGGGCGGTAACGGTTTTGTAATCCTTGCCGGCGGACTTGGTGGAAATGACGATGTTCTTTCTCACATCGCTCAGGGCAAGGCCCAGCTTATATTCGCTGTCGGTATAGGAATTGGCGGTATCGAAATAGTTGATGCCGCTTTCATAGGCACGGCGCACCAGCTTCACCGCATCCTCCGTGGAAAGTCTTTGAATGGGCAGCGCACCGAAGGATGTTTCCGTGACCATCAGCTCCGTGCGGCCGAGTCTGATCTTTTTCATAAGTTCACACCTCCAATAAGAAGATTATAACACATTTATTGCAAATACCGAAGCACAAGCGAAAAAGAAACCGGATCTCCGCATGCGCGAAAAAACGAACATGCGGAAAGGTAGAGTATGCCTGCGCACATTGACAATTGAAAAAGGCAGCGGAAAAGAACCGGGAACAGCAAAACGGACGGAAAGAACACAATGGGACAGAAGGAAAGGAAATGAGAGATATGAAGATCGAAATACTGCGGGGAAAAGAACACATTGGCGGCAACATCATCAAAATCACATGCGGCGAAACGGCCATCCTGCTTGACTGCGGCGCCATGCTGCCGCAGATCGGCGAGAAAAAACGGGAGGATGACTTTGACGTGAGCAGCATCGGCAGGGCGGATGCGGTATTTCTTTCTCACCACCACGGCGACCACAGCGGTCTTATTGAGCAGCTGCCGAAGGAAACGGCGCTGTATGCCTCGCCGGAAACGGTGGGATTCATGGACCATCTGGATCTTTTCCTTGGAAGACCCCTTCGCACCGGCAAACGGGCGGTGCACGGTCTTTTCGACGGCGAACGTGTGCAGCTTGGCAGCCTGTCTGTGACGCCCTTCCGGGCAAAGCACAGCGCAGAGGGCGCCATGATGTTCCTTGTGGAGGGGGAAGGGAAGCGAATCCTCTACACAGGGGATTTCAAAGAGAGCGATCTTTTTGTGGGAAAACTCGACCTGCTTATCACTGAGGGCACCATGCTGACGCGGGATAGCGGCCCATACCGGGACGAGGACGATGTGGAGGCAGCGCTGCGCCGCCTGATGCGCAAAACACCGGGGCGCATTTTCGTGCTCACCTCTTCCGCCAACATCGGGCGCATCCGCTCCGTTGTGGGGGCACGCAATGCGGTCTGCCCGGGCGGCGAAGGGGTCTTGTATCGCCCCATCAGGCAGGATGTATTTTTGAAGTATATCCTTGAAAACACGGGGCACAGCGACCTTGCGGCACCCTATGCCTTTATCAGCCACAGGTTTGACGCTGCGGCAGATCAAGCCTATGACCGCATTGCCAAGTATTACTGCGACATGGGTGCCGCCGCAAGCTGCCGCCGCATTGCGGCGTTTCCGCAATCGGTGGTGTTCATCCGTGCATCCATGGCAGCCATGCTGCAAGGCCTGATGGAAGGCGGCATGGATGTCAGCGAGGATGTGCTGGTGTTTTCCATGTGGCAGGGCTTCAGGGAAGACCCTGCCGTCAGGCGGCTCATGAAGCTGTTCCTGCAGGGCGGTGCAAAGATCGAATACATCCACAGCGGCGGACATGCGGAGCGGGAGACGCTGCGTGCCTTCATTGAAAACTGCCGCCCGAAGGCGGTAGCCTGTATTCACAGCGAAAATGCGAAGAACATCCGCAGCATTGCAGGGGATGCACAGGTGATCGAAGAAAGCGTGATCGAACTGTAGCGGAAAGGGAAAAGAAATGGAAAGAGGTACCTCCGAAACGGGCATGCAGCTTGAAGCGGTGCGAAGGATGCACCTGATGGGGTTTTCGGAAAGCTGTATCAGCAGTTTTGAAAGGGGCAGCACCGAAATGACGCTCCTTGACGGGAACAAAGCCGCAAAGGGGCGGCGGATATGCCCCCTTGATGAAAGGGCAAAGGAACTGCTTGAAAAGCTGCCGCAGCGCTATCTTGTGTTCCATGTGCTGCTTGAAAGCTGTCCGCCGCCAAGGCGCTATGTGCTGCTGGCGGTGGAAAAGGAGCCGCACACATGGAAAACCGGCTGTATCCCCTGCGGCGGCAGGCGCTTCTGCCGCACGAAGCGGGAAAAACAGGAAGAAGTATACGGCGAAATAAACGGCATGCCCCGGCAGACATTTCCAAGCGGCGTGTATCCCACAGGGGCATACCGCCACATGTGCTTTGTGTTTTCGGAAGGGAAAAAGGAGATCCTAAGCTGCGTGTTCGTGCCAAACGGCAGGGGCAGCCTGCAGCGGTTTATGCAGGAAGCGGAACTGTAAAAAAGCTCCGGCTGATGATCGGCCGGAGCTTTTTGCTGCTTTGCGGTCAAAACTGATCCCATGGCTTGAAAACGGAAAGGTCAACATCCTCCGGTTTGTCACGGTATTGGTAAAGGAAGCTGCCACGATCATCGCCGAGCTGTTTTTCGCAGATACTTTTTACCGTGCTGCCGTCAAGCCCCGGGCCTTTTGTGAACAGGAAAGCATAGCGCAGATCCACATTGAACAGCACCCCATAAGTTAGACAGTATGATATACTAACTAACAAGTGGGGTGTTTTGTTATGCCAAGAGGAGTACCAAACAAAAAATATACGCCGGAATTCAAGAAGCTGGTAGTAGAAACCATGCAGCAGGAAAAGTT
>JAFSEB010000057.1 GCA_017435905.1 Clostridia bacterium | reverse complement strand
CGTGCTGTGCAACCACAGCGGACGCTTGCCGGCCGCCCCGGGTTGTGACGAAGGTAATGTGACCACAGCACCCGAGCCGGGGCTGTACTGTATGATAACAGCAAAGATAGGTAGCTGCCGGGCTTTGTCCGCAGACATGACATCCACCGTGTCACCCACGGTGGAAGTTCCTGTTTTATCTGTTTTTTGTCGAAAAATAATGAAAATCAATCTATAAATCAATCGGAATGGGGTTGACAAAAAAACAACAAAATACTACAATATCGATATTGAGATATCGAATTATAATGGCTTTTATGCGATGCCGCTTTGAGCCCACGGAGGTGAAACCTGTGAGTGAGGGAACACCCATACTGACGGTACAGGCGCTGAACCGTCTGTCCTACTATCAAAACTATCTGCAGAAACGCAAAAATGAGGGCGTTGAGCTGATGACTGCGACCATGGTCGCTGAGGATCTCGGCATCAATGAAGTCGTGGTGCGCAAAGATATTTCCGCCATAAGGCGTACAAAGGGGCGCCCCAATACAGGCTTTTCGGTGGCGGAGATGCTCGAACGGATCGAGGATTGCCTTGGTTTCCATGCTTCTGAGGATGCGATTATCGTTGGGGTCGGCAACCTTGGGCGTTCGCTGATCAGCGGGCTTGGGCTGGAGCGTTTCGGAATACGCATTCTTGCCGGATTCGATGCGGATCCTGCCGTTACCGATAAAGAGTATGACGGCGTTACCCTGCTTCCGATGCGAAAACTGAAAAGCCTTTGCCAAAGGCTCAATATCGACGTGGGTATCATTGCTGTTCCGGAAGAATCTGCACAGGGTGTATGTAACTTGCTTGTTGCAAGCGGTATTCACTATATATTAAATTATGCGCAGGTGTTTCTTACCGTTCCCGAAACGGTGTATGTGCAAAATGAAAACCCGGCTGCCTCATTGATCGCATTTTCGCAGCATGTGCGCAGCAAAACAAAATGAAAAAATTATTTATGTAGAAGGAGAAACTGTTATGACGCTCACTATTTGCATCGGTAGTTCCTGCCATTTGAAGGGTTCCAAGAAGGTCGCCCAGATCTTTGAGCGGCTGATCGACGAGAACGGCGTACGCGACAAGATCAACTTTTATGGCACTTTCTGCATGGGCAACTGCCAGAACGGGATCAGCGTAAGCCTGAACGATCAGGTTTATTCCGTAACTCCCGAAACTGCTGAGACCTTCTTCCATGATGAGGTCATGAGCCGGATCGAAAAATGAGGCGCTGACGGTGGAAGGAATTCTGAGACTCAATAAATCCAACTGCACCAACTGCCACAAATGCATTCGCTACTGCCCCGTGAAAGCTATCCGCTTCACCGCAGGGCAGGCGCATGTGGTGGAAAACGAGTGCATTCTTTGCGGACAGTGCTTCCTTATTTGCCCGCAGAATGCAAAGGAAGTTTCCGAAGATGTGGAAAAGGTGCGTGTGATGAACATGGCCGAAACGGTCTATGCAAGCGTTGCGCCCTCCTTTGTGGCGGCATTTCCGGGCATTGGCATCGATGCGCTGGAAGAAGCGCTGCAGCACCTTGGCTTCAAGGCCGCGGAGGAGACCGCTATCGGTGCAACGATCGTAAAAACGGAGTATGAGCGCATCCTGAGGGAAGAAAAGCCCAATGTGCTGATCTCTTCCTGCTGCACCAGCATCGACCTGCTCATCCGCAAGCATTATCCGGACCTTCTGTTTGCCCTCGCCCCTGTGGCAACGCCGGCAGAAGCCCACTGTGCGGATATCAAACGCCGACATCCCGGCGTGAAGACCGTATTCATCGGGCCCTGCATTGCAAAGAAGCAGGAAGCTGCCGAAAGCGATGTGATCGATGCGGCACTTTCCTTTGAAGAACTCGCCGAGTGGTTCAAAACGGAAAACATCACCCTTACGCCCAAAGCGGACAGCCGTGAAGGCGGCAAGGCACGCATTTTCCCGACCACGGGCGGCGTGATCAACACCATGACGAAGGACCCCGACTACACCTACATTGCGGTGGACGGCGTCGACAAGTGCCCCGAGGTGCTGGAGGAGATCCGCCACGGCAAGCTCCAGCGCTGCTTTGTGGAGCTTTCCGCTTGCTATGGCAGCTGCATCGGCGGCCCGCTTCTCGGCAAGTTCTCCAACAGCCCTGCCCAGAGCATCGCACAGGTGAGCCGCTATACCAAGGAAGCGGACTTCCCGGTGGAGCAGCCCGAAAAGGAAGAGGTCGTCCATCACTACAGGCCCGTTAAGCGCCTGCTTGAAAAGCCCGACGATGCGCAGATCGAAGAAATGCTCGGCCGTATGGGTAAAACCAACCCTGCCGACAGGCTCAACTGCGGCACCTGCGGCTACAATACCTGCTACGATAAGGCTATCGCCATCATTCAGGGCAAAGCGGAGCTTTCCATGTGTCTGCCTTATATGATGAAGAAAGCGGAAGGCTTCTCCGATGCGGTGGTGCAGAATTCGCCCAACGGCATCCTCGTTCTCAACGATGACCTTGAAGTGCAGAAGATCAATCCTGTTGCCTGCCGTCTGCTGCAGGTGCGCAGGGAAAAGGATGTGCTCGGCGAGGGCGTCATCCGTCTGATGGACGACAAGGTGTTCTTCAAGGTGCGTGATACCCGAAGGAACCGCATCGATGAGCGTGTATACCTGACGGAATACGACCGCTATGTGGACAGGACCATCCTTTACAACGGCGAAGCCCATCTGTTCATCTGCATGATGCGAGATGTAACGGAGGAAATGCAGCAGCAGGAAAAGAAGATCGAAATGTGCATGCAGGCGGTGGAGATCGCAAACGATGTTGCGAAGAAACAGCTCAAAAATGTACAGAACATCGCATCCCTGCTGGGCGAAACGGCGGCTGACACGCTGATCGCCATCGAACGGTTAAAGGAGACGATATCGGATGAATGAGAACCTGTACGCAGACATCGGATATCAGAGCCTGTGTAAAAACGGGCAGATCGTCTGCGGAGACCATATCGAAAAGATCGAGCGGCCGGATGGATCGGTGGTGCTGGTGTTGGCGGATGGGCTCGGAAGCGGCGTAAAGGCCTGCATCCTTGCTACGCTCACATCCACCATCATCTCCCGCATGATCGCAGAAGATCTGCCGATCTCCTATGCGGTGCATGCCATCGCAGAGGCGCTGCCGGTCTGTTCTGTACGGAAGCTTGCGTATTCCACTTTTACCGTCATCCATATTACGGCAACGGGCATGGCGCATGTGATCCAGTATGACAATCCCTCCGCCATCCTGATCCGCAACGGAAAGGAATTTCCGATCCCTTTTACGTCCACCACCATCGATGAAAAGGTCATTGAATCCGCTCAGGTCCAGCTGAAAAAGGGCGATGTGCTGATGACATACAGCGACGGTGCGGAGCATTCCGGCGTCGGTCCCGGCATGAGCTATGCGCTCGGTTGGGGAAGGAAACGGATCGTGGAATACATGGAACCCCTTTGCTGCGTCGGCTTTTCCGCAAAGACGCTCAATACGATTTTCCTTGATGAGTGCTATCGCCGCTATAACGGTGAGCCCGGCGACGATACCACTGCCCTTACCGTCTACATGCGTACCCGTGAGCAGGTCAACCTGATGATCGGCCCGCCGGCAAACCGTGAGGACAATGACAAAATGATGTCCCTTTTCTTCGGCAAAAAAGGAAAGCACATCGTTTGCGGCGGCACCACCTCCGGCATTGCAGCCAGATATCTCGGCAAGCCTCTGAAGGTTCTGATGAGCTATGAGGATGACGATGACATGCCCGCCATGGGTGCGATCGAAGGCGTGGACCTTGTTACGGAGGGCGTGATCACCATCAACAGGGTGCTCGAATATGCCAAGGATTATCTGAAGGATAACGAAACTTATTCCCAGTGGTGCTATAAGAAAGACGGTGCATCACTGATCGCCCGGATGCTTTTTGAAGAAGCAACGGATATCAACTTTTTCGTCGGCCGTGCAGTGAACCCTGCACACCAGAACCCCAACCTGCCGATCACATTCAGCATCAAGATGCAGCTTGTGCGTGAGTTGTCCGAATGTTTGAAGGAAATGGGTAAAACGATTCGTGTCAGTTACTTTTAGGAGGCAATATGCGTAAATTTGATACTAAAGTTCAGCATTTGAAGTATAAGGTGCTGCGTGAAGTTGCAAGGGCAGAGTGGAACGATAATCTTGAAGAGTCCATCTTTTCTATTCCCAAGCAGATCGCTCCCGGTCCCCATTCCACCATGCGCTGCTGCATTCATAAGGAGCGTGCCATTGCGACGGAGCGCATTCGCCTTGCCATGGGCGGCGATAAGGAAAACCCGAACTCCATCGAGGTCATCGGCATTGCCTGCGATGAGTGTCCCACCAGCGGTTACACCGTGACCGATATGTGCCGCGGCTGCCTTGCAAACCGCTGCGAGGACGTCTGCCCCAAGAATGCCATCACCTTCACTGCGGATCACCACGCTGTGATCGACAAGAGCAAGTGCGTCAACTGCGGCCTTTGCGCCAAGGCCTGCCCCTACGGCGCCATCATCGACAGGAAGCGCCCCTGCGAGCGTGCCTGCAAGGTAAAGGCCATCTCCATGGCTCCCGACGGCGAAGCGGAGATCAACAACGATAAGTGCATCAGCTGCGGTGCCTGCATCTACCAGTGCCCCTTCGGCGCCATCTCCGACAAGTCCTTTATCGTGGATGTGGTGCGCATCCTCAAGGAAAGCAAGAAGACCGGCAACAAGGTCTATGCGGTGATCGCGCCCTCCATCTCCAGCCAGTTTACCTATGCAAAGCTCGGTCAGGTCATCTCCGGCATCAAGGAGCTTGGCTTCCATACCGTTGTGGAAGCTGCCCTCGGTGCGGACATGGTCGCCTGGGATGAATCCGATGAGCTTGCGGAAAAGGGCTTCCTGACCAGCTCCTGCTGCCCGGCGTTTGTGGAATACATCCACAAGGCCTTCCCCCAGCTGCTTGATAAGGTATCCCACAATCCTTCCCCCATGGTGGCGCTTGCCAAGTACATCAAGAGCAACGACCCCAACTGCAAGGTCATCTTCATCGGGCCCTGCACCGCAAAGAAGAACGAGTTCCGCAAGGAACACGCCCGTCCCTATGTGGACAGCGTGCTGACCTTTGAAGAGCTGCAGGCGCTGTTTGACAGCAAGGACCTTGAGATCAGCACCCTTCCCGAGGATGTGCTGGATAACGCCTCCTTCTACGGCCGTATTTTCGCACGCAGCGGCGGTCTCAGCGAGGCAGTTGCCCAGGCCTTCAAGGAAAAGGGCAGCGACTTTGAGGCGAAGCCCGTGGTTTGCTCAGGCATCGAAGAGTGCCGCATGGCGCTCCTGAAGGCGACAAAGGGCAAGGTGGACTTCAACTTCATCGAAGGCATGGCCTGCGTAAACGGCTGCATCAACGGTGCGGGCGTTCTGACCCACGGCGAAAAGAACAAGGCCGGCGTGGATAAGTACGGCAGGGAAGCGATGGAAAAGACCATCTCCGACGCCATCAGCATGCTCAAATAAAAAACATACAAAAAACAGCCCTGCGCAAAGGGGCATCCCGTTAAGAAAACATCGGTCTAAGAAAGGCAATACCGGCCCTATCGGTGTGTTGTGCGGTCTTGAAATAGCACCACTATTCCTTCGACCACACGCCTGCCGATAGAACCTGTCTTGCCTTTTTAGACTCTTCGACCGCAAAATGGATCGCTTTCGGGTAAATGCAAGGAAGAGGAGGAAGGCATATCCGTCGATATTCCGACCGACGATGACGATGCAGTTGCCCGGAATGGATTCGTTTTGCGGCGATG
>JAFSEB010000056.1 GCA_017435905.1 Clostridia bacterium | reverse complement strand
ACAACGCTCTTCTATGCTAAGATGTCTGTAGTTCATACTTTGCTCCTTCGTAGTTTTGTTGTGTGGTAACTTCATTCTACCAGAGCTTTGTATGAACTTCTTCTTTTTCTTCTCTGTTGCACTTGATAGTATAATTCACCCGGTTTTCAAAAGGGGAAGGCAGCAGCCTTCCCCTTTTTCACGCCGCAAAGCCCCTTCGCATATTGTGGCATATATGCGTTTTTCCGCCCGAAACGGGGCAAAAAACCGCATATATCCATTTCATCCATGCGGAGGGTCATAATGCTGTTCATTCTGCTTCCCGATATTGCATCCTCCTTCAAAAAGGAGGGGCGCAAATGAAGCTCGTTCTTCTTACCGCCTTTGGCGTAGGCGGTGCCACCGTGTTCGGCGCACTCATCGGCTTTCTTTTCAAGCGCATCCCCAAGGCCTGCAGCAACGCACTTTTGTGCTTTGCAGCCGGCGTGATGCTGTCCGCTGCCGTCAGCGGTCTCATTGAACCTGCCATGGCATGTGCAGGGCAGCATGCGGTGCTGCTTGTGACGGGCGGCATTTTTTCGGGTGCGCTGTTTTTGGATCTTCTCGGCCGCTTCACGCCCTGCTTTCACCGCATTGCAGGCATATCGCCCCAAATCGGGACGGACGGCACGCTGCTGTTCGTAGCTGCCATCGCCATCCACAACCTGCCCGAGGGCATCGCAGCCGGCGTCAGCTTCGGCACCGGCAGCGTTTCCGATGCCCTTCGGGTGGCAGGCAGCATTGCGCTGCAGAACATTCCCGAGGGTATGGTGATCATCGCCCCCATGCAGCAGATCGGCATCAGGCCCATGCGCACCTTCCTGATCGCCCTTGCAACGGGGCTTTCCGAGGTCATCGGCACGCTGATCGGCTATTATTTCGCCACCGCTTCTTTGGCGCTGCTTCCCTTCGCCCTCGCCTTTGCAGGGGGTACCATGCTCTATGTCATCACCGATGAGATGATCCCCAACCACCGTTCCACCGCCGATGCACCGGGCGCTGCCTATGCGCTGCTTTTCGGCTTCTGCCTGATGGCAGCCATGGATCACATGCTTGGATAAACGCTTTTCCCTATCGTTTTTTTACGGGAATGGTTGTACAATAAAGGCAAGAATAAAAGGAGGGGCATTTTTGCCCGCAGCACATAGCGATGCGTTCACTCACCGATCGGGATACCGCCCTTTGCGTGCGGTTCAAAGAGACATTTTCCGCCGCAGCGGAGGGCATTTTTTCCGTGCCCGGACGCACGGAGCTTGGCGGCAACCATACCGACCACCAGCACGGGCATGTGCTGGCGGCGGCTGTGGACCTTGACAGCTGCGCTGCCGCAGCAAGAAACGGCACCGATACCGTGCGCATCCATGCGGAGGGGTATGCTCCCTTCAAGGTGGATCTTTCCTGCCTTGTTCCGCTGCAGGAGGAGCGCTTTACCTCCGCCGCCCTCGTGCGTGGGGTGGCGGCAAGGCTCAATATGCAGGGCTTTTCCATGGCAGGCAAGGGCTTTGATGCATACATCGGCGCAGGTGTACCTGCAGGCAGCGGTCTTTCTTCCTCCGCCGCCTTCGAGGTGCTCATCGGCCTTATTTTCAGCGAGCTGTTTTTTGGCGGCAGCATTGCCCCCGAGGCGCTCGCCAAGATCGGTCAATATGCGGAAAACGAGTTTTTCGGCAAGCCCTGCGGCCTCATGGACCAGATGGCATGCGCCCTTGGCGGCGTGGTCGCCATCGATTTCCTTGACAGCGCCGCACCGCGGGCGGAGAAGATCCGCTTTGACCCTGCCGCCCACGGCTACGCCCTTTTCATCATCGATTCCGGGGCAGACCATGCAGATCTTACTTGCGAATACGCCGCCATTACCGACGAACTGAAGGCCGTGAGCCGCTTTTTTGGGAAGGAACAGCTGCGCCATGTGGACAAGGCTGCTTTTTCCGCTGCGCTCCCTGCGTTGCGAAGGGAAGCCGGGGACAGGGCGGTGCTTCGTGCCATGCATTTCTTTTGGGAGGATGCACGGGCGCAGCAGGAAGCTGCCGCATTGAAGAAAAACGATATGGATGCCTTCCTTTCCCTTGTCCGGGAAAGCGGCCGATCCAGCGCCATGTACCTGCAGAACATCGTGCCCACAGCACAGGTCAGGAAGCAGGAGCTGCTTTTCACCCTTGCGCTGGCGGAATCCATCCTCGGCAACGAGGGTGCCGTGCGTGTACACGGCGGCGGCTTCGGCGGCACGGCGCAGGCTTTCGTACCCCTTGCCCTTGCGGAAAGGTTCCAAAAAGAGATCGAAGCGGTGCTCGGCAAGGGCAGCTGCCGCCGTCTTTCCTTCCGTGCTTCGGGCGCCCGCCGGATCGATACATAACAAAAGAGAAAGGATCCTTTTATGAAAACCGTACTTGTTGCAGGCGGCGCAGGCTATATCGGCAGCCACATGGTCGCCCACCTTGTTGAAAACGGATACCGTGTTATCGTGGCGGACAACCTTTCCACCGGTCACCGTGATGCCGTCAAGGATGTGCCCCTTTATGTGGGCGACATTCGGGACGGGGCATTTCTTGACCGCATCTTCAGCGAAAACAGCATTGACGGCGTCATCAACTTTGCCGCCTGTTCCCTTGTGGGGGAAAGCGTGAAGAAGCCGCTCAAATACTATGCCAACAACGTGATGGGCTCCGTTTCCATGCTGGATGCCATGCGCCGCCACGGGATCGGATACATCGTGTTTTCCTCCACCGCCGCCACCTACGGCGAGCCAGAAAAGCAGCCCATTGAGGAGCAGGACCGCACCGATCCCACCAACCCCTACGGCGCCACGAAGCTCGCCATCGAGGGCATGCTCAAATGGTGCGAAAAAGCTTACGGCATCCGCTATGCGGCGCTTCGCTACTTCAACGCCGCCGGTGCCGCACCGGAAAAGGGGATCGGCGAGGATCACGCCCCCGAAACGCACCTTATCCCCATCGTGCTTGCCGCTGCCCTTGGCAAGCGCAGCCACATCGGCATTTTCGGGCAGGATTACCCCACGCCCGACGGCACCTGCATCCGGGATTACATCCATGTCAAAGACCTTGCAAGGGCACACCTGCTTGCGCTGCTGCACCTTGAGAAGACCGGCGAAAGCGGCATTTTCAACCTTGGCAGCGGCACGGGGTATTCCGTGAAGGAGATCGTGGAAACGGCAAGGCGCATCACGGGGCGCCCCATTCCCGAAAAGATCGAACCCCGCCGCCCGGGCGACCCTTCCGTGCTGATCGCTGCCAACAAAAAAGCGGCGGAAGTATTGGGTTTCACACCGCAGCTTGGGCTTGATGCCATCATTGCCGATGCATGGGCATGGCATTCGAGCCATCCGGAAGGTTTTGGTGACAGAGTATGATCTCCGTTCGTCCCTTTGGGAAATTTGAAGGCAAAGAAGTTCCCCTTTACACCCTTTCAAACGGCACCCTCACGGCAGAGCTTTTTCCCTGCGGCGCAGCGCTTCGAAGCCTGCTTGTGCCCGACAGGCAGGGCGATCCGACCGACGTGGTGCTCGGCTACGATACCCTTGAAGAATACCGCCTTGCGGACGGCTATCTCGGCGCTTCGGTGGGGCGCTTTGCAAACCGCATCGGAAACGCCCGTTTCACCCTGAACGGCAGGGAATACCGCATCAGCGAAAACGAACCGCCCAACCACCTGCACGGCGGTTTTTCGGGCTTTGACAAAAAGCTGTGGGAAACGGAAGCGGAGGATGATCACGTCACCTTCCGTCTCCTCTCCCCCGACGGAGATGAAGGCTACCCGGGAAACCTGTCCGTCGCCGTTACCTATACTTTGGAAGGCAGCGCCCTCATCATCGACTATTGCGCAAAGGGCGATG
Organism: Clostridia bacterium; assembly: GCA_017435905.1. Taxonomy (GTDB): domain Bacteria; phylum Bacillota; class Clostridia; order Christensenellales; family CAG-138; genus UBA1685. The sequence goes on along the minus strand of JAFSEB010000056.1, from coordinate 38,098 downwards.
CGGATACCCCCGTCAGCCTTACCAACCACAGCTATTTCAACCTTTCGGGGCAGGGTTCCCCTTCCCTTGCGGATCATTTTCTGACCCTTTGTGCGGAGCATTATACCCCCACGGACAAACATACCCTTCCCACGGGCGAAATTGCACCCGTCAAGGGTACCGCCCTCGATTTCACGGCGGAAGCGGCGGTCACCCCACGCATGGAAACGCTCAAAAATGCCCATACAGCAGGTTTTGATCACAGCCTCATCCTCTCTTCCAAAGAGAACGCCGCGCGGCTCATATCACGAAAAACGGGCATTTCCATGGCGTTTTCCACCACCCTGCCCGGCATACAGCTTTACGGTGCCGGCTTCCTTTCCCCGCGCACCGGCAAGGGCGGCGCACAGTATGTGCCCCACAGCGCCCTGTGCCTTGAAACGCAGCATGTTCCCGATTCCGTGAACCGAAACAACTTCCCCTCCCCCATCCTCAAAAAAGGCGAGGAATACCGCCACCGCACCGTTTACAGGTTCGGGGCGGAGTGAAAGGAGCATGATGATGAAAGAATGCTTTTTGATCAGACCCTGCAGCGAATACGCAGAGGAGATCGCACAGTACAGACAGGAATTTCTTGCAGCGGGCAGCTCCATGGATGGGACAGGCCCCCTTCGCAAAACGGAAGACCCCCATGCATACATCAAAGCATGTGAAAAAAGCGAAAAGGGCGAAAACCTTCCCTCCTCCTATGTTCCGGCGACTCAGTTTCTTTTCATCCGACGGGCGGACAACAGGCTCGTAGGCATGCTGCAGGTGCGGCATTACCTCAATGAGCATCTGCTCCGTTTCGGCGGTCACATCGGCTATTCCGTCAGACCAAGCGAGCGGCGCCGGGGCTATGCAAAGGCAATGCTGCAGGCTGCCTTGCCCTTCTGCCGGGAAATGGGCATCAAAAAGGTGCTCATCACCTGCGATGAAAACAACCCTGCCAGCGAAAAGACCATTCTTGCAAACGGCGGCAAATACGAATCCACCGCCTATGAACCGGATGAAAAGATCAATTTGAAACGCTTTTGGATCGAACTGTAACGAAAGGAGCCCCTGATGATCTATACGGAATTGACGGCAAAAGCCATGCGCATCGCCTATGCCGCCCATGAAGGGCAGACCGATCAATGCGGCATCCCCTACATTTTCCACCCCTACCACCTTGCGGAGCAAATGGATGATGAGATCAGCTGCTGTGCTGCGCTGCTTCACGATGTGGTGGAGGATACGGATATCACCCTTGAAACGCTGGAACGGGAATTCCCGAAGGCGGTAACGGAGGCTGTCAGGCTGCTGACCCACGATGATGCTGCGGATTATGCCGACTATCTCAAAAAGATCAGGGATAACCCCATTGCAAAGAAGGTAAAGCTGGCGGACATTCAGCACAATTCGGATCAATCCCGGTGTGCGGGCGCCGGCCTTCCGCAAGAGCAGCTTCAAAGGTGGGCAGCAAAATATGCCTATGCCCTGAATGTCCTGCTTTCGTAAAGCATCAAATCAGCATAAAAAACGCCGAACCAAAGCGGTTCGGCGTTTTTTGTATTCTGTTACGCTGTTTTACTCGCCCATCTCGTGCTCGTACTGCAGCTTGTAAAGCTTGTAGTAGATGCCGCCACGGTTAAGCAGTTCCTGATGGCTGCCCTCTTCCATGATGCGCCCCTTGTGCAGCACGATGATCTTATCCGCCGTCTGGATGGTGGAAAGCCTGTGCGCCACGATGATGGTAGTGCGCCCCTCCATCAGCTTGCCGAGGGCATCCTGAATGAGGGCTTCCGTTTCCGTATCGATGTTGGCGGTGGCTTCATCAAGGATCAGCACGGAGGGCTTGAAGGCAAGGGTGCGTGCGAAGGAAAGAAGCTGCCTTTGCCCTGCGGAAAATGCGGCGCCCCGCTCGATGACCTCGTGTTCATACTGCCCGGGCAGCTGGGAGATGAAGGGTGCGGCGTTGACGGTCTCCGCTGCGGATACGATCTCACGGTCGGTGATCTTCGTTTCGTTGAGGCGGATGTTGGTCTTCACATCGCCGGTAAACAGGAACACATCCTGCAGCATCTGCCCGATGTTGCGGCGAAGATCCTCCACGGCGATCTTTTTAATGTCGATGCCGTCGATGAGGATACGCCCCTTCTGGATATCGTAATAGCGGCAGATGAGGTTCTGTATGGTGGTTTTGCCTGCGCCCGTTGCGCCCACGAACGCCACACGCTCGCCGGGTTTCACGCTGAAGGATACATCCTGCAGCACCCATTCCTCGCCCCGGTACGCAAACCACACGTTTTCAAATTCGATGCTGCCCTTGAAAGCATCCACATGCACGCATTCGGGATCGTTGTTGATCTCCGGCTTGGTATCAAGCAGCCAGAAGATGCGCTCGGAGCAGGCGTTGGCGGACTGGATGGTATTGAACTGCTCCGCCAGTTCCTGAATGGGCTGGAAGAATTTGTTGATGTAGCGCTGGAACACCACAAGGGTACCGATGGTGACAACGCCCTCGTACGCCATGTGACCGCCCACGGAAATAAGGATGGCAAGGGCGGTGATGTTCATCACATAGGAAACGGGGCTGTAAAGGGCGAAGATCAGCAGCTGCTTCATGTTGATACGGCGCAGTTCTTCCGTTCTGCCCTCAAAATCCGCCTTGACATCCTCTTCCGCCGTGAACACCTGCACCACCTTCATGCCGCTCACATGCTCCGCCACGAAGCCGTTGAGCTCGGAGATCTTGGCACGGATGGCACGGTAGATCTTCCTTGTGGCGGTGCGGAAAATGAAGGTCGCCACGGTCACAAAGGGAATGACGATGAAGATATAAAGGGACAGCTTTACGTTCGTTGCCAGCATCACGCCGATGACGCCCACCAGCACGAAACAGCTTTTGAGGATGTTGACGATGACGCTGGTGAACATTTCGTTCACGGTCTCGCAATCGTTGGTAACACGGGTCACAAGGCGGCCGATGGGGTTATCGTGAAAGAAACCCACATGCAGCTTCATCATGTGCCCGAAAATGTCGTTGCGAAGGTTGTAGATGATCTTCTGGCTGACGGTGGCAAGCACGGTAGCCTGCGCATAGGTAAGCCCCATGACCGCCAGTACCGTAACAAGGTAAAGAAGGCCGAGCTTCACCACGCCGGAAAGATCCGCCGCACGCATTTTCTTTAATTCTTCAATGCTGAAGCCTTCATTGCTGACAGCTTCGTATTTCGCCACGAACCCATCCACCGCTTTGCCAAGGATCTGGGGCTGGTAAAGCTCCAGCACCACCAGCACCATGATGATGAGAAGCGCCAGCGCAAAATAGCCGATGTAGGGCTTTGCATAGCCGAGCAGCCTTGCATTGGGGGAAAGCTTTTTCGCCTTTTTTTCTTTTTGACGGCTCACAGCTTGTACTCCTCCTTCTTCATCTTTTCAAGCAGCTGCCTGCGGTAAAGGTCTGCATACATGCCGTTCAGGGCCACAAGCTCATCGTGGGTGCCGCGCTCGCTGATGGTGCTGCCGTCGATGACGATGATCTCATCCGCATGCTGCAGCGTGGAAATGCGGTGGGCGATGATGATGTTGGTCTTTCCCTTGCGGCTTTGTGCAAGGTTGCGGAGGATCTTTTCTTCCGTATCCGTATCCACGGCGGATACCGCATCGTCAAGGATGAGGATCTCGGGATCAAGGATCAGCGCCCGGGCAATGGAGATGCGCTGCTTCTGGCCGCCCGAAAGGGAAACGCCCCTTTCGCCCACCATGGTGTTGTAGCCATCGGTGAAATCCACGATATTGTCGTGCACACAGGCGGCTTTGGCTGCATCTTCGATCTCTTCCTGCGTTTTGCTGTGGTCGCCGAAGGCGATATTCGCACTGATGGTGTCGGAGAAAAGGAAGTTATCCTGCATCACATAGCCGCTTGCGCTGCGCAGCGTGTTAAGGGACACGGAATGGATCTCCCTGCCGCCGATGAAGATCATGTTTTCACCGGGATCCTCCACACGCAGAAGCAGGTTCACAAGGGTGGTCTTGCCGGCGCCGGTGCGCCCCACGATGCCGAGGGTGCTGCCCTTTTTGACGGTGAAGCTGATGTCCTTCAGCACATCCTTTTCGGTGCCGGGATAGCGGAAGGTGAGCCCTTCCACACGGATATCGCCGCTGAGCGGTTCTTCCTTTTCGGTAGGGATGAAATCGGGAATATCGGACTTGGTATCAAGCACCGCCTCAAGGCGCTTGAGGGAGGCGCTGCCGCGGGTAACGACATTGATGATCCTGCCGATGGAGGCGATGGGCCACACGAGCATATTGAGATACTGCACGAAGGCGGAAAAATCGCCCACGCTGATGCGGCCGAGGATGGCGATATAGCCGCCGTAGGCAATGGACAGCGCCAGGGAAATGCCGGCGATCATGTGCATGAAGGGGAACATGAAGGCCTGTACACGGGCTTCCCGGATGTTTGCCCTGCGGGACTCGAAGTTGACCGCCTCAAAGGCAGCGCACTCCTTTTCCTCCTGCACGAAGGCTTTGATGACCTTTACGCCGTTGAGCTTTTCCTGCACGAAATCGGATACCTTGGAAAACGCTTCCTGCCTGCGTGTGAAGCGGCGGTGCATTTCCCTGCCCACGAAAAGGCTGACGAATGCCACAAGGCTCAGGGGCAAGATCGCCACGATGCTGAGGCGGAAGTCGATCTGAAAAATCATCTTCACAAGGGTGGCAAGGCCGATGGTGATGGCATCCATGCCCATCATGATGGTGACGGCAAAGGTCATGCGCACGGCTTCGATGTCGTTTGTCATGTAGGCCATGATCTCGCCGGCCTTGTGCTCATGGAAGTAAGAGGCACTCAGGGTATTGATATGGGCAAAAAGATCGTTGCGCATATCCCGCTCGATCTTTCGTGATGCACCGAAAATGCAGAAGCGCCAGCCGAGGCGGCCTGCCAGCACCACAACGGCGATCGCCGCCATGGTCAGCACCGCAGCGGTGAAATCCCGCTGCACAACAGTGTGCTGTTCCACCTTGTCGATGATCTCGCCCACGATGATCGGCACTTCCGTCTGCAATAGGTCAATGACGATCAGGATCGCCATGCCAAGCAGGTAGCTCCATTTATATTTTTTGATAAACTGACGTGCATACGGGCTTCGGAGGATGTCCATGATGCCATCCTTGCGTTTTTTCTGCTTCGCCATGTCCTTCTCCTTTTCTTTCCAAAAACATGATCCCAAACTCTACAATTTTATCACTTGAAGCCGGCTTCAAGTCAAGCACATCATGGTGACAATTAGCGTTTTTGCGGAAAAAATGCCGTTTATTTTTTGCATTTAGCGAAAAAACTAAAAAACAGCGGGTCTGCAAATGCAGACCCGCCGAAAAATATGATTATTTTGTCAGTTGAGGTATACTTCCGCCGCAGATTCGGGCAGGAAATAGCCCTTCATGTCGTATTTGTTGTAGGTGCTGTATTCGCTCAGCACACGGCCGTCGAGAGCATAGCTGCGGATGAAGCGCTTGCCGTCCACACTGGTCCAGTTTTCGGCAGTCCAGGAAAGGTAGCCATCCTCATCGGTCTGCTTTTCGTTGTACACCAGGTCTACCTGACGGTTGCCCTTGGCAACGAGCTCGATGAGCTCTTCGGTGGTGAGATCGCACTCGCACTTTTTGATCTTATCGATAACTTTCATGCTGCGCTCCTTTTTAGCTGATGTAGCCTGCCGCCCGGAGGATCTCACGGGACTTTGCAAGGTTCGCATCGCTCATCATCACAAGGGGACCGGTGCAGCCCATGCCGGTCTCGGCATAAATGCCGGCCTTCCAAAGGGCCTTTGCCGCATCTTCAAGATCCATGACCTCAATGCCGGCGATGGAGGAAGTGCAGGGCTCCGCCGGGGGTGCCTTGACCTCTTCCGCTTCCTGTGCAGGCTTCTGGGCAGCCTTGCGGGCAGCAAGGATCTTGCTGAGGCCTGCCTTTTCGGCAGCTGCGAACTCCGCTTTTGCCTTGTCGAACACCTTGCCGCTGACGAGCTCCGCCGCATAAACAAGGGCATTGGCGATAAGGGGTGCACCGCTTGCACGGCTGATGATGAGGATCAGCTTGTCGTAACCCTTGCCGATGCCGGGGCCGTAGCCGTAGCCGGTGGCTTCAAAGCTGCCGCCGGTGGAGAAGGCGGAAAGCATCTTGATAAGCACATTGCCGGTCAGGGAATCGGTCACAAGCACATCGGGAGTGCCCTGCAGCACATCGTTGCCACGGAGGATCGCACCGCCGTCCGCACGGGCGGAGGTGGCCCACGCAAAGGCGTAGCCGCCTTCCCTGAGCTGATTGAGCGCCATTTCGGTCTGCCTTGCGCCATCCACATTCAGGATACCCACGGTGGGGTTCTCAATGCCGCAGGCCTTGGCGGTGATGATGCCGTCCACCGCATTGAGGATCATGCCCTCGATGCGGTCGCCGCTGGAGGTGCCGGTGGTATTCGCCACGAACATCTCCCTGCCCCTTGCAGGGGTAACAACACGGCCAACGGTGGAAACGCCGATCGGGAAGGGGAAGTGCATGGTCACAGCGCCGTCCACTTCCTTCGCTTCGATCATCTGTTCCATCTTCCTGTGGCCTTCCTCTTCGTCAGCCACGGGAACGGTGGTCACGCCTTCTGCGGTCAGGGTGCCGATGTAGTATACATCCACGCCCCGCTTTGCAGCCATCTTTGCAGCCGCCATGGCATTTTCTTCGCCGTGCTCGCTGCCCATGCCCGTCAGGGCGATCTTCGGCCTGTCGGCAAAGGAGCCGTTTTCAAGGCCGTCTGCCATTTTCAAAAAGGACTGCGCAATGATCTTTTCCAAGCTTGCCATATTGCGCACCTGCCTTATTCGGCCTTCGCCATCAGGGATTCGGCAAATTCACGCATGGCCTTGGCGATCATGGACTTGACTTCCTCTTCGCTGATGCTATCTTCAGCCTTCTTTTCGCCTTCATTGGCTTCGATGACGAAGGAAACGCCGTCAAAGAGGTTGGTCATGCGGCCAAGGAACAGGGAGCCTTTACCGATGATCATCACACGCTTCATGTTGCCGGCTGCGATCTCGTTGCGGGCAAAGCCGATGTACGGCACGCCGGAGGGGATATGGCCCTGGGTGGGGGCATAGCCGGTAAGACCGCGCTCTGCAACAAAGGAAGCAAGATCCTTCTTTTCAATGTCGCCGCGCTTGACCGCAAGGGCTGCGATCATCTTGTAGTTGGCAAGGGGAACGTCACCGGCGCCGGCAGGCTTGGTGATGTCCGGGTTCTGCATTTCGGGGGAGAATTTGTCAACATCGGTGACCTTCAGGCCTGCACGGTCAAGGGCATCGGTCACAAGGCTGCCGATAACGGCCTGCGGTGCGGAACCGGTGCCGACGGTGTGGCGGCCGAGAATGCCGAGGTTCACAACGGGGTTTACGCCGTCATCCTGCGTCAGCACGATGGCGCAGCCACCGAGCATATCCTCAAGGATGGGAAGACCCTTCTTTACATGGTCCTTGCCGTTCATGCCGAGCTTTGCGGTGCAGCCGCCGGCGGTAACGACAACGGTCTTATAGGCGCCTGCCGCAACAAGGGCAGCCGCTTCCACAAGGGCATGGGCAGGGCCTGCGCAGAAGCCGCGGGTATCGGAACCGGTGGCGGCGCTGAGGCCGGCGATCTCCGCAGCAGCCTTGGCAAAGTTGCCGCCGCCGCGCTGGTTCATGTCGCCGCATGCTTCTTCGGAGCAATCGATCACATATTCGACATCTTCCTTGGCGATGCCCGCATTGCGGATGGCGCTCAGGAGCGCAAGAACGCTGGAAGCCTTGGAAACAAGGTTTTCATGCATCACGTGGGCAGAAAGGTTCACGTCGATATCGTGGGCACGGTTCACGCAGCCCACGAGCTGACCGTTGTGGTAGAGGCCTTCGGAATGTTCTTCGCTGACAAGACGGGCGATCTCTGCGGCATCAACACCTTCCGCAACACGGTTCACGATGCTCTCATCGATCACTTCGTTGGCGGCAAGGGCAGCCTTGTGGGCAGCCACAAATTCACGGTCGATCTTCACAAGGTCGAACACGTCGCAGGCCTGCATGAGAAGAATGAACTCTTCCTGCGGCATGATCTGACCGAACTGGCCGTAACGGTCGCACTTGGGGCATTCCTTGTCATACCAGGGCTGGGGAACGGCGGCAAGCGCATCGGGAGTCATGTTGCCGATGTAGACCTGGTTGGGATAATAGGAAAGGGTCTGCTCGAAGCTGCGAAGATGGCCGGGCAGCTCCTTGAGGTATTCGCCTTCGGGATTGACGATGCGCTCGGTGGTCTGGGTGGTGCCGTTATGGATCACCATATCCGGCGTATGGACGAGGATATAACCTGCGCCCTTGATAACGCTCTTCATATTGATCGGTTTCCTTTCAATAAAAGTGTTTATGATCGGTTATTCATCGCACAGTTTTGGAAACGGGAGTAAAAACACTTCGCATTTTAACAGGTAGGGGCGGCGGCAACTGCCACCGCCCCCTGCGCGTTTTAAGCCTTAATATTTGCAGAACTGTTCACGGATGGCGGTCATCTCGTTGATGATATCATCAACATCGAGAACCATTTCCATCATTTCAACCTGTTCGCTGTAGATGTCAGGATCGAACTCTTCCTTCATTTCAGGCTCACACACGTGATACACCCTGAGTCCCAACTGGACTCCTGTCAACGGACCGGCGTAAGTGGGGTCACCGTTGGTGACCGTTTCAGCTGCGAGACCGGAAGCTTCGCCTTCGGCAGCGCCGAGAAGAACAACGATGTTCTCCGCACCGTACTGCTCGGTGAAATTCTTCACTCGCTTCTGGTTTTCCAGGTCCATTGCACCAGCGGACGTTCAGACAAAGCACTCCGTCGAGGAGAAGACAACTTCTGCGCCTGCGCTCTGCGCACACAGCTCGATTGCCTGTCCGGGAATGCCGTCACGGTCACCGATAACGATGACTTTCTTGCCAGCTAAAATGCCCATGTCACATCCTCCTTTTCCCAAAGATTTTATATAGTAAGCCTTTCGGCCTGCTACCTGTACGGTTTTCCCCAAACGCTTATGCGTGGGCCTTGATCATTTCTTCAACGGCCTCGGGGGTGGCTTCTTCCTTCACACGGGAATCGATGATCACGCCGTTCTCGTAAACTGCGATCACGGGGAGACCAAGGATCTTCTGGCTGATGGCAAGGCGGCGGGCCTTGGTGGTGTTGAGGGCGCAGAACTTGAGGGTAGCGCCGTACTGCTCAGCAAGGGCATGCACGTGGGGCATGAGCGCCTGGCAGGGAACGCAGCCATCACCGTAAAAATCAACGACGACCTTACCGGTGGCCTGAAGGACTTCCGCTTCAAATGTTGTCTTATCTACTTCCAGCATTGTTTTTCCTCCTGTTTCATAGTTTGCTTCATGGTTTACTGCGGCCGGGGATTCGTGTTACTTAAGGTTCGCAATGTAATGCTCGGCCTGCATGGCAGCAATGGCGCCATCCGCAGCGGCGGTCACGACCTGCCTGAGGCTCTTCACACGAAGATCGCCGGCGGCATATACGCCGGGGATGTTGGTGTGCATGTTGTCATCGGTCTTCACATAGCCGTTTTCCATGTCGATCATGCCTTCGAAAAGCTTGGTGTTCGGAAGCAGGCCAATGAAGCCGAAGAGGCCGAAGAGACCGTCATCCTCATCCGCTTCGATGGTGGTGAGCTCGCCGGTCTTGGTGTTCTTGACCACCATTTTGGACAGCACTTCCTCGCCGCCGACTTCTTCCACAACGGTGTTCCAGAGGAAGTCGATCTTCGGGTTGGCGAAGGCCTTTTCCTGAATGGACTTCGCAGCACGAAGCTCATCACGGCGATGGATGATGGTGACCTTGCGGGCGAACTTGGTGAGGTACATGGCTTCTTCCACAGCAGCATCGCCGCCGCCGACCACGTACACTTCCAGCTCTTCAAAGAAGGCCGCATCACAGGTAGCGCAGAAGGAGATGCCCTTGCCCACATATTCGCCTTCGTTCCTGCAGCCGATGGGGCGCGGGAAAGCGCCGGTGGCAAGAATGACGGTCTTGGCAAGATACTCGCCCTTGGTGCCGGTGAGCTTCTTCACTTCGCCTTCAAGCTCTACGCTCTTGATGGAATCACGGGCACGCTCCACGCCGAATTTTTCTGCCTGGGCGGTCATACGGGCGATGAGGCTCGGACCGGATTCGCCTTCAAGAATCTGGCCGGGGTAGTTTTCGATCTCATTGGTGATGGCGATCTGGCCGCCATCCTGACCCTTTTCGATGATAAGGGTGCTGAGCCTGGAGCGGCCGGCGTAAAGACCGGCGGTAAGGCCTGCAGGGCCTGCGCCCAGAACGATTACGTCATAAATCTTGCTCATGCTTGTTTACTCCGTTCCTGTTGAATTCTCAAAAATGACAGCACAAGCTGCCCGCCGAAAAACGGCAGGCAGCCCGGACAAAAATCGCGTCTTTTTGGCAATGATTACACTTCAAAGATGGTCTGGTCTTCCACTTCGGTGGAGAGCGCCTCAAGCGCACGGGTGACCAGCTTCTTACGAAGGGCGTACTCGTCTTCCTTGGAGAGGGCGGGATTGCCAAGGGGATGCGGAATGGCGATCGTGGGAACGATACGGTTCGCACCGACCGTCATGGAGATGGGGGTTACCGTGCACATATGCACGACCGGGATGCCGGCCCTTTCAATTTCTTTAACCATCGTTGCACCGCAACGCGTGCAGGTGCCTCAGGTCGAGGTCATGATCACCGCATTCACGCCGGCCTGCAGAAGCTTCTGCGCATATTCCGCAGCGAACTTCTTGGCGCTGGCAACGGCGGTACCGTTACCGACGGTCGTGTAGAAGAGATCATGAAGCTTGCCGATCTTGCCTTCGCGCTCAAATTCACGCATTACGTCAACGGGCAGAACACGGTTGGCGTCGGCATTGGCATAAACGGGGTCATAACCGCCGTGAGCGGTCTCATGGGTGGCTTCACACAGGGCTTCCACGCCGGCGATGGAATATTCGCCATAATGGGAAGCGGAGGAAGACTCAATGTGATCGGGGTTGCCCTTGGGCACGATACCGCCGCTGGTGCACAGGGCGATGGTGGCCTTGGAAAGATCCTTCACGGCCGGGTTGGGAGCAACACGGTCGAAGGAGGGCATGGGATACTCGGTCACGAAGGGCTTGTCGGCAAGCTTGTTGAGAAGCATCTTCACAGCACGCTTGGAGCCGCGTTCCTTCTCGAAGAAGTTGACACGGATGCCGTTGGGCATGTAGTTATCCTCACAGGAGGCACCCAGCTTTTCGCCCTTCATGAGCTTGAGGGCCAGCTTCGCCATGGCGGGGGCAGCCTTACGCATGCCGGCGGCGCTGTTGGCGGTGGGGACGATGAGGATCTTGTCCTTCAGGTCGGCACCGGGGTTCTCTTCATACATACCGGTGAGCACCTTGATGCCAAGCTGTTCCTTCACAGCGTTGGCGATGGTGGCGCAGGCATAGCCGTAACGGCCGGCGTTGAACGCAGGGCCTGCGATGAAGAGATCGGGATTGAGTTCCTTGACCCAGGCAAGGATCTGCTCCTGGGCTTCCTTCTCATGCTCGGCGAAATGAGAGTCGCCGCAAACAACGGTGGCGACGATCTCCGCCTCGCCCTTCCAGCTCTGGTTGAAGGCAAGGCCGGGGCCGACGAAGCCTTCACGCAGCTCGGGCGCAACATGAGCCATTTCTTCGCCGCCGATGTTGGCAAAGAACTGGTTGATGTAGTGTACAACACGATAACTCATGGGTTTCTTTTTCTCTCCTTTCGTTATCTTGCGCTGAGGCGGTTGAAGCCCATCTCATTGGTAGCGCCGGTGATGACCTGCAGCTCCGCTTCGATGGAACCGTCTTCACGCAGAGAACCGGCATGACCGCCGGCGATGACGTCCACATAGTTGAGGGTGCCGATGACCTTCTCCATCGGGGGCAGCACGATGACTTCGTTGGCATTGCCGCCGGTGACCACCGCATCAGCAAGGGGGTCCGCATCCGCAAGGGACTGGGACTTACCGTCCTGACCGGCATATTCATCGGTGATGATGGTGGTCTTAACGCCCATCTGCTCGATCTTCTTGGTGTTCATGATCAGGTCGGTATCGGGGTTGCCGAAGCCTTCCTGGGATACGATGACGCCGTCAAGGTCAAGCAGGCGGCAGAGCTTGGCGCTCCAGTCGGAGGAACGCTGCTTGTCCGCAAGGTAAACATTCTCGTTGGTGATGATGTTGCAGACGTAGTTGAGGGTCTTGCCGTGCTGCTCAAAGAGGTCTGCCACCACGGGGTTGTTCTGGTGATGGTAGGTGGTGTTCTTGTCGCAGGCAGATACGCAGTTACCGCTGATGATGGCACCGTCCATGGTCTCGGTGGGGTAGAGAATGGTGGTCAGGGTACGCTTGGCGTCTACGCCGTAAACATAGGTGTCATGCAGAAGGCCCTGGCTCTGAAGCATGTGCACATAGGCAACACGGGGGAGCGTGGGGAACTTCTCGATGCCTTCCTTGATGCCGTAGGTCTCAAAGGACTGCACTTCATCGGGGGTCACATTGCGGCCAAGCTCGCCCACGAAGGTGGCGGCACGAAGGCCGGCAATGCGCACAGCACGCTCATAGTCATGCTGGTGTACGCCCTCAACGGGTTCGCATACCATCACGAGGTTGTTGAGCTTGGAGAAAGGCGTATATTCGGCGCCGGGGCCGGACATATCGATGATGCCTTCCTGGAAACCGACGATCTTGCCGGCGGTGACGATGGCCATGCCGCGAAGCACATGGGTCCTGCCGGAGCCGACGGTATCGACCTTGGCGATGACGCCGGGGAACTGGCCGCCGGGGCCCTCGACCTTTACACGGGGTTCGATCACGTCCTTAACGGGGGTGATGCGCACGCTCTCGCCGGGTTTTGCGATGTCAAAGCAGGCGGACTTCACGTAAGCCTTCACATCATCATCCTCATAAACGAAGGCTTTCACCGCTTCGGCGTCGACGAAAAGCGTTCCGTTTTCAACCTTGCATTCGTTCGAAAATTGAATATCCTTGATCTCAATAAATCCCAATTCCAATTTCAAAGCGAACACCTCCTCCTTTTGTATATTTTCGTTTTATTTTATTTTGCTAAGACCCGCTGCGGCATCGAAATCAACGGCGCCGCAGATCAAGGTATAGTCGATGAGCTGAAAATCCCGTTTCACGGGATCCGTGAGGGTGATGCCCCGGGGCTTGAATTTATCGAAAGCCTCGATGCAGTAAGCGATGATCTCCGCTTCTCCCGGATCAAAGGTGTGGGGCACCTTTGAAACCACAACGGATTTATACGGCGTTTCGTTGGGTTTGACGCTGCCGGAAAGCGGGTGGGTATACAGCGTATGGGAAGCGTAAACAAGATCACGCACCTTGACGAGGATATCCCGGTAGGAGGCCTCTTCAAACATCTCCACACTGTAGTATTCCCCGAGGCAGCGCTCCACAAGCGGGTTGTTGGTAATGATCAGAAAATCATGCCCGTTTTTCAATGGTAACGCTCCTTGCCGCCAAGTGGCGGCCTTTTTTGCAAATAAAAAACAGAGTCGGCAATAGGCAACAATAAAATAAGCTGCCTGCCTGCTCTGTACCATGACCTGAGAGATTCCCCGCCGTTTCGGGCAGGTTGCGCCTTCGGTGCTTTCGCTTTCCAGAGTTTTGTCGGATAACAGTCCTTTTGCCTGAGATATTCGCATTTCGCCGGCAAGCGAAAACGCTTATTCCTTCGGCTCCGTAATGGCGGATCTCCTGTTATCTTCATCCAAATGCGATTCAGTTTTTAAGGGTCCGTTCCTCCCCCTTTTTACAATATTATCATAATCTGTCCTTCAATAGATTGTCAATCAAAAAGCATTTTATTATCGGATATTTCTATCAAAATTTCATGTATTTCCACCCGTGATGAAAACCATGAAAAATCCGGTTTTCCGGCATAAAAAACGCCGCAAAAGCGGCGTTTTTTGGCGGGAACATGTGGGAATCGAACCCACCTGGGCAGCTCTTCACTGCCTGCAACGGTTTTGAAGACCGCGGGACACACCAGCACCCATCTGCTCCCAAATATCGACTTATCTTATCATAAAACCGACCGAAGGGCAATACCCGATCATATCTCCGGGAATCCGCGGTTCAGTTTGCGGAAATCCCCTTCTTTTTTGGTGATACCGACCTTGTCGAAGTATTCAAGCGCCGCAAGGGCATATTTGCGTGAGGTGGAAAGGGCATCCCTGAGCTCCGCAAGGGTGATGGTATCGTGCTGCGCAAAGTGCGCCTTTGCCGCAGCGCATACCGATTCATAGGCGGCACGGCTGTAGCAGATCTGCGGAGAGAGCATCACAAGCTCGCCGCCCGTCAGCACGCTGTCCATTACCTGCTTGAGATCGGCACGCTCATTCTGCGCAAAGGTGGCATTCACCTCATCCACCGAAGCAGGTTCGATGCCTGCACCGTTATAGTACTGCAGCAGCTTGGTGCGGATAGCGGTCTGCCGCTTGGTGTAGTGTATCTCAAAATCGGCAAGCGCATACCGCTCCCCTGCCCGCTTGATGACGTTTTCCCGCACAAGAGAGGCAATGAGCGCATCCGCCGTGGTCTGATCCGTGTTTTTGACAAGCTTCTGGCGGAACTCGGCGCTCTTCATGCCTGCATGAAGCGGATTTGCCTTATGGTAGACTGCAAGAAGCCCACGGGCGGTATCCGCCAGCGTATCGAGCACATTTGCGGCAATGTAGCGTTCCGGCAGCGGCTCCACGAGCCTTCCTGCCGCCGCAAGCTCCGAAAGCTCCGCACGGAGCGTTTCTCTGTCCGCACCGAGCTTGGCGGCGATCTTTTCCACGGTGGGCAGCTGCAGCTGAAACTCCGCCACGGTCTGTGTGACCTTGTCGCTGCTCGAGCCGCTTTCCTTGATGCGCAGCGCCTCAATGACCGCAGGCACATTGCGCTTATGGCGAAGGGGCGCATCGTCGAGGATCACGCCGCCGCCGATGGTCTCAAGGGGCGAATAGAACCGCACCACGAACCTGTCGCCGTTCTTTGCGGCGATGGGCTCCGTGAGGCGAAGCTGTGCATAGCCGCTCTCGCCGGGTTCAAGGGCTTCACGGTCAAGCAGCACCACCTTGGCAAGCATCACCGCTGCGCCGTGGTACAGGTGCACCTGCATGCCGTTTGTGATGACACGCCCCGAGTCCCTGAGGTTCCGGAGCTTGACATCCAGCATCATGGAAATGCGGACGCTGCCGGGCTTTGCCACCGCATCGCCCCTGGCGATATCCGTTTTTTTCAGGCCCGCCAGGTTCACCGCCACACGCTGACCTGCATAAGCCGTCTTCACATCCTGCCCATGCACCTGCAGATTGCGGATGCGTGTCTCCGCCCCGGAGGGAACAAGCTCCGCCGCATCGCCTTCGTTCATGCAGCCTTCGATGAGGGTGCCGGTCACCACGGTGCCGAAGCCATCCACGGAAAACACCCTGTCAACGGGCAGGCGGAAGGCAACACGCACGCTTTTTTCCGCCGCCGCATGCACAAGGCCGTGCAGGGCTTCCTTCAGCTCCGCAATGCCCTCGCCGGTATAGGCGGAAACGGTCATGATGGGCTTCCCTTCAAGGAAGGAGCCCTTTACCTTTTCATGGATCTCCTCCTGCATCATCTCCAGCCATTCTTCATCCACCATATCCTTTTTGGTGATGACCACAAGGCCGTCCCTGATGCCAAGCAGGGTGAGGATATTAAGATGCTCCACGGTCTGGGGCATAAAGCCCTCATCCGCCGCCACCACCAGCATGGCAAGATCGATGCCGCCGGCGCCGGAAAGCATGTTTTTGATAAAGCGCTCATGACCCGGCACATCCACGATGCCGGCCTGTGTGCCGTCGGGCCAATCAAGGTGGGCAAAGCCCAGTTCGATGGTGATGCCACGCTTTTTTTCTTCGATGAGCCTGTCGGTCTCAATGCCCGTCAGCGCTTTGATGAGAAGGGTCTTGCCGTGGTCCACGTGGCCTGCCGTGCCGATGATCACATGCTTCATCGGAGCGCCTCCTTTACCGCCGCCGCCACAAGGGGCAGATCCGCATCAAGAATGGTGCGCACATGCAGCAGATACCTGCCGTGATCGATGCGGCCGATGACTGCCGTATCACCAAGGCGGAGCGCCGTTTCAAGGGCGTCTGCGCTGCAGCTTTCGGGGCAGACCGCCGCCGCATAGGAAGGAAGCAGCTGCATGGGCACGCTGCCGCCGCCCACCTGATCCTCCACAGGGACCGTTTCCGCCTGCACGCCCTTTTCCGCAAGGAGAGAAACGAGCCTTTCCGCACGGGCACGCAGCGTTTCTTCCGGCGTACCCAGCATGCGCAGGGTGGGGATATCCTCCGCAGCGCCCCCTTCCGCATAGCTCATCAGCGTGGCTTCAAGGGCTGCAAGAGTCATCTTATCCACACGCATGGCACGGGTCAGCGGATGATGCTTGAGGATATCGATATATTCCTTTTTGCCGATGATGATGCCTGCCTGCGGACCGCCAAGCAGCTTATCGCCGGAGAAGGAGATCACATCCATTCCGCTCCTGACGCTGTCCTGCACGGTGGGCTCATCCCGAAGGCCAAAGCGGTTCAGATCGTAAAGGCTGCCGCTGCCAAGGTCTTCAATGGCGATAAGACCGTGCGCATGGGCAAGGGCGACCATTTCTTCCCTTGCAACGCTTTCCGTAAAGCCCACGATGCGGAAATTGCTGGTGTGCACCTTCATGAGTGCCTTCGTATCCGCACAGATGGCACCGGCATAGTCGGAAAGATGGGTCTTGTTGGTGGTGCCCACCTCACGAAGCTTTGCGCCGCAGCTTTCCATGATGTCCGGCACCCGGAAAGAGCCGCCGATCTCCACCAGCTCACCTCGGGAGGTGATGACCTCGCCGCCCGCTGTCAGCGCAGAAAGGATGATGAGCACCGCCGCCGCATTGTTGTTGACCACAAAGGCGCTTTCCGCACCGGTCAGGCGTGTCAGAAGCCCTTCCACATGGCTGTAGCGCTCGCCCCGCTGCCCCTTTTCAATATCGTATTCCAGCGTAGAATAGCCCATTGCCACCTGCTGCACCGCTTTGGCAGAGCGTTCGCTCATCAGCGCCCTGCCAAGGTTCGTGTGCAGCACCACGCCGGTGGCGTTGATCACCGGACGAAGGGAGGGCTGCATGAGCCGCTTCGCACGCCGGGCAATGCTGCGGCAAAGCGCTTCCTCCCCGGGCAGCGCATCCGCCGCACCGGCAAGGATATCCCGGCGAAGGGCATCGAGCTCCCCACGGACGGCTTCCGCCAGCAGGACACGGGGCATTTCACCGCAAAAACGCCCCAAGGTGGATGAGCGCAAAAGCTCGTCCACCTTGGGGATCTCTCTTAAAAGCTGATGGTTCATCTATTTTACGCTCCGTTGCATTGATTTCTGCAATCATTATAACAGCTTTGGAGCGTTTGTGGAAGGAATCCCTTCACACTTTTCCCTGCCGTTACTCTTTTTCGAGCAGCAGCGTGTAAGTATCCGTTCCGCCGATGGCGTAAACGCATTCCACATCCTCATCCATGGCGTCAAAGCAGGGCTCCTCCGCCTCATAGCGCACACAGGTGCCGCAGGAAGAACTCAGCGCCCGGGGCACAGGCATCATCTGTGCCTTTACCCCCCGTTCCGAAAGGCTGCGGCTTGTCAGCAGTGCCGCAAGATGGGTATGGAACGTGGCGATATAACCGCTCATTTCTTCAGGGTCAGGCGGTACTCTTCCCCTTCCTGCGCAACGGTCACTTCGTAACCGCTGTTTTTGCCGAAACGGGATACGTTTTCCACAGCGCACTTATCATCCACAAGCACCACAAGCTCCGCAGGGGCGTTCTTTTTCACTTCTTTCTGCACCATAGCCATGGGCATCGGGCAGGAAAAACCTCTTGCATCGATCATTGTTGTTTCCTTTCTTTGCACGCAGCAATTCTGTTTTAGGCGTTCTTTTCTTTCTTCTGTACGTTGAGAAGGCTGATGGCAAGCAGAACGAGGATGCAGATCACAACTGCGACCTTGCCTGCGGTGCCAATGCCGCCCACCACGTATTCACCGGCTTCGTTCACCGCATCCGCAGCGCCCGCAAGGCCGAAGTTGTGGGAGATGGCAGCGCCGGCGATCATGCCGAACACGGAAACTGCGCTGTCGCCGTTGCCCTCGCCCGCAAGGATGAGCTGACGGAGCGGGCAGCCGCCGAGGAGCACGCTGCCCCAGCCGACGAGGAACATGCCGAGGATGTTCCAAAGGTGAGCGCTATGAGCGATGGGCTGGCTTTCAAAGCCGAGCTTGAACTTGCCCTGAACGAGGTTGCCGATGAGGACCAGCACGAAAATGGCAACAAAACCGTAGAGGAGCTTGAGATCCTGGAACATGAAGGTGTCACGCAGACCGCCTACCATGCAGAGACGGGAACGCTGTGCAAGGGCACCGACCACAAGAGCGATGGCGAAAGCAGCGATAATGGGCGCATGCATGGAACCGGGGCCGGCTTCGCTGGCCTTAAAGAGGGTAGGCACGGCGATAGCAAGAATGAAAAGGCCGGTGAGAACAGCAGGCAGAATGCCGCCTTCCGCATTGCCGAGGGTATAGCTGCGCTTGAGGGAGAAGCCCTTCTTGAGGAAGAAGATGCCCACAAGGATACCGAGGGCAAAGCCCACCATGCCCACGAGGGCATTGAGGTCGCCGCCGCCAAGACGGATGACCATGCGCAGCGGGCAGCCGAGGAATACGAGAGCACCGATCATGACGACCATGCCGAGCACAAAGCGGGTCGCAGGAGAGGATCCGCCCTTTGCACGGAATTCACCCTTTACAAGCGCCATCACGAAAGCACCGAGCACAAGACCGATGATCTCGGGACGGATGTACTGCACCTTTGCAGCGCTGTGCAGGCCCACGCCGCCGGCGATATCACGCAGGAAGCAGGCGATGCAGAAACCCATGTTCGCAGGGTTGCCAAGAAGCGTCAGCACCACAGCTGCGATGCCGACCACTGCGCCGGCGATCACAACAAGCCAATTGATCTTTTTCATTGTTTTGTTTCCCCCATTTTGATTTTTAAAAAATAATGAGTACGAGCGGACATGCTCATACTCATTATAAAAAAACCATATCAAAAAAAGAAATTTCAGTTTTCTATTCTTTGCGCTTATCATTTATTAATTCAATCATAACATTTTCTGCGCTTCGCTGCGCACATAGTTTACGAAGCGCTGCTCGAAGGCCGTCAGCGCCAGATCCCTGCGCCAGGCAAGATAAATGGTGCGGTAAACGCCTTCGTTGTCAAGATCGAAGGCAATGAGCCTGCCAAGAGCGATCTCCTCCTGCACGGCAAGGGAGGAAATGATGGCGATGCCAAGCCCCTGCGATACGCCGGTTTTCACGGTTTCCGGGTTGTCCATACGGGCAACGATCCTGAGATCCTCCGTTTTAATGCCCTTTGCGGCAAGATAATTCTCAACGGATTGCTGTGTGCCGGAGCTTTCTTCCCTGGCGATCATGGGCTCGCCGAGAAGGGAAATGCCGTTGACGCCCTCTTCACGCAGCTTGCGGAAGCGCTCGCTGTTTTCCGTGATCAGCACCAGCCTGTCCTTTGCGATGGGGTGGGTGGCAAAGCGTCTTT
This sequence comes from Clostridia bacterium, assembly GCA_017435905.1. Lineage (GTDB taxonomy): Bacteria > Bacillota > Clostridia > Christensenellales > CAG-138 > UBA1685. Next base: position 18,346 of record JAFSEB010000056.1, on the reverse strand, counting down.
CATCCGGCAATGCGCCAAGGAAACCGATCCTGACTTCGCCTTTTTCCAGCATGTTCCTGACGCCGTCGCTGTCATCCCTGCGCAGGGTGTAACGGGTGCTGCCGTTGCGCTTGAGAAAACCTGCCATCAGCTTCGGAAGCAGACACTGTGCCGGCACGGTGGATGTGGCGATATGCAGCATTTCATGCTCCGTGGCTTTCTTCATTTCCTGCAGCGCCTCACAGCGTTTGAGGATATCCTTCGCAGCGTTGTAAACACGCTTGCCGTCCTCCGTCAGCGCAAAGCGGCGGCGTGCGCCCCTTAAAATAAGCTGTGCACCAAGTTCTTCCTCCAGCGCCTGAATGTGCGTGCTTACGGTGGATTGCGTCAGGTGCAGCTTGTCCGCAGCACGGGTAAAGCTGGCCTGCTCCACGGTCACGACAAAAGTTTCAAGCTGCCTCAGGCTGATCTCCAACATATCGTTAACCCTTTCTTGCGTCACGATCGCAAAAAACAATGTGACATTTATTTTTCCTTATGCTATGCTCAATTCATCGAAAGGAGCATGATATCAATGCAAAAAACCGTCTATCTCGACAATGCGGCCACATCCTTCCCCAAGCCCGACGGCGTCAGCGACAGGATGAAGGAATACATGGATTCCGTGGGTGCCACCATCAACCGCTCCGTTTACGGCAGCGCACAGGATGCGGGGCTTGTTACCCTTCTGCTCCGGGAGCGCCTGAAGCGGCTTTTCTCCTTTCCCGAAAAGGCCACCCATGTGATCCTGACCCCCGGCGCCACGGCTTCCCTGAACATGATCATCAAGGGTGCGCTCAAAAGCGGCGACCACTGCATCGTGGGCAGTATGGAGCACAACGCCGTAATGCGGCCGCTGCTGCAGCTTGAGAATGTGACCTTTGACCGCATCCCTGCCGACCGGGAAGGAAGGCTTGATGTTTCCGCCCTGCCGGGGCTCATTCGAAGCAGCACGAAGCTTGTGGTCGTGGGGCACGGTTCCAACGTTTCCGGCACCGTGCAGGATGCGGCTTTTATCGGCAAAGTCTGCCGGGACCACGGCATCCCCTTTGCCCTTGATGCGGCGCAGACCGCAGGGCATTATCCCATTGATTTTGAAGCGCTTCACCTGAGCGCTTTGGCAGCGCCGGGTCATAAAGGGCTTCTCGGCCCTTCCGGCATCGGTATACTGCTTTTAAGCGACAGCTTTGCAAAAACCCTGACGCCCGTTCTTGCCGGCGGCACCGGCAGCGCTTCCGACAGCGAATACCTGCCGGATTATCTGCCCGACCGTTTTGAATCCGGCACGCCGAACATGCCCGGCATTTACGGCCTTGAGGCGGCGGTGCGCTTTGTGGAGGAGACCGGCATCGATGCTCTTCGTGCCCACGAAACGGCACTTTGCGAAAGGTTCCTTACAGGGCTTAAGGAGATCCCCGGCGTGCGCCTTTGCGGCACAAGGGACCTTGACGCCCGGGTAGGCGTGATCTCCGTTGATTTTCTCCATCAGGACAATGCGGAAGCTGCCTTCCGCCTTGAAAGCGAATTCGGTATTCTGACCCGCTGCGGGCTTCACTGCGCCCCCAGCGCCCACAAAAGCCTTGATACCTTCCCCCGGGGAACGGTACGCTTTTCCCTCGGCTTCAAAAACACCGTGGAGGATGTGGATGCAGCCCTTACCGCCATCCGCAGCATCAGCGAAGCCTGATGCGCTTTCCGCCCGTGTATGCTTCCACCGTTCCGATGCGCTGTGCGCTCGGAACGGTTTTTTTCAGTTCTTCAAACAGCGCATCCGCATCCTTTGCATCAACACTGATCAAAAGGCCGCCTGCAGTCTGCGGATCGTAAAGAAGATCCTGCTTGGCTTCTTCCACATCGCCGCCGTCCACAGCCGCCTCCGCATAATTGCGGTTGCGGTACATGCCTGCCGGCAGAAGCCCCATGCGTGCATGCTCGAGGGCTTCGGGGATGAGATCAATGTTATCCACATCAAGGTTGACGGTCACATTGCTGCCCTCCGCCATTTCAAAGGCGTGACCCGCAAGGCCAAAGCCCGTTACATCCGTACAGGCGTGGACTTCGTATTTCACCATGGCATCCCTGGCGGATTTGTTAAGGGTGGTCATCAGGCGGTTGGCAAGTTCAAGCCCTTCCTCCGAAAGCAGATCCACCTTGGCGGCTGTGGTCAGCACGCCGATGCCGATGGGCTTTGTAAGAAGCAGCACATCCCCGGGCTTTGCACCGGAGTTGGTGAGCATTTTATCGGGGTGAACAAAGCCGGTGACGCACAGGCCGTATTTCGGCTCATCATCGTGGATGCTGTGCCCACCGGTAATGAGGGCGCCGGCTTCGTATACCTTTTCGTAGCCGCCCCGGAGGATCTCCCTGACCGATTCAAGGGGCAGAAACTCCGGAAATGCCATCACATTCAAACAAAGCTTCGGTTCGCCGCCCATGGCATACACATCCGAAAGGGCGTTTACCGCAGCGATCTGACCGAAAAGATAGGGATCATCCGCAATGGGCGGAAAGAAATCCACCGTCTGTACAAGGGCCAGTTCATCGTTCAGTTTATATACGGAGGCGTCATCGCTTTTGTCGAATCCAACAAGAAGGTTTGGATCGCTGTGCGTACGGATGCCTTCCAAAAGCTCAGAGAGCACACCTGCTCCCACTTTTGCGCCTCACCCGGCGCAGTTTGCAAGCTGTGTCAGCTTGACTTCTTCCGGTTTCATATATTTCTCCTTCTCCCGTATTTTGAGTTTCAAGGATAAAAACCGATATTCCGCAAGTATATTCTTACAGATTTGTTTCGGCTTTGCAACGGTAACGAGCATGAGGTTTTCCGGCGATTTTCGCATTTATGATAGATTTTATCAATGTTTATGGCAAAAGTAAAGGGCGGGATATCCCCGCCCCTTTTTTATGCTTTTTACCGCTTTACGCAGTAAGTTGCCATGTAGGCTTCCATGCGCTCACGCATTGCATCGTCGATGTACACACGGCCGTCCACTTCCTTGTTGTAAAGGCTTTCAAGGATGTCCTTTACGGTGACGATGGGGAAGGTGCGGATGCCGAAATCACGCTCGATCTCCTCAATGGCGGTCAGCTCGCCCTGACCCTTTTCCATGCGGTCCACAGAGATAACAAGGCCGGGCACTTCCACCTTGGCGGCGGAAAGCAGCACGGGCAGGGTCTCACGAACGGCGGTGCCGGCGGTGATCACATCCTCGATGATGAGGATCTTGTCACCGTCCTGGGGCTTGTAGCCCACCATGGAGCCGCCCTCGCCGTGATCCTTCACCTCTTTGCGGTTGAAGCAGTAGAAAAGATCCTTGCCGCCGGTGCGGTAAAGGGCGGAGGCTGCGCTCACCGCAAGGGGAATGCCCTTGTAGGCAGGGCCGAAGAGGGCGGTAATATCCGCCGGGATATCGCCGGAAGCGATGTGCTCTTCAATGCAGGCAGCATAGAACTCGCCGAGGCGGGCGATCTGTGCGCCGGTCTTATAGTTGCCGGTATTGATGAAGTAAGGGGTCTTGCGGCCGCTCTTGGTGGTGAAATCGCCAAAGGTCAGCACGCCTGCTTTCGCCATGAAGGCGATAAATTCGGATTTGTAGCTCATTGTATTCCTCCCGTCTATCAGGCTTTCAAAGCCGCAATGTTCTCATAGCCGTTCTGTTCCATGAAGGCTCTGAGCCCTTCCACCACATCCACGGGGGCGGTGGGGTTCACAAGGGCTGCCGTGCCCACGGCAACGGCATCCGCACCTGCCATCAGGAATTCCGCCGCATCCTCGCCGGTCATGATGCCGCCAAGACCAAGGATGGGCACCTTTACCGCACGGCGTACCTGATACACCATGCGGATGGCAACGGGCTTCACCGCAGGGCCGGAAAAGCCGCCGGTCCCGTTGGCAAGAAGGGGCTTTTTGGTACGAAGATCGATGCGCATGCCAAGGAGCGTATTGATAAGGGAAACAGCATCCGCACCTGCATCTTCCACCGCCCTTGCGATGGCGGTGATGTCCGTTACGTTGGGGGTCAGCTTCACCATCAGCGGTTTTTTGGCGACCTTCTTCACCGCTTCCGTCACAGCCGCCGCCATACGGGGATCGGTACCGAAGCCGATGCCGCCCTCCTTCACGTTGGGGCAGGAGATGTTGAGTTCAAACATCTTCACATCGGTCTCGTTGAGAAGCTCCGTTACGGCGCAGTATTCTTCCACGCTGTGGCCTGCAAGATTGGCGATAACGGGCACATCGTACTTGGCGAGGAAGGGCAGTTCCTCTTCAATATAAGCCTTTGCGCCGGGGTTCTGCAGACCCACCGCATTGAGCATGCCGCCATAGGTCTCGGCGATACGGGGGGTGGGGTTGCCCATCCAGGGCTCCGCCGCCACGCCCTTGGTGATCACCGCACCGAGACGGGAAATATCATAATATTCGCCGGACGCCTTGGCAGAGAAGGTGCCGCTGGCGGTCATGACGGGGTTTTTCAGCGAAAGACCCGCGAAGTTCACGGAAAGATCCACCTTTGCGCTCATTCGAAGATCACCTCGCTCCCATCGAATACAGGGCCGTCCTTGCAGACACGCTTCTGCACCACTTCGCCGCCGATGTTGAGCTTTGCGATGCAGCCCACGCAGGCGCCGAAGCCGCAGCCCATCCGCTCTTCAAGGGAAACGAAAAGCTTCATATTGCGCTTTGCCGCAAAATCCCTGAGGGCACGGAGCATGGGCTTCGGACCGCAGGAAAGGATGACGGTATCTTCGGGAAGCTGTTTCGTTTCAAGCAGCTGCACGATGTTGCCCTTGAAGCCGAAGCTGCCATCCTCCGTGGCGATAAGCACCTCATCCGCTGCGGAATCGAATTCCTCTTTCAGGAAGAGGGCATCCCGGTAGCCAACCGCCACCGTGACCTTCAGACCCTTTGCCTTTGCCTCCACGGCGGTCTCAAACAGCGGCGGTACGCCCACGCCGCCGCCCACAAGCAGCACATGGCCGCTTTCGGGCAGGGTGTAGCCGTTGCCGAGGGGGCTTGATACGCCGAGGGTCTCCCCCTCCTTCATGGCTGCCATGAGCTTCGTGCCGGCGCCGCCCGCACGGTAAACGAGGGTGAGCCTGCTGCCTTCCCACCGGCAGATGCTGATGGGGCGGGGCAAAAGGTGCACGCCGTCGTTGAGGTATACGTTCACAAACTGCCCTGCATGTCCCTGTTCAAAACCGTCGGGCAGGGTAAGCTCCATTTGATGGATGCCGGGGATCAGTTCCCTGTTGTGCGCAATGTGCGCCGTGACCACCTGCTTCATCCGAGAAGATCCTTCTGCATGGCGATGGCAGCATCACGGGCAGCGTCCGCAAAGTTCTTTTCGCCGTATTTTTCGCTCTTCCTGTAGGCGGCGATGATGCCCCTTGAGGAGTTCACGATGCAGCCCCTGCCGTCCTTGTCGAAGAAGCGGCGAATATCCTCTGCCTTGCCGCCCTGTGCGCCGTAGCCGGGCACGAGGAAGAAGGTGTGGGGCAGCGCCTCACGGGCACGCTCGCCCTCTTCGGGATGGGTGGCGCCCACAACGGCACAGACACGGCTGTAGCCGAGCTCGCCCATGGAATCCTTGCCCCATTCGCTGACAAGGTCCGCCACACGCAGGTAAACGGGCCTGCCGTCCACGAGCTTGTCCTGCAGCTCGCCGGAGGAGGGGTTGCTGGTCTTCACCAGCACGAAAATGCCCTTGTCCGCCGCATTGCAGGCATCCACAAAGGGCTTGATGCCGTCAACGCCGAGATAGGGGTTGACGGTGATGAAATCCTCATGCCAAAGGTCGAACTTTTCGCCTTCGATCTCCGTGCCGCCGATATGGGCAGCATAGGCCGCTGCGGTGGAGCCGATGTCGCCGCGCTTGATGTCGCCGATGACGATGAAGCCCTTTTCCCTGGCAAGGGCAGCGGTCTTTTCATAGGCGGCAAGGCCGGCGATACCGAAGCGCTCATAGAAGGCGATCTGGGGCTTCACGGCAGGAACGATATCCTTCACCGCATCCATGATGGCGGTGTTGAAGGCAAGGAACATTTCCGCCACGGCTTCGGGGGTCTTGCCGTACCTGGCGAACATCTCTTCCTTCAGATAGCCGGGGATCATTTCAAGGGTGGGGTCAAGACCCACAACGGTGGGGTTTTTGAGCGCATCGATGCGCCTGATCAGTGCGTCGATCATAATACGTTGGCTCCTTCCTTTTATTGCATGTCATTGAATACGATATTGCCGCCGCATACGGTCAAAAGGGTTTTGCCGTATACCGTCATCCCTTCAAAGGGGGTGTTGCGCCCCTTGGAACGGAAAGCGGCAGGGTCAACGGTAAAGGGCGTTTCCACATCGAACACGGCAGCATCCGCCGCTGCGCCTACCTTGAACGTGCCCCGGCTTTCATCCCGAAGGATCTTTGCGCCGTTGCTGCTCATCAGTTCCACAAGGCGGAAAAGGCTGATGTGGCCTGCCCTTACAAGAGCAGTATAGCTTACGGGGAAAGAGGTTTCAAGCCCGATGACGCCGTTCATGGCCTTTTCATAGCCCTGTTCCTTTTCCTCCCGGCTGTGGGGTGCATGGTCCGTGGCGATCACATCCACCGTGCCGTCCTTGACGGCTTCGATGACCGTCTGCACATCCGCCGCCGTGCGAAGGGGCGGATTCATTTTGAAGTGGCCGTGGGTGGCACGGCTTTTGTCGAACACGAAATAGTGTGGCGCCGTTTCGGCGGTAACATCATACCCTGCAGCCTTGGCGGCACGGATGAAATCGAGGGAGAGCTTTGCGCTGATGTGGCAAAGGTGCAGCTTTGCCCCCGCATCCCTTGCAAGGATCAGATCCCTTGCCGCAAGGCAGGCTTCGCCCGCCTCCGTGCCGAGAAGGGCGTCATCCTCCGTGTGGTCAAAGACGGGGATATCCGCCTCTGCCGCCGCACGGAACGCCCGGAGCATCATGCCGGCATCCGCCACGGAGCGCCCATCCTCGCTGATGGCGCATGCGCCGGCGTCCTTCATGCCCTTAATGTCCGCAAGCTCCGTACCCTTCTGCCCCAAAGTGATGGCGCCCACCGCAAGGGCGTTGATGCCTTCCTGACGGGAAAGAAGCTCCTTCACCGCCGCAGGGGTATCGGTAACGGGCTTAAGGTTCGGCATCATGCAGACGGTGGTAAAGCCGCCTGCCGCCGCTGCGGCGCTGCCGGTCTTCATGTCTTCTTTATAGGTAAAGCCGGGATCGCGGAAATGCACATGCAGGTCGATAAGACCCGGCGTCACAAGGGCGCCCTTGACATCGATGCGCTCCCATTCGCCTGCAGGGATCTCGCCGAGGGAGACGTTTTCCGCCCGGATGGCTGCCACGCAGCCTTCTGCAAAATAAAGGTCACCCTTTACGTCAAGGTTCTGTGTGGGATCCACGATGCGGCCGTTCGCAATGCAAAGATTCATTCCGTTCACCTTTCCTTTCGGTCAAAATGCTTGTTATGTGAATACTTCCGCCGCAAACTGCGGCGGAAGTATGTGGTTTTTGTTCGGTTGTATAACGGGCTTATTCCGCCTTCATGCTGACGATATCGTCGCAGTATTCGCAGCGGTACTCACGGGTCTCCGCATTCATCAGGTGGAAGATGTGGTTGGCGTTGCGCTCCACGCTGGTGACGCAGCGGGGGTTCTTGCACTTGATGACGTTGACCACCTTCTCCGGGAGGGTGAGGTTGATCTTCTTCACGATCTCGCCGTTTTCAATGATGTTCACGGTGGCGTTGGGATCAAGGAGGCCGAGCACGGTGAGGTCTACATCGGTCACGTTTTCGATCTTGATGATGTCCTTGCGGCCATGCTTTTCGCTGGTGGCGTTCATGATGAAGGCAACGGTGTTCTTCTTGGTATCGATCTTGAGGTAATCAAGGATCTTGTGGCCGGTGCCGGCGGTGATGTGGTCGATAACGATGCCCCGTTCGATGCTGTTGACGATCATGGTGATTTCCTCCCTTTCTTACTGAAGTTCAATGCCGAGCAGTTTCATGATGAGCGCCATGCGCACGAACATGCCGTTCCTGGCCTGCTCGAAGTACAGGGCACGGGGGTCGTCATCCACTTCCACGGCGATCTCGTTCACACGGGGCAGGGGATGGAGCACCATCATGTTTTCGTTGGCAAGCTGCATCTTTTCCTTGTCGAGGATGTAGAAGTCCTTCAGGCGGATGTAATCCTCTTCGTTGAAGAAGCGCTCACGCTGCACACGGGTCATGTAGAGCACGTCGAGCTCGCCGAGCACATCCTGCATCTTGCGCACTTCCTGATAGGGGATGTTGTTGGCCTCGATGACGCCGCGGCGGACGTAATCCGGAATGCGGAGCTCTTCGGGGGAAATGAGGATGAACTTGATGCCGGCATAGCGGGAAAGCGCCTTGATGAGGGAGTGCACGGTACGGCCGAACTTCAGGTCGCCGCAAAGACCCACGGTCAGGTTCTCGAAACCGCCCTTGCGGCGGCGGATGGTGAGAAGGTCGGTCAGGGTCTGGGTGGGATGCTGGTGGCCGCCGTCGCCGGCGTTGATCACAGGCATGTCGGTGTTGTTGGCAGCGATGCGGGGGGCGCCTTCCTTGGGGTGACGCATAACGGCGATGTCCGCATAGCAGGCGATGGTGCGGATGGTATCGGCGATGCTTTCGCCCTTGGCAACGGAGCTGGAGTTGGGCTCGGAGAAGCCGATGACCTGGCCGCCGAGGCGCAGCATGGCAGCTTCGAAGCTGAAGCGGGTACGGGTGCTGGGCTCATAGAAAAGGGTGGCGAGGAGCTTGCCGTCGCAGGCATGCGCAAAGCGCGGCGGGTCAGCGATGATCTCATCGGCGAGATCGAAGATCTCTTCGAGTTCGGCAACGGTCATGTCCATGGGTTCGAGGATGCTTTTCCCTTTCAGCATGTGTGACTCCTTTCTTATATCGGAACAAAATTTGGCTAAAAAAAATCTTCCCGAAAAATGGGAAGATCAAAAAACAAAATGAAAGGAATGGAAATGACGGATGCAAACGGGACAAGCGGACGCCGGTGCCAAAGTCTCGATCTTGCGCTGCATGCATCTTTCCTCCTTTTTTATATCGGTGCTTAACCTTTGACATGTTAGCACATCCGGCAGATTTCGTCAAGTACCACGTCGTCCTTTTTCCTCTGTTTTTTATGTTTCCCCTCTGTTCACATTTTCTCCCCCATGCTTCACATCTTATCCATTGCAATCATCTTTTCCGTGTATTACAATTTTGGCATACTCTCAAAAAGTGAGGTTTCCTTTATGCGTATGCGAGATCGCCTGATCCGCTTTATGGCCGGCCGCAACGGTGCGGACCAGCTGGCCCGTTTTGTTTCCATCGTTTCCTGCGTGCTGCTGCTTGTTTCCATGTTCATCCGCAGCGGCATCGGCACCGCCCTTTGGGCGATCGCCTTTGCCCTTCTCATCTACAGCTATTTCCGCATGTTTTCCAAAAACACCGCCAAGCGCTATGCGGAAAACGCCAAGTTCCTTACCCTCAAATACAAGGTCACAAACTGGTTCAGCCGCAAGAAAGACCGGGTGAAGCAGATGAAGACCCACCGCTTCTATCCCTGCCCCCAGTGCGGTATCACCACCCGTATCCCCAAGGGCAAGGGAAAGATCAAGATCACCTGCCCCAAGTGCGGCAACCAGTTCATTCGCAAAAGCTGATCTTTCTTCATGTTCGGTTATGTCATTGCAAATAAAGAGACCCTCGACGAGCCGCAGCTTGCACGCTACCGTGCGTACTACTGCGGCGTTTGTCATGCCCTGCGCCGCCGTTTCGGCGAGGCTTCAAGGCTGACCCTTACCTACGATACCGTCTTTCTGGCGATGCTGCTTTCCTCCCTTTACGAACCCCAAACGGAAGAAAACCGCAGCCGCTGCCTGCCCCATCCGAAAACGCCGCAGCTTTGGCTGAAAAACGGGATCATCGAATATGCGGCGGATATGAACATCGCCCTTTGCTACCACAACCTGCTCGACGACTGGAAGGATGATAAAGACCCCTTCGCAAAGGCAGGCGCTTCGCTGCTGAAAAAACAGTATGAAGCCATCGCCCTTCGTCACCCACGGCAGTGCGAAGCCATCGAAGGGGGCCTTCGTGCCCTTGAAAAGGCGGAAAAAAGCATCCCCATGGTGGCGGATGAAGCCGCAAACGCCTTCGGCATGCTGATGGGAGAGCTGTTCGTGCTGCAGGAAGACCGCTGGGCGGATACGCTCCGCACCGTGGGAAGCGCCCTCGGCAGGTTCATTTATATGCTTGATGCGTATTCAGACCTTGACGGCGACAGAAAAAAAGGACGTCCGAACCCCCTCATCCCCTATGCGGAGGCGGCGGATTTTGAGCAGCACGCTGCAGAGATACTCACCCTCCATATCGGCGAATGCGCCCTTGCCTTTGAGCGGCTGCCCCTTGTGGAGGATGCGGAGATCCTGCGCAACATCATCTATTCCGGCGTGTGGACACGCTATCACCTGCACCGGCAGAGAAAGGAGCGGCGTAAACCATGAAAAGCCCCTATGCGATCCTCGGCGTTCCCGATACCGCCACGGATGATCAGGTAAAGCAGGCTTACCGCAAGCTCGCCAAAAAGTATCACCCGGACGCCAACCCCGGCGACAAGGCGGCGGAACAGAAAATGAAGGAGATCAACGCCGCTTACGATCAGATCATGAACAAGCAGACCAGCACGGGGCAGGGAAATTACGGCGGCTACGGCAATTACGGCGGTTACGGCGGCTATTCCGGTTACGGCGGCTACGGCAGCCGCACCCGGCAGGAGGAATCTCCCCGGATGAGCGCCGTTTACAACTTCCTTTCCTACGGCCGCTATCAGGAAGCCCTCAACGCCCTTTCCGGTATTCCGGAAGCGGAGCGTGGCGCCCGTTTCCATTATTACAGCGCCCTCGCCCACCGTGGGCTCGGCAACAGGATGCTCGCCATGGAGCATGCGGAGCGTGCCGTCAATATGGAGCCTTCGAATGAGGAATATCAGGACCTTCTTGCGGCGCTCAAAAACCCCGGCAGCACCTACAGCGATTTCGGTCGGGGCTACACCGTGTCCATGCCCAACATGGGCAGCGTGTGCCTTTCCGTGTGCCTGATGCAGCTTCTATGCAGGTTCTGCTATTGCTGATAATATAATAGATGATAAAGAAAGGAACCCGTATGCTCGAATACAAGTTTGATACCCAGCTTCTCATTGAAGGGGAAAACCTTTCGGAGAATGATATCAGCGCTTACATCACCGAACACATCGAGGGCGACTGCCTGCTTGCGGTGGGCGGCGACACCCTCATCAAGCTCCACTTCCACACCAACACCCCGTGGAAAGTGGTGGAATACTGCGCCTCCCTCGGCGATGTATACGACATCGTCATCGAAAACATGGAACGGCAAGAAAAGGGTCTGCAGGGCTGACGCAAATTCGCCGCATGCAACATGCATGCGGCTTTTTCTTTACTTCTCCCCGGTTTTGAAGTACCATAGAATTTGGAAAACACATCCCCTTTTTTACAATGAAACAGGAGGAATTCGATATGCCCGATTATATGAAACTGCAGAACGGCAGCGATATCCGAGGCGTGGCCATCGCCACGGAGGGCGGCAAGCCCGTAAACCTGACGAAGGAATGCGTACACGCCATCGGCGGTGCCTTCGCCAAATGGCTGAAGGAAAAGCTGGGCGACAGCGCCTCCCGTGTTGCCATCGGCCGTGATTCCCGTTTAAGCGGCGCCGAACTGGGGCTTTGGCTGCAGGAGGGTCTTTGTGCCGCCGGCCTTGATGTGACGGATTTCGGCCTTTGCACCACCCCTGCCATGTTCATGTGCACCGTAATGGAGGAATACCGCTATGACGGCGCCGTGATGATCACCGCCAGCCACCTGCCCTTTGAGCGCAACGGCTTCAAGTTCTTTACCGCAAAGGGCGGCCTTGAAAAGAAGGATATTTCCGCTGTTTTGACCGCCGCCGGCGAAGGCAGCTTCGAAACCGGCCTTTGCGGCAAGCGTGACAGCTTTGATTTCCTGCCTGCCTATGCCGCCATGCTGACGGAAAAGATCCGTGCTGCCGCCGGCGGGGAACAGCCCCTCAGCGGCCTTCGCATCATGGTGGATGCAGGCAACGGCGCAGGCGGCTTCTTTGCGGAAAAGGTGCTTGCACCCCTCGGTGCCGATACCACGGGCAGCCAGTTCCTTGAACCGGACGGCCGCTTCCCCAACCATGCCCCCAACCCGGAAAACGCCGCTGCCATGGAAGCCATCCGCAGCGCCGTCATTGCAAACAAAGCAGACCTCGGCATCATCTTCGATACGGATGTGGACCGTGCCGGCGCCGTGCTGCGCGACGGCAGCGAGCTCAACCGCAACAAGCTCATCGCCATCCTTGCGGCGATCCTGCTGCGTGAACACCCGGGCACCACCATCGTGACAGACTCCATCACCTCCACGGGGCTTGCAGCCTTCATCGCCGAAAAGGGCGGCATCCACCACCGCTTCAAGCGCGGCTACCGCAACGTGATCAACGAGGCGGTACGCCTTACCGCTTTGGGGCAGGATGCCCAGATGGCCATCGAGACCTCCGGTCACGGTGCGCTGCAGGAAAACTATTACCTTGACGACGGCGCCTACCTGATGGTGAAGCTGCTCATTGAATTGGCCCGTGTCCGCAAGGAAGGCGGCAGCCTTGAATCCCTGATCGAAACGCTGCAGGAGCCCAGGGAAAGCGCAGAGTTCCGCATGCCCCTTCTGGCGGAGGATTTTGCCGCTTACGGCAACGGGGTGATCGCTGCGCTGCAGGAATACGCAAAGGCGCAGGAGGGCTGGCAGCTTGCGGATCCCAACTTCGAGGGCGTACGTGTGCAGATCGGCGAGGGATGGTTCCTGCTTCGCCTGTCCCTGCACGATCCGCTGATGCCTCTGAACATCGAAAGCGATGCGGAGGGCGGCATCAAACCCATCGCCGCAGCGCTGTATGATTTTCTGAAGGATTTCCCCGGGCTTGATGCATCGGGCTTGCAGAATGCATAACGCCGCAGCATCCATCCGCACCGCACAGCCGGCGGAATTCGATGCGGTTTACCGGTTTTACGGTGAGCTTGTTTCGGCACAGGCACAGGCGCAGTACAAGGTAAAATGGCGGATGGGTGTTTACCCCACCGCCGCATACCTACGCAGTTCCATTGAAAAGGGAGAACTGTACATTGCCCTTGCAGGGGATGCGATCGCCGCTGCGATGATCCTCAACCACAGCTGCAGCGAGGACTTCAAAAACGGCCCCTGGCAGACCGGAGCGGAAGGGAAGCAGGCGCTCATCATCCACACCCTCGGCGTACATCCGCAGTATGAGCGGCAGGGCTATGCGAAGGCGCTCGTTGCCCATGCCATCGGCGTCGGCCGCAGCATGGGCTGCACCGCCATCCGCCTTGATGTGATCGCAGGGCATGTACCGGCACTCAGGCTCTATGAGGGACTCGGTTTCCGCCATGTGGGCGCTTTTCATGTGGTGTTTGACAAGACCGATTCCTCGGATTTTGAACTGTACGAATTGCCTCTTTAAGAAAAACCAAAAACGAAAAAAGGCAGGGAACAAAGTTCTCTGCCTTTTTTGCTTGTCGTTTAGTTGAGGCCGTAGCGCTTCTTGAAGCGGTCTACGCGTCCACCGGTGTCCACCAGCTTCTGACGGCCGGTGTAGAACGGATGGCACTTGGAGCAGATTTCGACCTTGAGCTCGCCCTTAACGGAACCGCTCTTGAAGGTCTCGCCACAGGCACAGCGCACGATGCACTCGCCGTAAGACGGATGGATGTCCTTCTTCATTCGTTTCACTCCTCATAATATTTGCTGGGCGCAGGGCGATTAGCCGCCCTCCTGCTGCATTGGCGCAAATGACGCCCGCCGGGTGGGCACACCCGAACAGATGATATTATAGCGCACAACCCTGCCCCTTTGCAAGCATTATTTTTGCAAAAAAGCAGGGTTTTTGGCTGAAATTCAAGATTCAGTTGATCCGTTTGCCGGCGCTGTAGCCGTCCTTTTCGTAGATCTTGTTCCAGGCGGTCAGGCGCTGGATAAATTCCTCGTTGGTATCGGTCTTATCGAGCATGCCGATAAGCTGCTCCGTGACCTCCGGCGGGTTGCCTGCCGCAAGGTTGCGGCGCATGGAGAACACGGCATCCATCTCCTCTTTGGTAAGAAGAAGTTCTTCCTTGCGGGTGCCGGATTTGTAGATATCGATGGCCGGGAAGATGCGCTTTTCGCTCATCTTGCGGTCAAGGTGGATCTCCATGTTGCCGGTGCCCTTGAACTCCTCGTAAACGATATCATCCATGCGGCTGCCGGTCTCGATGAGTGCGGTGGCGATGATGGTAAGGCTGCCGCCGCCCTCGATGTTGCGGGCGCTGCCGAAGAAGCGCTTGGGCTTATGGAGCGCACCCGGATCCATACCGCCGGAAAGGGTCTTGCCGGTGGCGGGGATGGTGATGTTATAGGCACGTGCAAGGCGTGTGATGGAATCCATCAGCACCACCACATCCTTGCCCTGTTCCACAAGGCGCATGGCACGCTCGTGGGTCATTTCCGCCACACGGGTGTGGTGCTCGGGCAGCTCATCAAAGGTGGAGTAAAGCACCTCGCCCTTGATGGAGCGCTGCATATCCGTTACTTCCTCCGGGCGCTCATCGATGAGAAGCACGATGAGGTGCATGTCGGGATAATTGGTGGAAATGCCGTGGGCAATGTTCTTGAGGAGCGTGGTCTTACCGGATTTCGGCTGGCTGACGATGAGACCGCGCTGCCCCTTGCCGATGGGGGCAATGAGGTCGATGAGGCGGATGGCGGTATTCTGATCGTGACCGAGACCTGCGCACTCAAGGGTGATGCGCTCGTTGGGGTAAATGGGCACAAGCTCTTCAAAGGGCTTTCTGTTCTGCGCCTTTTCCGGCTCTTCCCCGTTGACGGCGGTGATGTAAAGAAGGGCAAGGAAGCGCTCGCCCTCTTTGGAGGGACGGGTCTTGCCGGTAACAAGGTCGCCGGTCTTCAGGTTAAAGCGGCGGATCTGTGCGATGGAAACGTAAACATCCCGTGTGCCGGGCAGATAGTTTTCCGAGCGGAGGAAGCCGTAGCCGTCGGGCAGCACCTCAAGCACGCCCTCGCAGTCGCCGCAGGCGCCCGCTTCGAGCATTTCCGGCACGGCAGGGTTGCTGGTGCCGTATTCCTTATTGTAGTAGCCGTCGTTTTTCATTTGGCGGAAACCGTCTTCCGCATCATACTGGGGCACATAGCCTTCCTGACGCTGGTAGCCTTCCTGCGGTGCACGGTAGCCCTCACGGTATTCGCCCCTGTTATAATCGGGGCGGTAGCCGCCGTTCTGGTAGCCCTGATTCTGATAGGGCTGGTAACCGTTTTCACGGCGGTTGTAATTATTCTGATAGCCGCCCTCACGGTTCTGGTTGTTGTAATTGTTGTAAGGGCGGTTCTGGGGCACATAGTTTTGGTTATACTGGCGGCGGTTGTTGTAGCCGCCGGGCTGGTATTCCTGACGGGGCGCCCTGTACTGGGGCTGCTGCGGATAGCCGCCCCGGCGCTCATAGCCGCCCATGGCGGAAGCATCCTCCTGCTGTTGCTGGGAGAACTGGAAAGAGGGCTGCGGTTCGGGAGAGGCCGGCTTTGCTGCAGGCATTTCCTGCGCCTGCGGCGCAGGGGCAGCGGCAGGAACAGACGCCTGTTCGGCCTCTGCTTCCGGTTCGGAGGGCTTCCTGACAGCTTCAACATTGCCTCCGCTCATGATGATATCCACCAGCTCGCCTTTCCTGTATTTTGTCAGGGATTTTACCCCCTGCAGTTTGGCGATCTCACGCAGGTCATTCAAGCTCTTTTCCTGAAGTTGTTCTCTCGTCACAGTGCGCTCCTTTCGAAAAAAGACTATAAAATCCAGACGGCAGTTCCTGTCATCCAAAAATCAAGCATTATGATCTTTTTATTCGGTGATAGTCAGATAATATGAGTATTCCCAGAAAAACGGAAATAAAACACTATTTGATAATAAAAAACTGATATTTGTATAATGTGCAGGGATATCAGGCCTTGGATCGGCATATATGATAACTATACCCTGCATATGGCGGCTTGTCAAGATTACAAACCTGCATTTTTCTCCGTCTGCGGGCATATATCTTACATATACCGATGCATCACATCTCTATTTCGGGAGGAAGAAAATGGAACCGAGGATGACCGAAGGCAGCACCATGCGCATCCGTGCGCATACCGTTCACATAGACAACCGGGAGGCGATCAGCGTGACCGGCGTCAAAGATGTGGACAGCTTCAACGAGCAGGAGGTGGAACTTCTGACCGAGGCAGGCGAGCTTCGCATTGAGGGAAACGGCCTTCGCATCACAAAGCTGAGCCTTGATGAAGGGCATGTGATCGTGGAGGGCGAGGTGATCGCCCTTGAATATGCGGAAGCCCCCGGCGAGCGGGGTTCCCTGTTTTCCCGTATGTTCCGCTGAAAATGGAAAGTCCGCTGCAGCAGATCCCCATCTTTCTCGGCGCCCTGTACGGCGGCACGGTGATCGGCCTTGTGTTCACCGCCTTCCGCCCCTTCCATGCGCTCTTTTCGGGGCGCATCGCCCACGGGCTGCTCGATGGGCTGTTTTACGCCCTTGCAGGCAGCATTGCTGCGCTGACGCTGTACCGCATCGATGGGGGCACGCTGCGGCTTTACACGGTGTCGGGCATATTGCTGGGCGTTTTTCTTGAGCTGCGCTCCATTGATGCGCTGCTTTGCGCCCTTGCGGAAAAACTCCGTTCCCACAGGAGAAAATTCACAAAAAAACGCTTGTAATCCCGTCCCCGATGGCTTATATATATTATTAGGGATATTATGCAGCAAACACAAAAGAGGGACCTCATGAAGCATAAGCGCAAGTTCAGGATCACGCCGAAATTCATCGCACTGCTCACCGTGCTGTGCGTGATTTTCGCATGCATGATCTACTTCTCGCAGGAACAAAAGCTCGCTGAGATCGCCATGGAAGAAGCGCTGCTTCAGGAAGAATACGAAGCCATGCAGAACGAAGAGCAGCGGCTTGAGTACATGATAGAATACGCAAAAAGCGATGAATACCTCATCCAGTACGCCCGTGAAAAGCTGGGGTTCGTACTGCCGGAGGATATCAAATTCAACATTGAAGGCAACGAATAAAAAAGCGGCGCATCCGAAAACGGTGCGCCTCACGTATGTATATAAGGAGGAGATGCCATGGAGCAGAAACGCTGCGCCATCATCGACATCGGCAGCAATTCCATCCGCTATCTCGGCGCCTCGCCGGAAAAGCGGCTTGTGACCACACGCCTTGCGCAAGGGCTCATCACGACGGGCATGCTTTCCGATGCGGCCATGCAAAGAAGCGCTGCCGTCATCAAAGAATACGCCGCCCTTGCAAAGGAAGAGGGGCTGATCCCTGCAGCTTACGCCACCAGCGCCGTCCGGGATGCAAAAAACCGGGATGTGTTCCTTCAGGCGGTCAGGGAAGAAACGGGCATCTGCATCGATGTGCTGAGCGGTGAACGGGAAGCGGAATACGCACGCCTCGGTGCGGCGCAGGAAGGCGGCATCGTGGATATCGGCGGCGGATCGAGCCAGATCGTGGCGGAGGGCTATGCCCAAAGCTGGCCCGTGGGATGCGTGCGTGCAAAGGAATGGGGCGAGGAAAGCGGCGCCGCATCCTTCGATGCACTCAGGAGCGCCCTTTTCGCAAAGTTTGATACCATCTACCGTTTCCCCCGTCTGTTCATCCCCCGTTTTACGGGCGTGGGCGGCACCATCACCACCCTTGCAGCCCTTGCAAAGGGCATGAGCGTCTACGACAGGGAAGCGGTCACCTCCGTCACCCTGACGCAGGAAACGGTGGAGGAGCTTGCAAGGCGCCTGTATGAAACGCCCGATGTTGAGCGCAGCGCCCATCCGCTGCTCCTTGAGCGGCACGATGTGATCGTTCCCGGTGCGCTGATCCTGCTTTACATCATGCAGGGCATGAACATCTTTGAGCTCCGTATTTCCGATGCGGACGGCATGGAAGGCTACAGAAGCTATCTTGAAGCAAAATGAGAAAAACATAAAGAAATCGGCATCCGAGAGGATGCCGATTTTTGTTTTGATGGTGAATTATACTATCAAGTGCAACAGAGAAGAAAAAGAAGAAGTTCATACAAAGCTCTGGTAGAATGAAGTTACCACACAACAAAACTACGAAGGAGCAAAGTATGAACTACAGACATCTTAGCATAGAAGAGCGTTGT
>JAFSEB010000055.1 GCA_017435905.1 Clostridia bacterium | reverse complement strand
TTCCCGTGTGGCACAGGCCACTCTAAACAAGAACCTGGCGTTGATCAACGCCAGGCCTCGTAAGGTTCTTAATTTCCATTCTGCTCAGTCGCTTTGGAACTTTGAACTCGCGAACTGTTGCACTTAGTTTGACAATTCACTGTTGCACGGTGCGGCAAAATATGGTATGATGAGTATGAAGAGTATGAAAAGTATAACTAATCATACCAATATGCGAATAAAGGAGTAACGATATGCTGAAAGGACCGGATGGGAAATACGTGTTTGGCACCGCAAAGGTGGGCGAAAAAGGACAGATCGTCATCCCAAAGGATGCACGGGAGATCTACGGCATCAAGCCTGGTGAACTGGTGCTTCTTCTTGGCGACGACAAAGGTATCGCTATCGTAAAAAACGATTTGTTTATGAAGTTTGCGCAGCATGTGATGCGTTCGCAGCCCACGGCGGAGGAGGAAGAATGAACGCCATTGAAACAAAACGGCTGACGAAATGTTTCCGCAGCATCACTGCGGTGGATGCGCTGGAACTGAGCGTTGGCAGCGGCGAATTCTTTGCGCTCCTTGGGCAGAACGGTGCGGGGAAAACCACCGCTATCCGCATGCTTTCCGGGCTTCTTGCCCCCACGGGAGGCGATGCTTTTATCATGGGCAACAGCATCCTGACGGCATCCGAAGCCGCCAAAGCCTGCTGCAACCTTTCGCCGCAGGAAACGGCCGTTGCGGAAAACCTGACGGTAAAGGAAAATCTTGTGCTTATCGCCCGGCTTTACGGTGCGGAAAAAGCGGAAGCGGACGAGGCTGCGGAAGCGCTCCTTGTGCAAATGGGGCTGAAAGAGCGTGCATCGAGCCGTGCAAAAACGCTTTCCGGCGGCATGAAACGGCGCCTTTCCATCGCTATGGCGCTCATCACAAAGCCGCAGGTGCTCTTCCTTGATGAACCTACCCTCGGCCTTGATGTCAGGGCACGGCGTGAGCTTTGGAAGATGATCGCCGCCCTGAAGGGGAAGATGACGCTTGTTTTGACCACCCACTATCTTGAAGAGGCGCAAGCCCTTTCCGACAGGATCGGCATCATGAACAAGGGTCACCTTGTTGCCGTGGGCACCGCAAAAGAGCTTTGTGCGGCGGCAGGAACGGACACCTTTGAAGATGCGTTTCTTCATTTCACGGAAGAAGAAAGCGAGGGGATCGCATGAAACGGATGACGGCTTTTTCGGTTCGTGTTGCAAAGGAAACGCTGCGTGATCCCGTTACGCTCATCTTCGGCGTGGGTTTGCCGGTGGCGCTGCTCGTGCTGATGAGCATCATTCAGCGCAGTGCGCCGGTGGAGATCTTCGCCATTTCCCGCCTTGCGCCGGGCATGGCTGCCTTCAGCCTTGCTTTTGTGGCAATGTTCGCAGCTATCCTGCTTGCCAAGGATAAAAGCACATCCTTCCTGCTCAGGGTGTTTGCATCCCCCATGCGCCCGTGGGAATACATCATGGGCTATGCGCTGCCGATGCTGCCCATCGGTGCGGCACAGTGCCTGATCTGCTTTCTTGCGGCGTTGTTTTTCGGTCTTCCTTTCAGCGGAAGGCTGTTTCTTGCGCTGATCGCCCTGCTGCCGGCAGCGGCGGTATATATCGCCTTCGGGCTTCTCTTCGGTGTGGTGCTGACGGATAAGCAGGCTGCGCCCGTTTCTTCCATCCTTGTGCAGTGCGCGGCCCTTCTCGGCGGCATTTGGTTTGACCCTGCGCTTATCGGCGGCGCCTTTGAGACGGTGTGCAAAGCGCTTCCTTTCCTTCATGCCTCCGGTGCGGCAGCATCTGCCATCGCCGGCGACGGTACCGGGGTTTTACGGCACGTTCTTTGGCTCATCGGCTGGGCGGCGGTGCTGTTTGCGGCGGCGGTATTCCTGTTCAAAAAGAAAATGAAGGACAACTGATATGCACTATCCGAATACTGCAGAGGGCATCTTTATCCGCCGCATCAACCGCTTCGTTGCACGGGTGCAGGCGGACGGCATTGAGCAGGATGTGCACGTAAAAAACACGGGCAGGCTTCGGGAACTGTTTCTGCCCGGCGCACGGGTGTTCCTGACCGCCCCCGAAAGCGCAAAGCGCCGCACAAAATATGATCTTGTTTCCCTTGATGCAGGCGATGCAAATGCGCCCGACTATGTGAACGTGGACTCGAACGCACCCAACAAGGCTGTGGGGGAGTGGCTTCGGGGCGGACTTTTTTCCGAAGCCGCATCGGTGAAGACGGAAGCCTCCCACGGGGATTCACGTTTTGATTTTTATACGGAGGACGGAGAGCGGCGTGCCTTTATCGAGGTGAAGGGCGTCACGCTCCTTCGGGAGGGAAAGGCACTTTTTCCGGATGCCCCTACAGAGCGGGGCATCAAGCACACGGAGGGGCTCATTCGCTGTCTTGGGGAAGGCTATGAAGCGTATATCCTCTTCGTGATCCAGCGAAAGGGTGCGGCGGCTTTTTCACCCAATGACAGCACGCATCCTGCATTCGGTAATGCGCTCAGAAAGGCTGCAGATGCAGGTGTCCGTATACTGGCGGTTGACTGCAAGGTGACGCCGGGCAGCATGCGGATCGATTCCTTTATTCCCGTTGAACTCTAAAAGAAAAAGGAGCGTTTCGGGGTATTCCAATAAGAAAACATCGCCGCAAAACGAATCCATTCCGGGCAACTGCATCGTCATCGTCGGTCGGAATATCGACGGATATGCCTTCCTCCTCTTCCTTGCATTTACCCGAAAGCGATCCATTTTG
>JAFSEB010000054.1 GCA_017435905.1 Clostridia bacterium | reverse complement strand
CAAAATGGATCGCTTTCGGGTAAATGCAAGGAAGAGGAGGAAGGCATATCCGTCGATATTCCGACCGACGATGACGATGCAGTTGCCCGGAATGGATTCGTTTTGCGGCGATGTTTTCTTATTGGAATACCCCGAAACGCTTCCTTTTTGTTTTCCGTATAAAACCGCTTTTCACGGCAAATGCTATGCCCATCACAGAAAAAGGAGAAACGAAGACAATGGATACACTTGCGCTGATTCTCGTGATCATCGGTGCGCTGAACTGGGGCATGATCGGGCTTTTCCAGTTCGACCTTGTGGCAAGCATTTTCGGCGGCATGAGCGGCATCATTTCCCGTATCATCTATACGCTCGTGGGTCTTGCCGGCATTTGGGGCATCTCCATGCTCTTCCGCCGGGACGGCATCCGTCACAGCGATGAAAGGGAATAACAGTTCCCTCGGCAAAAAAGAAAGACCTGTAAATACAGGTCTCTTTCTTTTTTGTTACTTTACTTCTGCGCCGCCCCACTCCACAAGGGTGAAGCCTTCACGTTCAAACCCCTGCAGGATGGGCGTTTCCACTTCCACCCAGTGATCAAGAGCCTTGTACGCCATAAACACACGCAGCACGCTGTCGGGCTCGGGGGTAACGGTCAGCTTTGCGCTTTCCGTATACGCTTCCTGCTGGAAGGTGATGAGATTGTAGGGATTGTGTTCCATCCTCGGCAGCCAGTATACGATAAACTCGTTATACTCACGGGGCAAAAGACCCATCCTTGAAAGCGCTGCCTGCAGGAATGCGGCGGTATCGCTGCCCTTTACCACAAAGCCTCTGGACAAATCGTACTGCGTTTCGGAAATGCCCTCCCAGAACAGGTAAGAGTATTCCTTGCCGTCCGCTTTGTTGATGAGCGTGCCGTCGGGCATGGCAGTCACATTCCAGCCCTCGTTGTACGCAGGATAGGTGGTGGTCAGTTCGCCTGCATAGGCAAGGGTGACGGAAACATCCGTTGCGGTTTCGGGATAAAGGTAGATGACGGGCTTTGCATCCTCCGTTACTTCCTCTTCCTCCTTTGGACCGCGGCAGGCGGTCAGCATAAGCGCTGCCAATAAGGCAAAGCACAAGGCTGCAAGCAGCCGTTTTTTATTTTTCATGAAAGATCTCCTTTTTTCGCACGGTATGGCGAAGTGTAGTCTATTATATCTTATTCAGCTTATGAAAGCAAATGAATTTATTGTGTCTATGCCTGCGCTTTTGCTTTTGGTATAATGAAAAAAGATCATATTCCGGAGGATATCCATGGACTTTCTGCACACGCTCGAATCGATCCGCACCCCGTTTTTAGACGGCGTTTTCTCCCTCGTTACCATGCTCGGTGAGGAGACCGTGTTTATGGTAGTCGGCATGCTGCTGCTTTGGTGCTTTGACAAAAAGTGGGGCTACCGCTTTTTCTTCATCGGTCTTTTGGGCAACACGCTCAACCAGCTGCTCAAGGCCATCTTCCTCATCCCCCGCCCCTGGGTGCTGGACCCGAATTTCACCATTGTGGAAAGCGCAAGGGAAGCTGCCACCGGCTATTCCTTCCCGAGCGGCCACACGCAGACCGCCGTGACCGTGTTCGGCACCACCGCCCTTTGGCAAAAGCGCAGGTGGGTCACGGTATGCTGCATTTGCGCCATCCTTCTTACCGGCTTTTCCCGGATGTACCTTGGCGTACATACGCCCCTTGATGTGAGCGTTTCCCTTTTGACGGGCACCCTTTGCGTGTTCGGCATCTCTTATTGGTTCGACAGAGTGGATAACAGCCCCCGTGGAAAGTTCATCCTCGGCGCATGTGCGGCAGCCTTTGCCTTTGTGCTGCTGTTTTATGTGCGCTTTGCCCCTGTAAGGGAAGCCAACATTGCGGAGTTTGACGCCCACGGCATCAAAAACGCATGGAAGCTCATCGGCACCATGCTGGGGCTGATGCTTGCATGGTATGTGGATGAAAAATACACCCGTTACGACAACAAAGCCCTTTGGTGGGCGCAGATCATCAAGCTCGTGCTCGGTCTTGGCATCATCGTCGCCATCAAGGCAGGGCTCAAGCCCGTTCTGAACGCCATTTTCGGCGGTCATGTTTTTGCAGATGCCCTGCGCTATTTCCTGATGGCGGCGGCAGGCGGCGTTTTCTGGCCCATGACATTCCCCTTCTTTGCAAAGCTCGGCAGAAAGGGAACAAAATAAATGACACGCATTCCTACCCTTGAAACGGAGCGGCTGCTGCTTCGCCCCGTTGAAGAGAGCGATTTTGCAGCCGTTCACAGGATCCTCGGCGACAGCGATGTGATGTATGCCTGGGAGCACGGCTTCACGGCGGAAGAAACGCAGCAATGGATCAAAAGCTGCCTTGCACGCTACAAAAGGGATGGATATTCCCACTTTGCCGCCGTGCAGAAGGATACGGGCGAGCTCATCGGGCTGATCGGTCCGATCAAAGAAACGCTGGAAGGTGAAACGTACTTAGGTCTTGGTTGGCTGCTGCGGCGTGACCGGTGGAAGCAGGGCTATGCCCTTGAAGGTGCAAAGGAGGCGCTCCGCTATGCCTTTGATGTGATCGGTGCAGCATGCGTCATTGCGGATATCCGCCCGGAAAACGAAGCCTCCATCCGCCTTGCGCAAAGGCTTGGCATGAAGGCAGGGCACACCGTCATCAAGCGCTACCGGGACAAGGAAATGCCCCACACTATCTATGCTGTGGAAAAAGAATAGCACAGAAAAACGGACATGCAGCAATACGCAGCATGTCCGTTTTGTTTATGCAAAATATTTAAGAAGGAAATAAGCCAGCACAGCGTTGAGCGCCGTCAGCACGGGAAAGCCGAGCACAAAGGAGATATGCTTTGTTTTATGGCGAAAGAGCACCATGCCGAGGATGCCCCCTGCGCCGCCGCCAAGGGCAGCCAGCGTAAAAAGCGCTCTTTCCGGTATGCGCCATGCTTTTCTTTGGGCTTTGCGCTTATCTGCACCCATGAAGGCGAAAAGCAGCAGGTCCATCAGCAGAAAGTAGGCACTGAGCGCCGTGCGAAGCTCACTCATCCCCATCCTCCGCTTCGGGCAGCGGCAGGCCGAGATCAAGAAGATCACGGGGCGGCAGGCGCAGCCTGTCCCACATGCCGTACTTATGGGTATCCGCAATGGCATTCATGATGCGCTCTTCCGGATTCGGCACGATGGTGGTGAAATGCTGGATGAGTTTTTTCATCTCATCCCGTTTGGTGTTGCCTGCCACGGCACAGTTGGGCTTGCGGATGGGAAGCTCCAGCCGTTTTGCAATGGAAAGCGCCTGCTTTTCCGGCAGGAAGATCATCGGGCGGATGACGGTGACATCCTTGCGGCCAAGGTAGGTCACAGGGCCGAAGGTGTTGAGCCGGCTTTCATAGAAAAGGCTCAGGAAGAAGGTCTCTATCACATCATCCCTGTTGTGGCCAAGTGCCACAAGGTTGCAGCCACGCTCCCGTGCCGCATCGTTCAGGGCGCCCCTTCTGAGCTTTGCACACAGCGCACAGGGATGGGATTCCTTCCTGACGTTGAACACCACATCGCCGATATCGGTCTTGATGATCTCAAAGGGCACATCGATGGCCTTCGCAAATTCAGCGACAGGGGTAAAATCCTCGCCGTTGATGCCAAGGTCCAGCATCACGCCGCAAAGCTCAAAGGGCGTGCGGCAGAAGCGCTGGTAAAGCTTCATGCCGTACAGCAAAAGAAGGCTGTCCTTGCCGCCGGATACGCCTACGCAGATCTTATCGCCTTCACGGATCATATTGTAGCGTTCATCGGCCCGGCGGATGCAGCCAAGCACACGTTTCATATCGGTTGTTCCTTTAAGTAAAGTCATTTTCACATTATAAGCGAAGAAGTGGGCCGAAGCAATCCACAATCGCAAAAAACCTTTGAAATAAGGGTTGCCCGAAGCCGTACAAAAAGGTTATAATACATGTATCATTATTGTGAAGCGCCTTGTGCGCGAAGGGAGGGCTCTACCTTGATACGTGTGATTTTCGGTGAAACCGGCGCGGGCAAAACCAAACAGATCATCGATATGGCGAATGAATCGCTCAATACCGCCAAGGGCAGCGTGGTATTTATTGACAACGATAACCAGTACATGTTCGAACTGAACCATAACATCCGCTTTGTGGATGCTTCCGAGTTCCACATTGACGGGCCCAAAATGTTCTACGGATTCCTTAACGGCATCGCCGCACAGGATTTTGACCTTGAATACCTCTTCATCGACGGTTTTCATAAAATCGTACATCATCCCCTCGAGACCCTCGAAGGGCTTTTCACCGAGCTTGCGGGCTTTGCGGAGCGCACCGATGTGAAGCTGATCATCAGCATCAGCGGCGACAGCAAATCTGCGCCCGAATTCCTCAAACCCTACATCAGCTAATAATCGGTATTCCCGGGCGGGTGCACTGCACCCGCCCTTTTGCATATACAAAACACCGTTTCCCCTGCCGCATTGGTTCCCATGTGGCGTTTTTTTTCGCATTTTTGCATGAAAAAATGCAAAAAGTGGTGTGCAAAGCCACGATTATTTGACGAATACACTTTTGTTTGGTAAAATGAGGGATAACTTCCCACATGCGGGGAAGAATTTTTCAAGCCATATCCGGGCAGCGGCAGCTGTGCCGCTTCCCGCAATACGGAGGTTTTTACCATGAAGTCCTGGTTAAGGACGCTTCTGTATTTCCTTGCGGTCATCCTGATCACCGCCTGTGTCACGGCCGGGCTGATGCTGCGTGCCACGCAGAACAAGCGGACGGACGAGGTCGTGTTCTCCGCCGAGGAATACAGCAAAATAAGCGACCTTCTTTTCCTGAACGAAATGATCGGGCACATTGAAAACGATGCGCTCAACGAATCCCCCGGCCGTGCGGCTTTACTGGAAGCCGCTGCGGAGGGGATCGTATCCGCCCTTGATGATCCCTATGCGGTCTATTACACCCCGGAAGAATACGAAGCCTACCTTGCCAACATCAACGGCGAGTACACGGGTATCGGCGTTCTTGTGGGGCAGCCCGCAGAAGCCGGCGCCGTCATCCTTGATGTGTACGACGAAACCCCTGCAGCAGAAGCAGGGCTCCTTCCCGGCGATATCCTCACCGCTGTGGACGGCATGCCCGTTGCCCCCATGCTGCTCGAAGAGCTTTCCGCAGCCATTGACAAGGAAACCGGCGAATCCGTAACGCTTTCCATCCTGCGTGGGGAGGAAGCCTCCGATGTCAGCCTGACCTGTGCGGCGCTGAACCTGAGCCGTGTCAGCCATGCGCTGTTCAAGGAGCGTACCGGCTATATCCGCATCAGCATGTTTTCCGGCAACTGTGCAACGGAATTCAGGGAAGCACTCAACGATCTTACCGAGCGAGGCATGCGCTCCCTTGTGATCGACCTGAGAAACAACCCGGGCGGCACCCTTGAAAACGTCACTGAGATCGCCGATTCCCTTCTTGGAAGCGGCACCGTTGTCAGCCTGCGCGGCCGCCTTGATGCGGAAGGCAAGGTTTATGAATCCAACGCAAAGGGCATCAGCGTGCCCCTTGCCATCATCGTCAATGAAAACTCCGCTTCCGCCAGCGAGATCCTTGCCGCAGCGGTGCAGGATCACGGCGCAGGCGTTGTGGTGGGTATGACCACCTTCGGCAAGGGCGTTGTACAGACCTCCATGCAGCTTGAAGGAAATCAGGCATGGCTCAAGCTCACCACGGATGCATACTACACGCCTTCCGGCAAGAACATCGACGGCATCGGCGTAACGCCGGATATCGAGATCGCCCTGCCGGATGAGTTCACCGGCCTTGCCATCGATCAGATCGAGCAGGAGGATGACGCCCAGCTTTGGGCAGCCCTTGACCATGTGCGTGCCCTTGCGGATGAAGTGCAGTGACCGCTCCCTTTTCCCCTATTGAAACCAAGAAGCAATCCGGCCCTTTGGGCAGATTGCTTTTTTCTTTTTTCAGGGTGCGTTTTTCCACTGCTTTTGCCGATAAACAGGAGCCTTTGGCGAAGGGCTTGACCCACTCCTTTCGCTGCCTTATGCTTGGGATACGGAACCGCTGACGGGGCGGTTTCGGCAGTCGATAGGGTGAAAAAGAAAAGCCGCAGCAAAAGCTGCGGCTTTTCGGTTAAATGAAAGATACGATCAGTCATCCAGCACGTCGTGCTCGATCTTGTAGCTCAGTTCGCTGAGGCTGTCGTTCAGGTGCACGTTTTCAATGGGAACATTCACCACGAGGTCCACAGGAACGAAATTCCAAATGCCCTTGATGCCGGCGTTGACCATCCTGTCCGCAATTTCCTGCGCTGCACTGCGCCTTGCTGCGATCACGCCGATATCCACGCTGTTTTCACGGATGAAGGTTTCAAGATCCTCCATGCCGTAAACAGGCTTCCCTTTGATCTCCGTTCCGATCAGAGCGGGGTTGACGTCAAACAGAGCAAGGACACGGAAACCGGATGCTGCAAACCCTTCAAAATTGGTCAGCGCATGACCGATGTTGCCGGCGCCGACGATGATCACGGTATGCTCCACATCAAGCGCAAGAATGGATTTGATCTCCTGCAGGAGCGTGCGGACGTTGTAGCCGTAGCCCTGCTGACCGAAACCGCCGAAGCAGTTGAAATCCTGCCGCACCTGCGATGCGTTCAGGCGCATCTGCTGGGCAAGCTTTTCAGATGAGATCCTTTCCACACCCTGCCCCTCCAGCATCATAAGATGGCGGTAATACCTGGGCAGACGTTTGATGACTGCTTCCGAAACCTTTTTAAATGCCATTTTTCCCTCCGATAGTCCGCCTGCGATACTTCCGTTTTTTACTCAGGCAGAACTTCCATCATTTATTCTATACATTTTTTTTAAAACAGGCAAGCTAATTTCACAAAATCAGATAGTTTATTATTTGCCAATCAATCCTTGCATATCGAATTGCTGCCATTCAGGGTCAAATGCGCACAAAAATCGGGTTGTCCTCCTCATCACGCTTCCACTCGCCGTAAATGCCGCAGCTTGCCGCCCCAAGCTCAACATGGAGCATGGCGATGCCGCAGTCAAGCTGTCCGTAACCGAAGTTTGCGGATGTATTTTCAACGGCAATGGCATCCTTCTCCACCCGGAAGAACCAGGGCTGCCGGTTGATGGCAGAAGGCGCTTTTCTTGCACAGTCCAGCGCCCGTTTTTGCCAGGGCGCAAGGGCGCCGAATTCCTGCTGGGAAAGGTCTGTCAGCTTTTCCATGCTGCGGCGGGGACGCTCCGCATATTCCTCATCGGGAACGCCGATGGGCGTGATGCACACGATGCGCTCATCCTCTCCGAGGGTGACGGAAGCCATCGCCTTTGTTTTGGAGTAGCTGCCGCCCAGCCAGCAGGTGCCGAGCCCCATGGCGGTACATTCTAAAATGAATGCCTCGCCCACATAGCCCACCATCTCCAATTCCGTATCCTTTTTGGCGATGATCGCCGCAAAGGCATCCGTGCCCGTTACCTTTCCGTACCAAAGAAAGATGGGTTTAAACACCTCCCTGCTGCTGCCGATGGCGATGCGCACGCCGTGGGCTTCCAGAAGCTGGGCCATACCTTCCAGCTCCGCAAGCTGCTTTTCCGTGGGTGCAGCTGCATATTTTCTGACGGAAAACCGTTTTTTCGTTGCTTCATACCAGCGCTGCATGCTGTCCATTTCCCGTTTCCCCCATTCGTTTTATTCGCTGCGTCCTTCTTCGCCCTTTGCGGCAAGAAGGGGGCGTAAATACTGTCCTGTATAGCTGCCCTCCACGGCAGCCACTTCCTCCGGCGTGCCCACTGCTACCACGGTGCCGCCCCTGTTGCCGCCTTCCGGCCCAAGGTCGATGATATGGTCCGCCGTTTTGATGACATCAAGGTTGTGTTCGATCACGACCACGCTGCTGCCGCTTTCGCAAAGCCGCTGCAGGATGGAAAGCAGCCGCTTCACATCCGCCACATGAAGACCCGTGGTGGGTTCATCCAGCACATAGAGCGTTCTGCCCGTATCCTTTCGGGAAAGCTCCGTTGCGAGCTTCACACGCTGCGCTTCGCCGCCCGAAAGCGTGGTGGAAGGCTGCCCGAGCTTCACATAGCCAAGACCCACATCATAAAGGGTCTGCAGTTTTTTCGCAAGCCGCGGCAGCGGTTTGAAGAAGGCGAGCGCTTCTTCCACCGTCATATCCAGCACATCCGCAATGGTTTTTCCCTTGTAGCGCACCTCCAGCGTTTCCCTGTTGTAGCGCTTGCCCCGGCAAACCTCGCAGGGCACATAGATATCCGGCAGGAAATGCATTTCGATCTTGATGATGCCGTCGCCCCGGCAGGCTTCGCAGCGGCCGCCCTTCACATTGAAGCTGAAGCGCCCGTTGTTGTAGCCGCGCATGCGTGCATCCGGCGTTTGGGCATACACATCCCGGATCATATCGAACAGCCCCGTATAGGTGGCAGGATTGCTGCGGGGCGTCCGCCCGATGGGGGACTGATCGATGTCGATGATCTTGTCAAGATACTGCAGCCCTTCGATGGCATCGTGCTCCCCTGCCTTTGTGTGGGCACCGTTGAGTTCCCTGAGGAGCTTCTTTTTGATGATCTCGTTGACCAGGCTGGATTTACCGCTGCCGGAAACGCCCGTCACGCAGGTAAACACGCCGCCGAGAGGGATCTCCACATCGATATTTTTCAGGTTGTTTGCCCTTGCGCCCTTCACACGGAGATATTCGCCCCTGCCCCGTCTTCTTTCCTTGGGGATCTCGATGCACTCTTTTCCGCTCAGGAAGCGGCCGGTGACGGATTCCTCCGAATCGATGATATCCTGCAGCGTGCCTTCCGCCACGACCCTGCCGCCGTTTTCGCCGGCACCGGGGCCGATATCCACGATGTAATCCGCCGCACGGATGGTATCCTCATCGTGTTCAACGACGATGAGGGTGTTGCCGATATCACGCATGCCCTGCAGCGTTTGAAGCAGCCTTGCATTATCCCTTTGGTGCAGACCGATGCTGGGTTCGTCAAGGATGTAAAGGACGCCCACAAGACCGGAGCCGATCTGCGTGGCAAGGCGGATGCGCTGCGCTTCGCCGCCCGAAAGCGTGGAAGCCGCACGGGAAAGGGTCAGGTAATCAAGACCCACATTCACGAGGAAGCCGAGACGGGCATCGATCTCACGGAAGATCTGCTCGCCGATCATGCGCTGCTGCTCCGTCAGTGCAAGGGAGGCAAAGAAGTCACGGGCTTCGAGCACCGTCATGTCGCTGACCTCGGCAATGGACTTGCCGCCCACCGTCACCGCAAGGCTTTCGGGCTTCAGACGCTTGCCGCCGCAATCCGGGCAGGGAATGTTGGACATGTAGCCTTCATACTCCTGCTTCATGGAATCGGAGGTGGTTTCACGGTAGCGGCGCTCGAGGTTGTTGCAGACGCCCTCGAAGGGAGAGTTGAAGCTGCCGCTGCCGAATTCCTTTTTGTATTCCACCAGCACCTTTTCCTTGCCGGTGCCGTAAAGAAGGATCTTTTTCGCCTTTTCCGGCAGGTCACGGAAGGGCACATCAAGGGAAAAGCCGTACTTTTCCGAAAGGGCATGGAAATACATGCCGGCGATGGAATCCTGCTTGGTGCTGTGCCAGCCCATCACATTGATGGCGCCCTCGGACAGGGAAAGGGAATCATCCGGCACCACCATATCCGGCGATATTTTCATCATGGTGCCAAGACCCGAGCAGGTGGGGCAGGCGCCGTAAGGATTGTTGAAGGAAAACATCCTCGGGGAAAGTTCCTCAAGGCTGATGCCGCAGTCGGGGCAGGCGTAATGCTGGGAAAACAGCAGTTCCTCCTTCCCCACCACATCCGCTTTGGCAAGACCGCCGCCGAAGGCAAAGGCGGTTTCCAGCGAATCGTTCAGGCGGCCTTCCACGCCCGTGCGCACCACGAGCCTGTCCACCACCACATCGATATCGTGTTTTTTGTTTTTGTCAAGAGCGGGCACTTCACCGATGTCGTAAACCTCGCCATCCACCCGCACACGCACATAGCCCTCCTTACGGATGGACTCAAAGAGCTTTGCATGTTCGCCCTTTCTGCCCCGCACCACGGGGGAAAGGATCTGTACCCTGGTACCCTCGCCAAGTGCCATCACCTGATCCACCACCTGGTCAATGCTTTGCCGGGCGATGACCCTGCCGCACTGCGGGCAATGGGGCGTGCCGATCCGGGCATAAAGCAGGCGGAGATAATCGTGGATCTCCGTTACTGTGCCCACGGTGGAACGGGGGTTGTTGGAGGTGCTTTTCTGATCGATGGAGATGGCCGGGGAAAGCCCCTCGATGGTATCCACATCCGGCTTTTCCATCTGTCCGAGGAACTGGCGTGCATAGGAGGAAAGGGATTCCACATACCGCCGCTGTCCCTCTGCGTAAATGGTATCGAAGGCAAGGGAGGATTTGCCGCTGCCGGAAAGCCCCGTAAACACGATGAGCCGGTCCCTTGGCAGGGTGATATCCACCCCTTTCAGGTTATGCTCCCTTGCGCCCTTGATGACCAGTGTATCTTTTGTCATATCGTTTCCTCAAAAATGGTATACATGTTTGGTGTTCCGCTTATTTGCGGGGGGATTTGCGGGTTCTGCCCCGTGACTTTTTGCCGCTGCCTGCGCTGCCGGGAGCGACCTTTTTCGGCGCCATGCCGTTTCCCGTCAGTTCAAAGAGGGAGTCGCGCAGTTTGGCTGCCGCCTCAAAGTCAAGCTCCGCAGCCGCTTCACGCATCTGCTTGCGCAGGATCTCAACGCGTGCCTGCCGCTCTTCTTCCGTCATGCCGGTCTTTTCTTCCTTTGCCTTGCGGGAGATCTCCAGCACATTGTGCACAGCCTTTTTGACGCTTTTCGGGGTGATGTTGTGGGCTTCGTTATAGGCTTTCTGCTTTTCACGGCGGCGGTTCGTTTCATCGATGGCGCTTTGCATGGAGGGCGTGATCTCATCCGCATACATGATGACACGTCCGTCCACGTTTCGTGCCGCACGGCCGACGGTCTGAATGAGCGATGTGGTGGAACGAAGGAAGCCCTCCTTGTCCGCATCGAGGATCGCCACAAGCCCCACCTCCGGCAGGTCAAGACCTTCACGCAGCAGGTTGATGCCCACAAGCACATCAAACTCGCCGAGCCGCAGATCACGGATGATCTCCATGCGCTCAATGGTCTCGATATCCGAATGCATATAGCGCACCCTGACGCCCATGGAGTCAAGGTATTCCGTCAGCGTTTCCGCCATGCGCTTTGTGAGGGTGGTGGCAAGGGTGCGGTAACCCTTTTCCGCCATCATGCGCACCTCGCCCAAAAGGTCGTCTATCTGCCCTTTTACCGGGCGGACGGAGATCTCCGGGTCAAGAAGCCCCGTGGGGCGGATGATCTGCTCCGCCACCTGTGTGGCGATGGACAGCTCATATTCACCCGGGGTCGCACTGACGCAGATGGTCTGGCGGATCCTGTCCTGAAACTCCTCGTAGCGCAAGGGGCGGTTATCGAAGGCGGAAGGCAGGCGGAAGCCGTATTCCACCAGATTTTCCTTTCGGGAACGGTCGCCGCTGTACATGGCACGCACCTGCGGCAGCGTGACGTGGGATTCATCCACGATGAGAAGGAAATCATCGGGGAAATAATCGATCAGAGTGAAAGGCGGCTGCCCGGGCTGCCTGCCGTCAAAATAACGGGAATAGTTTTCGATGCCCTGACAGTAGCCGATCTCACGCATCATTTCAAGATCGTACAGGGTACGCTGCTCGATGCGCTGCGCTTCAAGGAGCTTTTCCGCATCCTTGAACTCCCTGACACGCTTCCAAAGATCTGCCTCGATCTCCTTTTCGGCGGCTTCAAGCTTCTCCCTGCCGGTGGCATAATGGGAAGCCGGGAATACCGCCACATGGGAACGGCGTGAAAGGATCTCCCCCGTCAGCGGATTGAATTCGCCGATGCGGTCGATCTCG
This sequence comes from Clostridia bacterium, assembly GCA_017435905.1. Classification (GTDB taxonomy): domain Bacteria; phylum Bacillota; class Clostridia; order Christensenellales; family CAG-138; genus UBA1685. The sequence continues at coordinate 46,236 of JAFSEB010000054.1, read as the reverse complement.
TCGCCAAAAAACTCCACACGCAGGGCTTTATCCGACCAATTCACGGGAAAAATGTCCAGCACATCCCCTTTGGCACGGAAGGTGCCACGGGAAAAATCCAGCTCGTTGCGCTGGTACTGGATATCCACCAGCTTGCGGATCACATCATCCCGTTCGATCTGCATCCCCTCACGCAGGGAGATGGAAAGCTTCATGTATTCCACAGGATCGCCAAGAGCGTAAATACAGGAAACCGACGCCACAATGATCACATCCTTGCGCTCATTGAGCGAGCATGTGGCACTGTGCCGCAGTTTGTCGATCTCATCGTTCACTGTGGCTGTTTTTTCAATGTAGGTATCCGATGATGCAATGTATGCTTCCGGCTGATAATAATCGTAATAACTTACAAAGTATTCCACGGCGCTGCCGGGAAAGAACTCCCTGAGCTCGGAGCAAAGCTGCGCCGCAAGGGTCTTGTTGTGGGCAAGCACCAGCGTGGGCTTCTGCACACGCTCGATGACCTTCGCCATGGTGAAGGTTTTACCGCTGCCCGTTACGCCAAGCAGCACCTGTGTCTGATCGCCCCGAAGGACGCCCTCTGCCAGCTTTTCGATGGCTTCCGGCTGGTCGCCCTGCGGTTCAAAGGGCGATACCACTTTGAATTCGTTCATAGTGCCTCGTTTCGTTTTTCCTCAATACACACCTTCTTGTATTTTACCAAAAACCGCACCGAAAATAAACCGTATCGGTATGCTTTTTCCGTATTTTTGTTCGATTCTTAAGGAATGGCTGCCGTTTTTGCCATGCATCCCCTATTGAGCAGCGCATTTGAACAATGATAGCATAAATGCAGCAACGGGAAAGGATGTGACCTTGTGACGGATCTTCTGTTTCTTCTTTATGTGGGCGCCATTCCGGCAGTGCCCCTGTTCGGCGCCGAAATATACAAACGCCGCAGGGATCCCCTGCGGCGCAACGTATGTTATGCTCTTTTTCTGCTGCAGCTTTTGATCAGCATCGCTGCGGCGCATGCATGGCTTTCCGCCCGTTAGCGGTTCATGTTGTAGATCAGGTTCAATCCCTCAAGGGTCAGCGTGGGATTGAGCACATCGATGCAGTCCGTTTCCGCAGCGATCATGGAGGACATACCGCCGGTGGCAATGACGGTGGTCTTGCCGTCAAGCTCCATCTTCATGCGCTTCACGATATTCTCCACAAAGCCCACGTAGCCGTTGATGATACCGGACTGGATGGCATCCTTGGTGTTTTTGCAGATGGTGTATTCGGGCTTGATGTACTCCACCTTATGAAGCATGGCTGCCTTTTCCACCAACGCATCCGTGGAAACGATGATGCCGGGGCCGATGGCACCGCCGATAAAGGCGCCGCCCCGGGATACCACGGAGAAGGTGGTGGCAGTACCGAAGTCGATAATAATGACGGGACCGCCGTAGACATGGTATGCCGCCACCGCATTGCAGATACGGTCCGCACCGAGCGCTTCGGGATAATCGTAGAGGATATCGATGCCAAGCTCCAGCCTGCTTGAGACCATCATGGGCTGCTGACCGTAAAAATACAGGCTGCACATATGCTCGATGGTGTAGTTGACGGAGGGCACAACGGAGGACATGATGATGCCCTTGACCTCCGTGGTGGAAATGCCGAGGTGACCGAAGAAGGCCTCCATCTGCACGCCGTATTCATCGGAAGTTTTGCGGGGATCGGTGGTCATGCGCCAGGAATTGCGCAGCTTGCCGTTTTCGTAAAGGCCGGTCTTGATGTTGGTGTTGCCCACATCCATCGTCAGGATCATAGCAGAAGGTCCTCGCTTTATAAAAACTTGTTTTATTTGAAGAAGCGCAGCTTTTTGAGCGCCGCAAGCACGGGCGTTGCGATCACAGCCGCCGCCACCGCTTCAAGGGAGCCTGCAATAAGACCCGTGCCGCCGATAATGGCAAGCACCGGTGCGGAATCAAGGCCGCAGATCACAAAGAACAGAAGCATCAGCCCAAGATAGAACACGGTGTTCGTGATGGAACCGAGGGCTGCCGCAGGCGCCGCCGCAAGGCCGTTTTCCTTTTTGCGGGTCAAAAGACGGAAGGTAAAGTGCGTGACCACCGGCACGAGAAGCCGGGGAATATAGCACATCAGCACAAGGAAGAAAGGATTTGCGCCAAGGAGCATCTGTGCAAGACCGCTGGGCGGCGTGAGAGAAAGACCGAGTGCGCTGAGAAGGCTCACGGAGCCGAAGAAAAAGCCGAGTACAAGACCGCTCTTGAGACCGAGTGCCAACGTGCCCACGATGGTAGGGATGCAGAGGATGGTCACGTTGATAAAGCCCAGCGGGATCAGCCCCACGGGAGTCAGACCAAGCACGAAGATCAGCGCGATGAACAGTGCATGGATCACAAGATTCTGAACATTGCTGCGTCTCATTGTTATTCTCCTTTTTTGCTTTTCAAGGTTGTATTATACCACCCTCCGCACTTTCCGTGCAACCCCTGCAAGGTGTATGGGAATTCATTAACAAATTATGAACGGTGTGTAAAGACCCCATTTTTCGTCAGGATACCCTTTACATTTCCCCTGTTGGGTCGGTATAATAAATGTGGCTTTCTATGGGAACAGGAACTGCCCGTTCCGGCGGGAAGCTTTATCATCATATATTCAAAGAGGTGGCCTTACATGGCACAAACTGCAACCAACAAAAAACCCCTTTCCACCGGCATGAAGGTGCTTATCATACTGCTCGCAGTCGCCCTTGTGGCAGGCGGCGTTCTTCTTGCACTGAAAATCAAGGCGGATAAGGATGAAGAACTGCGCCAGAGCATCATCAATTCCGGCGTGCTGCACCCGGGCATCACCATTGCCGGTGTGGATGTTTCAAACATGACCCCCGATCAGGCGGCGGAAGCGCTCAAGGGTGCGGAAGAAGCCCTTGTGAAGGATGTGGCACTTTGCATTACCGATGGCGAACACACCTATGATTTCGACATCACCCATTTCGACATCACCTTTGATACCAAAGAAGTGGTAGCCGAAGCCATGACCCTTGGCCGCAGCGGCGATCTTGAGACCCTGCAGGCGGAAGTGGCGGACATCGCCCTCAACGGCCGCAGCTTCGAGCTTTCCTATGAAGCAAAGCCTGTGGATGTGGAAGCTTTCGTGGCAAACATCGCTGCGGAGCTTGATACCCCTGCCACCGATGCCACCTTCAGCGTCAAGCAGCTTGAAATGAATGAGAAGACCAATGCGCTCAACGTGGTCAACATCGGCCTTACCGAGGAAGAGGTTGCCGCCGGTGCGGATATCCGTGACAAGCGTTTTGACTTTGTGGAAGGCGTCAACGGCTGCTTCCTCGATCAGGAAACCCTTGTAAGCGCCATGTATGCGGCAGCGGAAAACCGGGAATACGGCGATGTTTACTTTGAGCTGCAGCCCCTTTATCCCTCCGTTACCGTTGCTACCATCAAGCAGTCCCTGGTGCTTCGCTCCATCGCCTCCACCAGCTTCTCCCGGGGCAACTATGACCGCCCCACCCGTGTGCACAACATGACCAAGGCCTGCGGCCTTGTCTATGCCACCGTGATGCAGCCCGGCGATGTGTTCTCCTGCAACGACACCCTTGGCCCCCGTTACGAAAAGCACGGCTGGCAGCTTGCCCCTGCCGTCATCGAGGGCGGCGCCAACACGGAAGACCAGCCCGGCGGCGGCGTATGCCAGGTTTCCACCACCATGTACAATGCGGTCCTGATGGGCGATTATGAGATCGTATACCGTCAGGCACACTCCAGCCGCCTCAGCTATGTGGCAGGCGGTCTTGATGCCACCATCAACACCGGCACCATCGATTTCAAGTGGAGCAACAACACCGAAGCCCCCATCTACGTCTTCACCTGGATCGATACCGAGAAGCAGGATGTTTGGTGTGAGATCTACGGTCTTCCCTTCAGCGGCGATTTCGATTCCATCAAGCTCATTTCCGAAGAGCTGCCTTCCATTGCCCCCACTGCGGATGAATTCATTCCCCTTGCCTCCCTCACCTCCCCCTACTGGATGCTGAAGAACGAGGCCAAGAAGGGCTATGTGTACGATACTTTCAAGGTGTACATGATGGGTGAGGAAGAAGTGCGCAAGGAGAAGATCACCACCACCACTTACAAGATGCACCCCAACCGCTATTATGTATGGCCCGGCTACATGGGCGGTGCACTGCTGCCCGAATACAGGCTTGCACTTCCCGAAAACTGAGAAATGTGAAAAAAGCAGAGCTTTCGCTCTGCTTTTTCTTTGCTATATGAAAAACGATATGCTATAATACACTCAAACCAACGACATTTCTAAGAAAGCAGGTAATCCTATGGGCAAATTCATTCTTAAGCAGACCAAGACCGGTTATAAGTTTGACCTCAAAGCCACCAACGGCCAGGTTATCGCTACTTCCGAGATCTACACCACCGAAGCCGCCTGCAAGAACGGCATTGAAAGCGTCCGCAAGAACGCCGCTGTTGCCAACCTTGAAGACCAGACCGTGGAAAACTACGAAGTTGCCAAGCACCCCAAGTTTGAGATCTACGCCGACAAGGCCGGCGAATTCCGTTTCCGTCTGAAGGCCCGCAACGGCGAGATCATCGCTGTTTCCGAAGGCTATGTGAACAAGCCCAACTGTGAAAACGGCGTGGAAAGCGTCCGCAAGAACGCCCCCGAAGCCGAAGTTGTAAAGGAAGAGGCATAACCATGGCAGAAAAGAAGCTCGAGCTGAACGAACTGCTTGAAAAAGCCGGCGAATTCGCAAAAAAGATCGGCAGCGACAAGGAACTTCTTGCCAGCTTCAAGGCTGATCCCGTCAAAGCCCTTGAATCCAAGCTCGGCATCGACCTTCCCGATGACCAGATCAACAAGCTGATCGACGCCATCAAGGCCAAGCTCACCCTCGATAAGGCCGGCGATCTTCTCGGCGGTCTCGGCAAAATGTTCGGCAAATAAAAAATGTATGCAAAAGCGGCGCATCTTTCGATGCGCCGCTTCTTTTATTCTGTCGCCGGGGGCATTTCCACGGCACGGAAGCGAAGTTCCGCTTTGAACAGGTCGCAGTCTATGGTGATGGCAAAGCTGCCGCCCTGCAGCTCCGTCAGGCTCCTTGCGATGGAAAGCCCGAGGCCGCTGCCCTCGCTCGTTCTTGCGCTGTCGCCCCGTACAAAACGCTCCATCAGCTCATCCTCGGAAATATTGAGCGCCTCTCTTGAAACGTTTTTCAGCGAAATGACTGCATCCGCGCCGCAGCGCTGCAGCGATGCATATACCCGTGTACCCGGCTGGGCATATTTTGCAATGTTGCCAAGAAGGTTATCGAGCACCCGTGAAAGGAGCCTCCCATCCGCCGTGATGATAAGAGGCGTTTCCGGCTTCTGCACCACGATGCCAAGATCCGCTTTCTGAAAGCGCTCCGCAAATTCGCCGAGGCACTGGTTCAAAAGCTCCGCTGCATCCGTAGGCGCCAGTTCCGCCTTGATATTGCCGGTGGATGCCTTGGAAGCCTCCACCACATCCTCCGTCATTTTCTTGAGCCTTTGTGCCTGCCGGTCGATCACCGCAAGGTACTCCACGGCGTTTTCGCTGCCTGCCGGCTCTTTCTTCAGCAGATCCACATAGTTGATGATGGAGGTGAGCGGCGTTTTGATATCGTGGGAAACGTTGGTGATCAGCTCCGTTTTCATCCTTTCGCTCTTGATGCGATCCTCCACCGCCCGGTTCATGCCGCTGCCGATGCTGTTGAGGTTCTCACCGTGGCGCTTGTATTCGCCCCAAAGATAATCCGTGCGGATCTGGTGGGAAAGATCGCCCACGGCGAGGCGTTTTGCACCGGTTTTGAGCTGATCTGCCTGCAGCGTGAGCACCACGATCAGGATAAGCGCCGTCATGCCAAGACCGATCAGCAGCAGGAATGCAAGGAACTCATAGGGGGCGGCCAGGCTGAGAAGCGCCACAGCCCCCGAATACACCAGAAACAGCAGCACCGCTTTCCAAAGGATGGGGATGTTTGTGAAAAACGTACGGATGCCCCTGCCGATCATGCACAGCACCTTCCACACGCCTTTAAGCACAACGTAAATGACCGTGTTGGTGAAAAACGTCCCCGTTTTGATGCGTGCAGAAAGCGTCATGGTCACGGCAAGCACAAGCCCTATTGCTGCGGTCGAATGCAGGGACAAAAGAAGCACATGCAGCAGGTTATCCACCGTGGATGCACCCGGTGCAAAGGCAATGTAGTCAAACAGGCGCAGAAGCAGCAGCGCCGCACAGAACGCAATGCAAACATAAATATCAAAGGGGATCTTATCCTGCATGTTACGCACCGCATCCGCCCTGCCGCCTCGCCTGCCGGCACTTGCAAGCAGGAACAGCCACAGCGCAGCCACAATGAGCGCCAGCACCGCCGCCGCAATGGGCACCGCATAGCGGTAGGGGTAAAGGTCGACCACGATGATGTGGTACATATTGAAGCCGTACTCCGCCATGGAAGCGTGGTACCGCTGCAGGTTATCCTGCAGGATGGGCCCATAGTTGTAATACATGTCGTTCACCATGCCCACGGTCGTCCAAAGACCGAACATGGCAAGGAACGAAAAGAGCACCGTCAGAAAAACCGCCGTCAGCTTCACACCGAAAATATGCGTTGCTTTCATCCTCTGCCCCCCTTTTCAAATTTGTAGCCCTGTCCCCACACCACCTTCACATAACGGGGCTCAGCAGGGTTGATCTCCAGCTTTTCCCGAATGTGGCGGATGTGCACCGCAACGGTGTTTTCCGCACCCCATGCGGCATCCTTCCACACAAGCTCATAGATGCGTGAGGAGGAGAATACCTTCCCCGCATTTTCCATCAGCAGCTTGAGGATGTTGTATTCGATGGGCGTCAGATTGACTTTTTCACCCTCAAGGGTCACCACCTTTGCATCATCGTCAAGGGCAACGCCGCCGATGGCGATCACAGAGGGATTTTTCTCCGGTACGCTCATGCCGCCGAGCATGGTGTAGCGCCTTAACTGGGAACGCACCCTTGCAATAAGCTCCACCGGATTGAAGGGTTTGGTAACATAATCATCCGCACCGATGGAAAGCCCCAGCACCTTATCCGTATCCTCGCTTTTTGCGGTGAGAAGGATCACGGGGATGTTGCTTTTTTCCCGCAGCGCTGCCGTCACCGCAAGCCCGTCAAGCCCCGGCATCATGATGTCAAGCAGGGCAAGGTGCACCGTTTCCTTTGACAGGATATCGAGCGCTTCCCGGCCGTTGTAGGCCGCAAAGGTGCGGTAGCCTTCCGCACCGAGGTAGATCTTCAGCGCAGAAACGATATCCCTTTCGTCATCGCATATTAAAATGTTGTACATATTTTTCTCCTCCGATTTATATGAAAGAAGGCGTGAAATGCTCCATTCCTCCGTTACCGATACTCTAACACAGCCATGCTATAAGATTCAAACAGCACACTTTTAAGATTTGCTTAATATTGCAGAAAAGTGCCTGTTTTCCTTGCTTTTTCCAAAAGCACAAAATTTTCGGGTGGGGGTCATGAGCAGCTTTCACCCTTTTTTTAATCTTCGCATATACTGGCAGCAAAAACAGAACGAGGTGGTCAAATATGAGAACATTGCGACGCGGCGACCGCGGCGAGGATGTCAAAGTGCTCCAGCGCGCCCTCAGGCGTGCCGGTTTTGATGCCGGCAATATCGACGGCATCTTTGGCAGCAGAACGGAAGCGGCGGTGCGTGCCTTTCAGCGTGCGAACGGTTTGCAGGCAGACGGCATCGTGGGCAGGCGCACATGGGCAGCCCTTGCGCCCTATATGGAAGCGGAGGAAAGCTGGCTTCGCCGGGGCGACAGAGGGCCTTATGTGGAAACGGTGCAGCTTGCCCTGACACGGGCAGGCTTTTCCCCCGGCAATATCGACGGCATTTTCGGCAGCAGGACGGATGCGGCGGTGCGTGCCTTCCAGCGTGCGAACGGTCTGCAGGCAGACGGCATCGTGGGACAGCGCACCCTTGCAGCCCTCAAGCCCTATCTGACAGGTTATGTGGAATATACCGTCAAACGGGGCGACACCCTTTCCGCCATCGCAAGGCGCTACGGCACCACGGTGGAAGCGCTTCTTACCGCCAATCCCCGTGAAAACCCGAACCTGATCTTCGCAGGCGAAACGCTCATCATTCCCCTGCCCTTTGATGTGGTGCCCACCAATGTATCCTATACATCGGAACTGACGGAGCTTGTAAACGAAGGCCTCGCCGCACGCTATCCCTTCATCCGCAAAAGGCGGATCGGCACCAGCGTAACGGGTTCCCCCATTGAAGCGCTGGTGATGGGCAGCGGCGCAAAGCAGGTCTTTTACAATGCTTCCCACCATGCCAACGAGTGGATCACAACACCGCTGGTACTGAAGTTCCTTGAGGATTATGCGGAGGCCTACGCTTCCGGCAGACGCATCGGCAATGTGAGCGCCGCAAAGCTCTTTACGGGCGCAACGCTGCATGTGGTGCCCCTTGTGAACCCGGACGGCGTTGACCTTGTGACGGGCGCCATCGATTCCGGCAGCGCATACGATACCGCACGCCGCTATGCGGCAAACTATCCCTCCATCCCCTTCCCCTCCGGCTGGAAGGCAAACATCCGGGGCGTTGACCTGAATTCCAACTATCCTGCCGATTGGGAAAAGGAACGGGAGGTGAAATTCGCCGCCGGCTTTACCAGACCGGGACCCCGTGAATATGTGGGACCAAACGCCCTTTCCGAACCCGAAAGCAGGGCAGTGTACGACTACACCAATGAAAACAGGTTCGACCTTGCCATCGCCTACCATACGCAGGGCAGGGTCATCTTCTGGAAATATCAGGATTATGAGCCGACAGGCGCCGAAGCCATTGCAGAGCGCATGGCGTCGGGCAGCGGCTACACCCTCAGAGAAGGCCCTGCAAACTCCTATGCCGGCTACCGGGATTGGTTCATTTCCCGGTTCAACAAGCCCGGCTATACCGTGGAGGCAGGAAGCGGCGTGAATCCGCTGCCGCTCTCGCAGTTCAATGCCATTTACAGGGATAACCTGCCCATCCTTACAACGGGCATGGATGCACTTCTTTCCTAAACGCTTCCAATGGCGCCGCAATCCCCTGCGGCGCCGTTTGTGCTTTGCTTTTTTGCAAAAATCATGTATGCTAATATAGAAGAGAAACAGGAAAGGCAAAGAAAGACGAGCGATATGAAACGGATTCTTGTAATAGACGGGCAGGGCGGACAGCTTGGCAAGGAACTCATCCGCAGCATTAAGGAGCAGCACCCTTCGCTCCCCATCCTTGCCGTGGGCACGAATGCCATGGCAACGGCAGCGATGCTCAAGGCAGGGGCAATGCAGGCGGCAACAGGCGAAAACGCCGTCATTACCGCCGCAAGGAAGGCGGATATCATCATCGGCCCCATCGGCATTGTGATCGCAGATGCATTTTTAGGTGAGGTGACCGCCGCCATGGCGGCAGCGGTAGGCAGGGCGGATGCAGTACGCATCCTTGTGCCCATGAACAAATGCGAAAACATCATTGCAGGCGTTGCGGATACCTCCATGGCAGCCCTTGTGCAGGATGTGCTTCGCAGGCTTCGCGCACTGCTTCTGGAAAACAGCCCTTGCTGAAACGCCGTTTTTCCGATATAATAGCCTTACCGCACAGAAGTGCGGCACCGGCGCAGAAGCGCCCCGTTTTCTTATCATCTATTTTTAAATTGCGATGCATTGAAGGCATTGTTTTCCCGGCACGGGAAGGCAATGCCTTTTCTGTTTGCAAAGAAAGGATCACCCTATGAAAAACGACCGTACCCGCTGCCTTGTTGCCTCTGCCCTGTTCCTCGCCCTTGCCCTTGTGCTGCCCTTCCTGACCGGGCAGATCCCGGAGATCGGCAACATGCTTTGCCCCATGCATATTCCCGTGCTGCTTGCAGGCTTTTTCTGCGGCTGGCCCTGGGGGCTTGCGGTGGGCTTTATTGCGCCGCTGCTTCGTTCCCTTCTTTTCGGCATGCCCGTCATGTTCCCGGGCGCTGCCGCCATGGCCCTTGAGCTTGCCTGCTATGGCGCCGTATCCGGCTTCCTTTATGCGCTGCTGCCGAAAAAGAAAGCATCGATCTACATTTCGCTGATCGCCGCTATGATCCTGGGACGCCTTGTTTGGGGCGCCGCACGTTTTGTCTTTGCGTTTTTCAGCGCACAGACCTTCGGCCTTGCCGCATTTTGGGCAGGCGCCTTTACCTCCGCCGTTCCCGGCATCCTGCTGCAGCTTATCCTCGTTCCGCTGCTTGTGATGGCGGTGCACAAAAGCAGATTTGCCGCAAAGGCTTGACAGCCGCATCAAAAAGGAGCCGCTTTCCCCGTAGGGAAGCGGCTCACGTTTTTTGTGAATGGTTTTAGATGAGTTTTTCGTATACGGCGACCACCATAGGGATCAGCGTATCGTCAAAATCAAAAGGAGCGGTGTGAAGCTGCGGTGCATCCTCACCGGCGCCGATGAAGAACAGCGCACCGGGCGCATATTTTGTGAAATAGCCGAAATCCTCGGAGCCTCGCTCCGCCATGGGCATCTCCGCCACGGGGTAACCGAGGGCAGCTGCCGCATCACGGATCTTCTGCGTGCTGGCGGGATCGTTGACGGTATCGGGGAACACATCGCAGTACTCTACGGAAAGGGTAAGGCCGTATTCCTTCGCACCCTCCTCCGCCATCTTTTCAAGAAGGGAGGAAAGTTCATCGAGTTCAGCCTCGCTGTCCGCACGGATGGTGAGGTATACCTCGCCCTCGCTTGCCTGCGTGCCGAAGGCCTTTTCGCCAAGCTGCATGCCGATCACCGTGGTGAGGGCTTCGCCTTTCCACGGGCGTGCGTTGAGCCCCGGCACCGCTTCGATGATGCGTGCAAGGGCATAAGCAGGCGTTCTGCCGCATTCCGGCATGCTTGCATGGGAGGGGGTGCCCACCATGCGGATGCTCATGCCCTTGGAGGCATAGTGGATGCAGCCATCCTTCACGCAGACCGTTCCGTGGGGATAACCGGGCCAGTTATGGAAGGCGAAGACCTCATCGATCCCATCCTCACGGATGATCTCAGCACAGTACTGTCCGCCGTCACCGATCTCCTCCGCATGCTGGAAGACGAAGTAAATATCGCTGTCCGCACCCTTCTCGTTCACCTCCAGCGCAAAAGCCGCAAGGGCTGCGCTGTGACCGTCGTGTCCGCACTTATGTCCGCAGCCGGGGATGGTGGAAGCATAGGGCTTGCCGCAGCCATCCTCGATGGGAAGGGCGTCAAAATCCGCACGGAAGGCAATACGGCGCTTGGGCTGTGCCGCACGGTAAAGGGCGTAGAACCACTTGCCCCGGTCCACGATCTCAAGGTTCGTATGTTGGCGAAGAAATGCCATCAGAGTATTGCGGGTCCATACCTCTTCATTTGAAAGCTCCGGGTGCGCATGCAGGGCATGCCTGAGTTCCACCGCCAAAGCAAGATTTTTTTCGTTCATGTTTCCCTCCGAAGGGGCACTTTGCCCACCAAAGATTTTCTTCATCATACCACCCGGCAGCAGCTCTTGTCCACATGGGATGCGGTTTCCTTTTTCGCCTTCCTTTTTTCAAAATCCACGAAAAAAAGCATTGACAACCATGCCGCAAAATGTCATAATGCGCAGGATGATATTTTGCGTCCGGAAGGAGATTCCGGCGAGGTGTAAGCAAGCTGAATACTGTAAAGCACTTTGATTCGGTCGTGTTTTCGCCCTGTCCGCTCCTACGGACGGGGCATTTTTTCTGCAATCATGCAAAAACCATTACAAACGGAGGAGAAGTTTTCATGAACAACCTGATCTACGGCATCAAAGATAAGCCGAAGTTCCCGCAGCTCATCGTATTTGCGCTGCAGCAGATGCTCGCCATCATGGCAGCAACCCTCGTTGTGCCGATCCTTGTGAACAGCTACGGCGCAGTGAACCTTGAAATGGATATCGCCGCCGCTCTGCTCGGCGCCGGTGCCGGTACCGCCGTGTACATCGCCTTCACCAAGGCCAACAGCCCCGTATTCCTCGGCAGCTCCTTCGCTTTCCTCGGCGCCATGTACAGCGCCACCGTGTTCGGCTATTTCGGCATCATCGTCGGTGCTGTTCTTGCAGGCCTTGTGTATGTGATCATCGCCATCGCCATCAAGTTCTTCGGTACCAAATGGGTAGATAAGCTGATGCCTCCCATCATCATTGGGCCCACCGTTGCCATCATCGGTCTTTGCCTTGCAGGCAACGCCATCAGCGATCTGACCAATGTCACCGGCGGCACCTACAGCCTCATCCACATCCTCTGCGGTCTTGTGACCCTTTTCACCGTCATTCTCTGCTCCACCTTCGGCAAGAAGATGGCAAGGCTCATCCCCTTCATCATCGGTATCCTTGCAGGCTATGTGCTTGCCGCCATATTCACCCTCATCGGCAGCGCCACCGGCAACGATGCACTCATGGTGCTGAACATGAGCCCCCTCACCTCCCTTGACTTCACCACCCTCGAAGGCTGGATCCACGTGCCCAAGTTTGCCTTTGTGCAGGCTGCCAAGGAAACCTTTGACTGGTCCGCCTTCGGCAACATTGCGGTGCTCTATGCGCCTGTTGCCTTCGTTGTGTTCGCTGAGCACATTGCCGACCACAAGAACATCTCCTCCATCATCGGCAAGGATCTGATCAACGAGGAGCCCGGCCTTGCCCGCACCCTGCTCGGTGACGGCATCGGCTCCATGGTAGGCGCCTTCTTCGGCTGCTGCCCCAACACCACCTACGGCGAGAGCGTTGGCTGCGTTGCCATCACCCGCAACGCTTCCGTGATCACCATTGCCGCCGCTGCGGTAGGCTGCATCGTGCTGAGCTTCTTCGCTCCCTTCGTAGCCTTTGTGAACACCATCCCGAGCTGCGTGATGGGCGGCGTCTGCGTCACCCTCTACGGCTTCATCGCCGTCAGCGGTCTTCGCATGTTCAAGCACATCGATCTTGATACCAACCGCAACCTCTTCGTTGTTGCCACCATCCTCATCACCGGCATCGGCGGCATGACGCTGCAGTTCGGTCAGATCACCATCACCAACATCGCCACCGCCCTCATCCTCGGCATCCTGGTGAACACCGTGCTCACCGTTGGCGAAAAGCGCATCAAGAAATAAGCAAAACAGTAAAAGATCCTCTGCAAAACCTGCGGAGGATCTTTTTTATGCAGCATGGGCGAAGTTATGATATAATCCTCTCATTCAGAATAACAGAGGTTCTTTATGGAAGAAAAAACCAACGTGATGCGCACCCTCGAGCGCCTCAAGATCCCCTACCGCCACTATGCCTTTGATACGGGCGGCGGCGCCATCAGCGGCACGGAGGTGGCGGATATCCTCGGCAAGGATCCTGCAGCCGTGTTCAAGACCCTTGTTACGGTGGGAAAAAGCGGCAAATACTACGTATTCATGATCCCCGTTGCGCAGGAGCTTGACCTCAAAAAAGCCGCAAAAGCTGCCGGGGAAAAATCCATCGATATGCTTAAATCCAAGGAGCTTCTGCCCCTTACAGGCTATGTGCACGGCGGCTGCTCCCCCATCGGCATGAAGAAGCAGTTCCCGACCTTCATCCACATGACCGCAGCGGATGTGGAAACGGTCACCTTCAGCGCAGGAAAGATCGGCTATCAGGTGGAACTGCCCCTTTTATCGCTGCAGAAGGCGATCAGAGTAAGCCTTGCGGATGTGGTGGTGGAATAATGCAGATCACCGCAGAATACGTACGCTTTCGCCTGCAAAACGCAGGATCGCTGCAAAAAACAGCCTTTCCCGTCAAGCGGCTTGACTGGGAGAGGGATCTTCCTATGATCCGCCGGTTCTATGCCCATTTTACAGATGATGTGATAGATCCGCCTGCGGAGGGGGAAAACATCGGCACGCCCTATGCGATAACGGAAAACGGCGAGATCCTTTCCTTTGCCCTTCCCTTTTCCTTCAAAGCGGGCGAAACGGAGATCGGCGCCGTGATGACGCTGCCTGCACACAGGGGCAAGGGATATGCAAAGGCTGTGGTCGCCGCCATGGCTGCGGACATCCTTGCATCCGGAAACACAGCCACTTTGACTACGGGCATCGAAAATGCCCCCATGCGTGCTGCCGCCCTCGCCGCAGGTATGCAGAAAGAATGAAAGGAGAAACGGAAATGGAACCGCACGAATACCGCTTCACGGCAAAGGAACGCATCGAAAAAGGCTGGAGCTGCGATACAAAATATGCCGTCACCGATGAAAGCGGACAAAAGTACCTGCTTCGGGTCACGCCGAAGGAAAAGTCCGGCAGCCGCAGCGCCATGTTCGACATGCAAAAGCGTGTGGATGCCCTCGGCGTGCCCATGTGCAGCCCCATCGATTTCTGGGAAAACGAAGAGGGTGCGCATCTGCTGCAGCGCTTTATCGACGGTGTCGATGCGGAGGATGCTCTCCCCACGATGGATGAGGATGCGCAATACCGCCTCGGCATTGATGCAGGGCATATTCTGAAAACCATCCACAGCATCGAAGCGCCGCCGGATATTGAGGATTGGGAAACACGCTTCAACCGCAAGATAGATCGCAAGATCGCCATGTACGCCGCCTGCAGCGAAAAATTTGAGGGCGATCATCATGTTTTGCGTTACCTTGCGGAAAACAGGCATTTGCTGCAGGGAAGACCCCAATGCTTCCAGCACGGGGATTACCACACCGGCAATATGATGCTTGAAAACGGGAAGCTCGTGATCATCGATTTTGACCGTTTCGATTTCGGCGATCCCTGGGAGGAATTCAACCGCATCGTATGGTGTGCAGCTGCGGCGCCTGCCTTTGCCCGGGGCATGGTGGATGGCTACTTTGGCGGCGAACCGCCCCTACTTTTCTGGCAGCTGCTGGCGCTTTACATTTCCTCCAACACACTTTCCTCCCTGCCGTGGGCAATTGCCTTTGGCGAAAAGGAAGCGGAAACCATGCGCAAACAGGCAGCCGATGTGCTGCAGTGGTATGATGATATGCAGCGTGCAGTGCCCCGTTGGTACAGGGAATGACCGGGAAAAGGCGCACCGATCGGAATGTTAGCGAGGATATACGATGAAAACATATGCATTGTGCGGCAGTATGCGATTTGAAAAAGAAATGCAGAGGGTCGCATATGATCTTGAAACGCAAAAGGGGCTTACTATTCTGCAATGCGTTTACACAGCGGCCGGCACAGAGCCGACAGCGGAGGAGCTGCAGGCGCTTGAACGTGCGCATTATCAAAAAATAGACATCAGTGACGGTATTTATGTGCTGAATATTGATGGCTATATCGGTGCGTCTGTTCGCAAGGAAATAGATTATGCTCTGCTGCATGGTAAGGAAGTCATTTACCATTGCACAAAGTAAACTTCATTTCCCGAACAGAAAAGCGCTCTTTCTTACAAAACGCAACCATGATAAAAGCCAAGCCGAAAACTCAGCTTGGCTTTTTTTCATACCAACCCTTTCACAAAACACACGATCCTGTTTGCTTCCGAAAAGCCGATGGCTTTATGAAATAGGATGCTGTCTGAATTGGCAAGTTCACAGTCGCTGGCAAATTCAAGGCACCCCTTCTCCTTTGCCCATGCTTCGCTTGTCTCCACAAGGCGTTTGGCGATACCCTTCAGGCGATGGGCGCTTTCCACATACACACCCTCAAGGTAGCCTACAGGGCTTGTGGCGGTGCCTTCCACATAATCACGGCGAAGCTGCACCTGTGCAAAACCTACGGGCATGTTTTCTGCATAAGCAAGGAAGATCGCTGCGCCTTCATCCGACAGCAGCAGTTCCGTTTCCACCTCCAACGCATCGGAAGGGGTGAACAGCTTTTCCGCCAGCGCAGCAACAGCGGAAAGGTCGCCTGTTTCCGCTTTTTTGATGGTGATGTTCGTCATAAATTCACCCTAAGACCCTTCGGAATATGGTTTTTCAGTATACCGTCTACCGCCTTACCGAACCCAATGGGGTGGTTTTGTACCGTAACAGCGCAGTATCCACGCATATTTTCGCTGCAGGGCACCGCCTCCCCTGCAAGGAAGCGGTGAAGGGTGGGATCATCGTGGGAAAAGTCTGCGGTTTTTGCATAAGTACCGCCATGGGCAGCCAGGAACAGGCTGTGGGCAGGCTCAAAGCGGTTCTTTTTCAGCTCCCCTGCGATGACGCCGGAGGATAACACACGAAGGCCTGCAAGCCCCTTGGGCAGCGCATTGCGGAGGATGACCGCACGCCCGTCGGGCAGCAGGAACGCATCCCCTTTGGGCGGTGTGGAAAAGGTATCCTTCAGGAAGGAAGCGTATGCCGCATCTTTGCAGGGTTTAAGGGGCAGTGCCTCCTGCGCCTTAAACTTGGTGCCGCCTTTTCGGAGCCTTGCCACAAAATGCCCTTCCCCCGGCGAGGAATGGGGATAAAGCCTGTGCATATGCGCAAGGGTAAAATCATCATGGGCAGCAAGGAAGCGTTCCACGGCGCCCTCGTTTTCCTCAGGCGAGAAGGTGCAGGTGGAATACACGATGGCACCGCCGCCGCGGACGGTCTTTGCCGCACTTGCAAGGATGTTATCCTGCCGCTGTGCGCAGGCGGCAACATGCTCAAGGCTCCATTCACGCCGTGCCGCTTCATCCTTGCGGAACATGCCCTCGCCGGAGCAGGGCGCATCCACGATGACCACATCGAACCACTCGGGAAATGCAGCTGCGATCTCCTTTGGCGATGCGGAGGTGACGGCGGCGTTTGCAGCGCCGAGCCGCTCCAGCGTGGAAGCGAGTATCTTTGCCCTGTTCGGCACGATCTCGTTGGAAAGAAGGAAGCCTTCGCCGCCAAGGTGCGCTGCAGCCGCACCGCTTTTGCCGCCGGGGGCTGCACAGAGGTCCAGCACACGCATGCCGGGACGGATGCCTGCCGCCGCTGCCGTTGCCATGGCGGAAGGCTCCTGCAGGTAGAAAAGCCCTGCAAGGTGGAAAGGATGCTTGCCGATGGAGGGAACATTCTCCGTCAAAAGGAAGCCTTCTTCAAGGATGCCCGTTGGGGCAAGGGGAAAAAGCCCTGCCGCAAGAAATGCATCCGCCGCTGTTTTCAGCGTGTTGATGCGAAGACCTCGCCTGGGCTCTTCATTGTAGCTTGCAAGAAAGGCGGGATAGTCCGCCCCAAGCTGTGCCTGCATGCGCTGCAGGAAATCTTTTGGCAATTCAAACGTATTCATAGCAACAGTATAACGCCTCTCCCCGTTTTTGGGGAGAGGCGTTTCGCATTTGCAGCATATTTTTCAGCTGAGGATCTCACCTGCCGCTTCCTCACGGAACTGGGTGGTGTAAAGATCGTAATAATAGCCGTGTAGGGCAAGAAGCTCCCTGTGGGTGCCGCTTTCGGTGATCTTTCCGCCACGGATGACAAGGATCCTGTCCGCATTGCGGATGGTGGAAAGCCTGTGCGCCACGATAAAGCTGGTGCGGTTTTCAAGCACCTTGGTAATGGCATCCTGAATCAGCTGCTCCGTTTCCGTATCGATGGAGCTGGTGGCTTCATCGAGCACAAAAATACGGGGGTCCGCAAGGATGACCCTTGCAAAGGAGATCAGCTGCTTTTCGCCGGTGGAAAGGCGCACGCCGCCTTCGCCCACCTCCGTATCGTAGCCCTTTTCCTGCCTGAGGATGAATTCCTCCGCATGGACCATGCGTGCGGCGGCACGGACTTCTTCATCCGTTGCATCCTTCCTGCCGTAGCGGATGTTGTCCGCAACGGTTCCGGAGAACAGGTGCGGCGTCTGCAGCACATAGCCAAGGCTGTCCTGCAGCCAAAGCTGGCTGCGCTCCCTGTAATCCCTGCCGTCGATGAGGATCTTTCCTGCCGTGGGCTCATAGAAGCGGCACACAAGGTTCACGATGGTGCTTTTGCCGGCGCCGGTCTCGCCCACAAGGGCAATGGTCTCCCCTGCCTTGACATGCAGGTCGAAATCCCTTAGTACGGTTTCCCCTTCCACATAGGAGAAGGATACGTTTTTGAATTCCACCTCGCCCCGGATGGGTTCCCAGTTTTCACGCTTGGGATCGAAGGCATCGCCGTATTTTGCCACCACCTCCGGTGCATCCACGATATCGCAGGGGGTGTCGATCAGCGTCAGCACACGCTCTGCGCTGGCCTGTGCGCTCTGCAGCTCCGCAAGGATGCCTGCAAGCTGCTGCACCGGCTCAAAGAAGTTTGTGGTATAGGTGATAAAGGCGGAAAGCGTGCCGAAGCTTAAAACCTCCATGAGCACCGCATGACCGCCCCGATACAGAGCAAGACCTGTGCCGATGGAGCCGAGGAACATGACGATGGGCATGAAGATGCCCGAAAGCACGGCACTTCTGACGGCGCTTTGGCGCATATCCCCCGTCAGGCCCCTGAATTCCCGATAGTTGGCATCCTCCCTGACGAGGGTCTTGGTGGTCATGGCACCCATAATGCCCTCGTTGAACGCACCTGTGATGCGTGAATTGGCCTTTCTGACCCGGCGCTGATACTTGAGGATCTTCTTCTGGAAATACATGGATATTACCGCCAAGGGCGGCAGCACCACAAAGGCAAGCAGCGCAAGCTTCCAGTTTAAAAACAGCATAGCGAACATCACGCCCACCACATAGGTAGACGCCCAAAGAACATCCACGATGCTCCATGCAATGAGCTCCGACAGCCTGCCCACATCGCTGCCCATACGTGCCATCAGGTAGCCTACTGCGGTCTTATCGTAAAAAGAAAAGGGCAGTTCCTGCAGCTTTTTGAAGCCTTCCTGCCGGATATCGAAGGAAACATCCATCTCGATGCGGCCGGCCTTTGCCACGAACACATACACGCCGTATGCCTGAAAGGCGATGAACAGCAGGTAGAGGGCAACGAACACCGGCATGCCTGCGGTTCTTTCCTCCATGATGAAATGATCGATGGCGTATTTATTCATGAGCGGATAAAGAATATCCACAATGCCGATGGCAATGTTGATGCCCACAAGGGCTGCCATGTTCTTTTTGTACTTGAGCGCATAACGGAAAAGGCGCTTCCAGATGGAAAGGTCTACCTTTACGTCTTTTTCAAAATCCTGCTCATGGATCGCAGTTGCCATTATGCCTCACCTCCTTCTTCCGAGCGGAGCTCATCCTCAAGGGCGTTCTGGATCTGCGCAATGCGCCTGTAAAGGCCATCCTGTTTGAGAAGCTCCTCGTGGGTGCCCTGCTGCACCAGTTCGCCGTGCTCAAGCACCAGTATGTTGTCCGCTTCCATCAGCGTGGTGATGCGGTGGGAGATGATAAAGGTGGTGGTATGCTCACGCCGTGTGCGAAGGGCGGCACGGATGGCGGCGTCGGTCTCCGTATCCACGGCGCTCATGGAATCGTCAAAGATAAGGATGGGCGCATTCTGCATGAGCATCCGTGCAATGGCAACACGCTGCTTCTGTCCGCCGGAAAGGGTGACGCCACGCTCTCCCACAACGGTATCGTAGCCCTTTTCAAAGCTTTCGATCACATCATGCACGGAGGCGATACGGGCTGCCGCATGGACCTCCTCTTCCAGTGCATCCGGCCGCACGATGCGGATGTTTTCCATGATGGTACGGGAATAGAGGAAGGGCTCCTGCAGCACGATGCCGATGTTGCTGCGAAGGTGTGCACCTAAGATGTCGTTGATGTTCACGCCATCCACGGTGATGCTGCCGGCGGTGACACAATAAAGCCGCTGCAAAAGCTGTACAAGGCTTGTTTTGCCGCTGCCGGTGGAACCGAGGATCGCCACCGTCTGCCCGGGCTCCGCACGGAAGCTGATCTTTTTGAGCACATCATCGTAGGTATCGTAGCCGAAGCACACATCTTTGAATTCCACCGCACCGCGGATCTCCGGGCAAAGCGCTTCGCCCGGTTCGCTTTCCGCAGGAACGGAAAGGATCTCATCGATACGGCCAAGGGATACCGTAGCCTTGCCAAGGTCGCTGAGGATGCGCCCAAGCTGACGCACAGGCCATGTGAGCATGCCCACATAGCTTGTGAACATCAAAAGATTGCCGAGGGTAAACTCCCCCTTCACCACGTAGACGATGCCGAAGAACAGCGTCAGGGCGATCTGCGTATAGCCGACGCCGTCGCTGGCGCCCCAATAGATGCCCATCAGCTTTGACAGGCGGAAGGTCTTATCCCGGTAATCCGCATTGCAGGCGGTAAACTTTTCCACCTCGTCACGCTGCTGGCCGAAGGCACGGACAACACGCACGCCGGCAAGGTTTTCCTGCAGCGTGGCGCTAAGCCTGCCCTCTGCCTCATCGGAAAGGGCAAACTGATCACGCACCTTCCTGAAATACACAAAGGATGCGCAAAGCAGGATCGGCAGCAGCATCATGGACACAAGGGACATCTTCACATTGACAGAGAACATGATGACCGCCGCAATGGTGACCATGGACACCGTGCGCACAATCTCCAGCAGCTGGTTTGCGATAAAGCGGCGGATGGTATCCACATCCGATGTGCAGCGCTGAATGAGATCGCCGGTGGATACATGCTTATGGTAATCGTAGGGGACCTTTTGCAGATGCTCATACAGCATGTTGCGGAGCGTTTCCGCCATCCCTTCCGATGCGATCGCCACATGGCGGCGGCGGAAAAAGGTGGCAACGCCGTTAAGCCCCGTGAAAAGCACGAGGGCAATGGCCGGGATCCACAGGTTTTTGCGGAGGAAATCCCTGCCGCCCCAGCCTTCTATGAGGTGCATCACCCCGTTTGGCAGATTGCTCGGCTCCGTGCCGATCACATAATCCACCGTAAAGCTCGTGATCATCGGCACGATGTAGGCAAACGCCACCGCCGCCACAAGGGCAATGACGCTGACAACAAGGTGCAGCCAATGGCGCCGCATGATGCGTCCCACAAGGGCATAATTGATCTTAGCATGCTTTGTTTTCTTCGCTGTTTCCTGCGTTTCCAAGAAACTCCCCCCTTTCGGACTGTTGTGCTGTGTGCCGCTCCCATGCAGACAGGCGGCATGAAAAAGGCCGCGAACGGTAACTGTCCGCGGCCAAATCGAGCTTAACTAAACCTTTTCAGGCTTCGCCAAAGAACCGTGCGGACATGGATGGTGCAAAAGCTGCTGCAAGGTGTACGTTCAGGATCATCACACACGGCCTCCTTTCTTCGGTCATTGCCTTTTTTCTTTTGCTATTGTATCACCCGTGCGGTGCGTTTGCAACAACGCCCACACATTTCAGGCGCTTTGTATCAGCCGAGGTAGGCCTCAAGCAGCTTCAGGGTATTCATTACGCCGTCGATATGGGTGCGCTCGTAGCCGTGGGAGGCATACACGCCCTGACCCACCACGATGTGGCGCACATCATAGCCTGCGCAGAGGGCGACCGCCGCATCGGAGGAATAGTGGGGATATACATCCACCGCATAATCGATGTTGTTTTCCCTGGCGCAGCGGATGAACTCGTTGGTCAGATCGAAATCGAAGGGGCCGGAGGAATCCTTCGCCGCAATGGAGACCTGCTTTTCGGTGCAGGTAAGTCCTTCGCCGATGCAGCCCATATCCACGGCAATGAGATCCTTCATATCTTCGGGGTAGCCGCTGGCGCCGCCGTGACCGATCTCTTCATACACGGTGAAATAGAGATAGACCTTGCGGCCGGGGGTCTTGCCGCTTTCCTTCAGGCGCTTTGCATAGCCAAGAAGCAGGGCAACGGACATCTTATCATCAAGGAAGCGGCTCTTGATGTAACCGCTTTCGGTAACGGTGGTACGGGGATCAAAGCAGACGAAATCGCCCACATCAATGCCGAGCTTTTTCACGTCTTCCTTGCACTTCACATCCTCATCAAGAACGATCTCAAGGGTGTTCCAGTCACGGATGGTATCGTTGAGCACCTTGTTGACATGCTTGGAGGCATTGATCATATGGCAGGTGCCGCTGACGGGCTTTTCACCGAAACGGGGGCACACGATGACGTTTTCGCTGTCCGCACTGCCGGGGATGATGCCGCCGATGTTGGTGATGCGAAGATGGCCGTTGGCTTTGATCTCCGTGACCATAGCGCCAAGGGTATCGATATGTGCCGCAAGCACAGCCGCATTGCCTTCGCCGCCAAGGTCTACAAGCACGCAGCCCTTGTTGGTGAGCTTGGCTTCATAGCCGAGCCGGGCAAACTCTTCCACAGTGTATTTGGTGACCGCTTTGGTATAGCCGCTGGGGCTCGGGATGGCGGTGAGGGCCTTCAGCTGATCGATGATATACTGCATATTGTTCCTCCTAAGTAAAATGATGGTATGTTGGCGGCAAAAGCCGCATCGTTCACTTGTTACACGACCATGCCGTATTCACCGGCATTGCCGTTTTTGAAATAGCGGTGCAGATCATAGGGCGAAAGGATGCCCACATCCGTCACAACACCGCTCACAAGGGCGGGCGGCGTGATATCGAAGGAAGGATAGTAGCCCTTCACTCCATCCGCAGCGGTTTTGACACCCATGGCCTGCAGCACGAAATCCGGATCACGCAATTCGATGTGCACCGTATCCACCGTGGGATGCCCGATGTCCGGTGCGCCGGTCACAAAATACGGCACGCCCATATACTTTGCCGCAATGGCGATCTGGAAGGTGCCCACCTTGTTCACCACGTGGCCGTCAAGGCAGATGGCATCCGCAGCGCTGGTGAACACATCCACATGCTCACGCTGCATCACGTAGGCAGGCATGTTGTCGGTAATGACGGTAACATCATACCCCATATCCCTTGCCACGGTGGCAGTAAGCCTTGCACCCTGAAAATAGGGGCGTGTTTCCGGGCAGAACAGGCGGAAGTTTTTGCCCTGTTTTCTGCCCTCCGCCAGCATTTTGCCCACGATGGTCTCGCCGAAGCATTGGGTCATCACGGTGCCGTTTTGGGGGATCATATCCACAAGGTATTCGGCGATCCTGCCGATTTTCTCGTAGCGGACATCGTTGGCGTTGACGGAATAAGCCACGATGGCATCGCTGACGTTTCTGCCTTCCTGCAGCGCCTTTTCAGCCGCCTGATAAGAACCGTTCGTCACAAGGCGCATCCGGGAAGCGGTGGTGGGCCTTGCGTTGGCAATGGTGTCCGCCGCCTGCTTCAGGTACTGCAGCTGCCCTTCTTCGGAAAGAGCACGGCATTCATATGCCGCAAGCGCCATGCCCATGGCCGCAGCGGTATAAGGGCCTGCGCTTTGGGTGACCATGTCGGTGATGGCCTTTGCCACCTCCTCGTGGCGTTTGCAGACAACGAACTCCATCTTTCGCGGGTAGATGCGCCTGTCAAGGATGCGCACCTCGCCCTTTTCGTACCAGGCGATGTTTTCATATTGAAGCATGAAGGCCAAGCCCCGATCCTGCCGTTCCATGTATTTCCTCCTTTTTACATCCGCTCGATGATATCGGAAACATAGCTGCTGAAGTATGCGCCGATGCGTGTGGCGGTCTCGTCCACTTCCTCTGCGGTAAGGGGCTGGTCGAGCACGCCTGCCGCCATGTTGGTCATCACGCTCAGACCCAGCACCGGCAGCGAGCAATGGGCTGCCGTCAGCGCCTCCGTTACGGTGGACATACCCACCGCATCCGCACCGAGGATGCGTGCCGCACGGATCTCTGCCGGGGTCTCAAACTGGGGGCCGGTAAAGAACATATACACACCCTCGTGCACCCGAAGACCATCCTGCGGCGCACAGGCTTTTGCAAGTTCACGCAGACAAGGCGTGTAGGTTTTCGTCATATCGAAAAACCGGGGGCCGAATTCCTCGATATTGGGGCCTCGAAGGGGGCTTGCACCGGTGAGTTTGATGTGATCCCTGATGATCATCACATCCCCGGGGCGGTAATCCGTATTGACGGCGCCTGCTGCGTTGGTAAGAATAAGCGTTTTGACGCCGAGCAGCTTCAGCACCCGAACGGGGATCACCAGCTGTTCGTAATCATAGCCTTCATAAAAATGGAACCTGCCTGACATGCAGACGATGCGTTTGCCCCGCACCTTGCCGAAAATGAGTTTGCCGGCGTGGGATTCCACCGTTGTGACAAGGAAGTTCGGGATATCCGCATAGTCGATGCTGACACGCTCTTCAAGGGTATCCGCAAAAGGCCCAAGGCAGGAACCGAGCACGATGGCGATCTCCGGCACAAAGGGCGCACGGGCAGCGATGTAGTCCGCTGCGGCTTTGTAATGTTCAAATGTATCATGCATGCTGTTTTTCCGATCGTACCAAAATAAAAATGACAAAAAGAAACAAGACGGGCTGTTTGCCCGTCTTGATTGTATCATGTGCCGTTTTCCCCGTCAAGGAAGGGGGCATGTGCCCCTTCAGCGCTTCTGCGCCTCGAGGAAATCGTTCAGCGTTTCGTTGGGGATGTCGGTAATGAACATGTGCCCCGGGGAATGGGTGATGACGATGGGCGGCTTTGCATTTTCCACCGCCGCCTGGGGCGTTACGCCGCAGGGCCAGAATACGGGCACCTCGCCGGGATAGATGGTCACCGCATCGCCGTAATCGGGCTTCATCACATCCTTGATGCCGATCTTTTCCGGATCGCCGATCTGCACGGGCGCACCGTGCACATTGGGCATTTTCTCCGTGATGCGGCGGGCGATCTCCGCATTTTCCGGCGTCATGGGGCGCATGGAACACACCATGGGGCCGGAGAAGGGGCCTGCCGGCACGGTCTT
The DNA here is from genome assembly GCA_017435905.1 of Clostridia bacterium. GTDB lineage: Bacteria > Bacillota > Clostridia > Christensenellales > CAG-138 > UBA1685. Next base: position 21,465 of record JAFSEB010000054.1, on the reverse strand, counting down.
GATGGAGGTTTTGAACATGGGGACGTTGCGCCCCTCGGTAATATGCCTGACATTGATCCCTGCACGGATGAGCGCCTCTTCAAAGGAGAAGCTGCAGCCGATGAGAAAGCCCACAAAGCCCTCCTGCCAGTAGGCGGAAGCATCGTTCACCTTTTCGGTCAGAACGCCGTTGCGGTAAATGTAGTATTCGGGGATATCCGTCATGATGTTGCCGCCTTCGCCCATGGAATGGGTAAAGGGGTCCCCTTCCACCACCTCAAGCACCGGGCAGGCGAAGGGATTTCTTGCCGCATACTGTTTGAAATCCTCCACATATTCTCTGGGCAGCACCGCAAGGTTTGCCTGCGCATAGCCGGCGCACATGCCGGCGGTGGGACCGGTGATCTCGCCGTTGCGGATCAGTTCACGCACCTTTGCAGGGCTCATTTCGCTGTAATTCATCCTATTTCCTCCCATATTCGGAATGCTCTCATTCAACGGGTCTGACTTCGATATCGTACACATGGCCATCCACCGTTACCCGGTAACGGGAAGCGGCGCTTTGGGCACGGATATTTGCAAGCTTTTCCCTTTGCGCAAGCAGCAGCTGCTGCGCTTCCTGCACGCTGACAGCCTGAAAGCGTACCCTGTCGCCGGGGATAAGCTGTGCCGCAAGGGGAAGATCAGCTGAGATCACGTTGGCGATCTTCGCATAGCCGCCCGTGGGCTGTCTGTCCGCCATCATCAGGATAGGCTGCCCATCGGAAGGGATCTGAACGGCGCCCATGCAGATGCCGTCGGTGATGATATCGCTGCCGTTCTTCGTTTCAACTGCCGTGCCGCCAAGGCGGATACCCATGCGGTCGCTTTGGGGCGTCACCGCATATTCGCCCTGCAAAAAGGCGCCGATGCCGGCATCGGTAAAGCGGTCATCCTGCGGTCCCATCACCACACGAAGGGTCTTCACGGGTGCGGAAAAATCCTCCTTTTCGGCAATGCCGTAAAAGGGAACGCCCGAAGCTGTGCCGAGGGGAAGCACATCCCCGCTCTGCAGCTTTCTGCCCATATGGCCGCCGATACCGGCTTTCAGATCCGTGGAACGGCTGCCCATCACAGGGGGCACCGCAATGCCGCCCCGGAAGGCGATATATGCCCTGCAGCCGCTTTTTCGTGCCGCAAAGCTAAGCCTGTCCCCTGCCTTTGCGCTGTGGGCGCAGTATGTGGAGACGGGCGCACCGTTAAGCTGCAGCCCAAGATCCGCACCGGCAACGGCAAAAACCGTATCCGCACAAAGCTCGATCACAGGGCCGATGAGGGTGGCTTCCAGCGCCGCCTCGCCCTCCGCATTGCCCACGAGCCTGTTTGCGGTCTCGTAGGAACGAAGATCCATGGCGCCCGAAACCGTGATGCCGGACTTCATGTGGCCAAAGCGCCCCCTGTCCTGCACGGTGGTGAGCATACCGCCCGAAATGATACGGATCATGTTCACCCCTCCTTCCGCCATGTGCGGCAGCGGTAGCTGCCTTTTTCCGCTTCCGCAGCGATGCGTGCATATTCCGCCGCATCCACCGCCGTAAATTTGATATAATCCCCTGCCTGCACCAGCACGGGTTCCGCACGCATGGGGTCATACAGCTTCACCGGCGTGCGGCCGATCAGCTGCCAGCCGCCCGGGGAGGCAATGGGATAGATGCCCGTCTGCTGCCCGGCGATGCCCACGCTGCCTGCAGGGATCTTCAGCCGGGGTGCCTTCAGCCTCGGTGCGGCAATGGCTGCATCCATGCCGCCAAGGTAAGGAAAGCCGGGGGTAAAGCCCAGCATATATACAAGGTATTCCGCACTGCTGTGGATGCGGATGACATCTTCCTCGCTCCGGCCGCTATGATGCGCCACAAAGGAAAGATCGGGCCCTTCTTCCCCACCGTAAAGCACGGGGATCTCCCACACCGTTGCAGGGGGGATCTCCGCTTCATCAAGGTGTGCAAGCACATCCTTGAGCGCCTTCCGCAGCGCATCGAACAGGATGAAAGAGGGGTCATAGTGTACCGTAACAGCCCTGTAGGAAGGCACGATCTCCACGATGCCAGGGATGTTTTTTCCTGCAAGCGCCATGGTAAAGCTTCTGACAAGGCGGTTGATCTCCGGCGCAATGCGGTTTTCAAACTCCACCAGAATGGCGCTGTCCCCCGATACTTTCAGTTTTGCGATCTCCATTTTCGTCACCTGGCAAGCACCTCTTTGAGGTCAACGACCGCAACGCCTGCCGCCGAAAGCGCCTGCCTGAGCTTTTGCGCAAAGGCCACCGCATGGGGATTGTCGCCATGGAGGCATACGCTGTCCGCCTGCACGGGGACAAGGGTGCCGTCCACCGCTTCCACTACGCCCTCCTGCACCATGCGCAGCACACGGGCCACGGCCTCGTTTTCATCGGTGATGATGGCGCCGGGCTTGCTGCGTGGCACCAGCGTGCCGTCCGCCTGATAGCCCCTGTCCGCAAACACTTCGCCTGCGGCACGGATGCCCACCCGTTTCGCCGCCTCGATGTGGCAGCTGCCGGAAAGCCCCATGAAGATGAGGTTTTCATCCACCGCCTTGATGCCCTCGGCGATGGCAAGGGCAAGCTCCATATTCACGGCGGACATATTGTAAAGCGCCCCGTGGGGCTTCACATGCTGCAAAGAAACGCCGTCCGCCTTTGCAAAGGCCATCAGCGCACCGATCTGGTACTGCACATACGCCTTCGCCTCGGCAGGGCTTACCGCCATATTGCGGCGACCGAAGCCCACAAGGTCCGGAAAACCCGGATGCGCACCCACGGCGGTGCCGTTTGCCTTTGCAAGCTTCACGGTCTTCGCCATGACCACCGCATCGCCTGCATGGAAACCGCAGGCAACGTTTGCGGAAGTGATGTGTTTGAGCACATCGCCATCCATACCAAGGGTATATGCGCCGAAGCTTTCACCGAGATCCGCATTGAGATCCACACGATACATATCCGTTTCCTCCCGGTTTTGATCCTTTTATTGTATCACGGATGCGCCCGGCGGTCATCCGCCATCGCTTCATCCAAAAGCTCCCGTACCAGCTTTCTTCTTCCAAGGTGGAAGGAAAGCGGCAGGGAATCCACCGTCATTTCCTTTTTTGCGGTGCAGCCGTCGATGCCGCCGGCCGCAAGCACGGCCGCAAGGGCCTTTTCTTCCGTTTCCGCCTCCGCAAGAAGCGGCTTGCCCGTTTTGTAGGAAAGAAGCGCCGCAAGCCCCGGCCCCCACCAGTTGGATACGCCGGCCGTAAGCACATGCTCTGCGCCAAGCACCGCTGCGATATCCTCGCCGTGGGGCACACGCCGAATGATCTCCTCCCGGTATTTGCCCATGCCAAGCTCGTTGCCGCCATCGCCCACAGCGACGGAAACGCCCTCAAAGAGCGCCATAAAGCAATCCGTATCCGCCACCATCGCATCAAGGGAACGCCCCCTCATGCTGCAGTAATGGCCGCAGGCGCCTCGGCCCGGGCGCTCAAGGGGGAGCAAATGGGTGATGGGGTGGACGCTCAAAAACCGTTCGGCAAAGCGCTCCGTATTGAGGAAAGGCACTTTCACAATGGCAACGTGCCCGGCGGGGATATCCGCCCCGTCATCGATGCCGTCCCTGTGGCAAAGGGTGATGCCTGCAGCACCTAAAAACACTTCTGCTGCGGCAAGCAGGATCGGGAATTCCACCGCATCCGCCGCCAGCCACACACGGCAGCCAAGCTGCGCCAGCGTACAGGCGATCTCCGCCGCACCGAGGGGACCGTCCGTTTCGCCGTGCACATTGCCGTCCGCATCCACCACGGGGAAACCCGTCAGCACCAGCACACGCTGCGCATTCAAAAGCGTATCCGCCACTGCGGAAAGATCCGGTGCAGGTACCTTCATTCCCCTGCCGCCGGCATCAAAGGTCATGATGTCGTTGAGTTTGCCGTAGAAGTCCATCCTCTTCTCCCTTTTGTACAAAAAATAAAGCCACGAAAAACAGCAGGGCAGAGAGAGTATCTGTCCCACGCAGTCATTCGTGGATCTTGCCGCCGAAAGGAACAGTTGGGCAAACGTCCCGGGCGGAAAAAGAATGCGATTCATAACGGGTCTTTCGACCTTTTTCCACCTCATCATAACCATCCGCCGCTTTTTCGTCAAGTATGCGGTGGCGTTTTTTGAAAAAAACTGTATAATGAAGATGATATCAACTTTGGGAGAGCGCTATGGCATACGGGAAGGAAACCATTCTTGTGGTGGGCGGTGCAAAGCCCAGCCGTGACGATGCGATCTACATCACCCACGGCGAATTTTACATCAGCCTTGTTTTGGAGAAGGATACCGGCAGGATCATCGATATGGGCTGCAACACCATTGTGGGCGTCACGGCAAAATTCATCGAGGAGATGCTCATCGGCAGGCGGATCCCGGATGATCTTCCCGCCCTTGAAGCGGAGATCAAAAGCCGCTATTTCGCCCTGACGCAAAAGCCGCTCATCGCCGCTTTGAAGGATGCCGCCAACCGCTTTCGGGCGGCGAAGGAGATCCGCTGAAAAGTACAACATACAATCATGATCCCCCGGCTTCGCCGGGGGATCATGATTTGTTGCTGCTGTTACTGCGTGCGTTCCTGTTCCCGTGCGTTGAGAAGTTCCTTGCGTTCCCTGCCTGCATGGAGCATATCAAACAGCGTATCCCTGTCGCCGGTGCGGATGGCATCGGAAAAGGCTTTGAGCCTTTCAATGAGCCCGTCGATCTCGTCGGCAAGGGGTTCAGCATTGTTCAGGAACAGCTCCGTCCACATGGGCTCATAAAGCCTTGCAACACGTGTCATATCCTGAAAGCTGCCGGCGGAAAAGCCGAGATGGGAAAGGGATGCTTCGCTTTGCACATAGGCGCTCGATACCACATGGGCAAGCTGCGAGGTGTAGGCGATCATGCGGTCATGCTCTTGCGCACTGCAGATGCGCATGCGCCCAAAGCCGAGAGAATAGAAGAATTCCTGCGCCTTTTGAAGCACCGCTTCCTCCGTATCGGCAGAGGGGGTCAGCACCATGGAAGCGCCGTGGAACAGCCCTGCATTGGAAGCCGCATAGCCGAACTTTTCACGGCCTGCCATGGGATGACCGCCGATGAAATGGAAGCCCCATTCCTTTGCAAGGGGTTCAAGGGCATCGCACACGCCCTGCTTCGTGCCGCAAAGATCCACCACCAGCGCACCTTTTTTGATGTGGGGCGCCCATTCCCTTGCCGCACGGATGGCAGCGCCCGGGTAAAGACCGATGAGGATCACATCGCACAGCGCACATTCATTGCTGTCCATTTCCGCAGCGATGGCGCCGTCCGCCTTTGCTGCCGCAAGAACCTCCCCGTTCAGGTCCGCACCGAATACCCTGTGGTGCGTAAAAGATGATATGGCCTTTGCCATAGAGCCGCCGATCAGGCCGAGGCCGATAATGCCGATATCCATTGCGCTCTCCTTTCCCGAAAAACAAAAAAACCACGGCAGCGTGCCGTGGGAACAGTTTGGTTGCGATCGCCCGAACCGAAAAAAACTGCGTGCCTCCCTTTTCAGCAAACACCGCCAAATGCCCTGCGAACACCGCTCGCAGGGAGATAATAGGCGTATCGAACTGAAGAAGGATCAATCTGCATGTTTGTTTCCTTTTCCTGATTTTGTTCCTTTGTTTAACGGGATTATACACCCTTCCCGTTCCCCTGTAAAGCAAAAATAATATATTATATATTATTTATTCCGGGAGCAGGATGCCGATGGGCACATTGACGAGCCTGCCGATATAGGGCTTTGCCGCATCCGCCAGAAGCCCCTGCTTGTAATAGCCGATGGATACCGTCAGGGAGGAGCGCACGGCTAGTTTGGCTTCGCCGCTGTCGCCGTTCATGCCGCTGTTGATGTCAACGCTGACCACGAAGGCGCCCCTTTCCTTTTCCCTGTTCACGGCTTGGATGGCATCTGCCGCACTTTGGCGCAATTCGCCCGAAAAGCCTGTGCCGAGAATACAGTCCACGATCATGGGGTACCGGGAAAGCGCCGCATCCGCAGAAAACGGCATGATCTTCACGCCCTTTTGTGCCGCCGATGCCCGATAGTGCGCCCCATCCTTTGTCAGCTTTTCCGATACCGCATAGACCGCCGCCACGATGCCTGCATCCGCAAGAAGGCATGCAAGGGCATAGCCGTCGCCGCCGTTGTTGCCGCCGCCTGCAAGGATCGCCACGGGGCTTTCCCACTTCACCGCATCAAATACGCCCTTTGCTGCCCTGCCCATCAGCGTGCAGCCATCCACGGCTGTTTCAATGGTAAAAGCATCCGCTTCACGCATTTCCCTGACGGAAAGCACCGTTTCTTCCCTTCCTTCGATCATGATCCGCTGTGCCATTTCCGCTTCCTCCCCTTTTTCTTCCCGTTTATTATACGGCACGGTGAAAAACGTTACAAATTATGTGGTGAAATTTCGGCGGAATTATGCCATAATATTGCCTGTATGTATCGATCATAAAGGAGCTATGCCCTTGTCTCATTCCGCATTTTCCCATTTTGCGGTGCGCATCGGGTGCCTTGTTCTTGCGCTGTGTTTCGCAGCAGGCTGCACCGCCGTACCCTCCGCCGCACCGAAGCAAACGCCTGTCCCCTCCCAAGCGCCTTCCCCGGTGCCCACAGCTGCGCCCGTATCCGATCTTGAAGCCGCTGCCGCCGCTGCGGAGGAAGCCTTCCGTACTTCGCTTTGCCTTGACCTTTCCCTTGATACGCTGCCGGAAATGGCCACCGTACAGGATATTGCCGCCAACTTTTCCCTTTTCTTTGCCATGGCGGACACCCTTGAAAAGCAGGTGCGCACTGCCTGCAGCAAAGCCTGCCTTGCGGCAACGGAGCATTATGTTTCACTCCCCGCCTTTGCGCTTTGCCTTTCCCTTCCCGGCTGGCAGGAGACCGTGAGCCTGTACCGGGCTGCAGGCAGCGATCTTGAAACGCTGCTTGCGGAGAACCTGCACTTTTCCGCAGAGGCCGAGGAAGACCGGCTCACCTTTACCGTGCAGCTTGCGCATTATGAGGACATCCTCGGCAGGCACACCGATGAAACGTATTCCTACAAGCTGATCCTCGCCTACATGAACACCATTTACGATGATGCCGGCGAGGAAGCGGACTATGTATATCCCGAACCTACGGAAGAGTACATCGCCACCCTTGCGGATCCGCTGCCAGGTCACCGCATCAAGGACGGCTGGTATGCGCCCCGTTCCGGCAGCACTCGAAAACACACCGGTACGGACATCCGTGCGGCGGAAGATACGCCCATCCTGTCCTGCACGGACGGCACCGTGACGCATATCAGCACCAACGATATTGCCGGCAACTATGTGGCAGTCCTTGACGCATACGGTTACGAATACCACTATTACCACATGGTGCGGCTGACGGATTTCCTGCAGGTGGGCGATACCGTCAAAAAAGGCGATGTGATCGGCCATGTGGGCAACACCGGCAACAGCGATGCGAACCACCTGCACCTTGCGGTGACAACGCCGGATTTTTATTACCTGAACCCCTATTTCCTGCTGCTTTCCGTGAGGGAAATGCAGAAACAGCAGCAGTAGATCCATTGCCATTACAAAGCGGCATCCGTTGGGATGCCGCTTTCTTTAACTTTATTCTGTTTTTGCCGCTTCGATCTTGGCGGCGGTATCCTCGTTGATCCTGTCCCGAAGGGCCTTTGTATAGGCCGAGAAAGCCGCATCCTGCATGCCGTAGGTAAAGTTGAGCTCATATTCAAGGGGCAGCCAGGTGGAAATATCCGCCTCGTTGTGCTGAATGAGCGCCTCCATTCTGTCGAGCGCCTTGTAGAGCTGCGCTTCCGGTGTCTTTCGCTCATGCATTTCCGCAAAGAGGGCGGAAAGCTCGGTTTTATAGGGCTCGCCGAGGCTGTTCACCCAATTTGCAAGGGCGTCATCCTCCGCATGGGAATCGGCGCCCGTTTTCTCAAAGGCAGGGATATCGCCGATGAAGGCTTCCCCAAGATCGTGGCAGATGCACATGAAAATGACCTTTGTGATGTCAAGGTCCGGGTATTCATCCTTCATGAAATACGCCATCAGCGCAAGGCGCCAGCTGTGCTCCGCCACGCTTTCCCGCCTGCCGGAGGATGTCCAGCTGTGGCGTTCCTCGTTTTTCAGTTTTTCAAAGATGTGCATCAGCTCAAGATAAGCATCGGTCTTCATAACGGCATCTCTCCCTCTTTTTTCAAAACAAACTGCGCAGGGACATTTGCCGCTGCGCAGGCTCTGTTATTTTCCTTCTTTGATCTTCTGCACGTATTCTTTGATCTTGCGGAAGGTGACATCGCTCAAATCGTGCTCAATGCGGCAGGCATCCTCTTTGGCGGTCTCCGCATCCACGCCGATGGCACAAAGAAGCTCTTCAAGCAGCACATGCCGCTCATACACACGTTCTGCGATCTCCAGCCCCATGGGGGTCAGGGTAAGGAAACCGTCCTCATCCATTTCCACATAGCCGTTTTCACGGAACTGCTTCACCGTGAAGCTGACGGTGGGCTTCGTTACGCCCATATGGTGTGCCACATCGATAGAGCGCACATGCGCTTTTTCTTTTCCCAGGACGAGGATGCATTCCAGGTAGTTTTCCGCTGCCTCGTGTATCTTCATTTCCCGTATCCTCCTGCGCCCTGCCGTATATGACAGGGTGATGATGCTATGTTAGCATTTCCGCCCTGTTTTTGCAAGGCTTCTGCGGTTTTGTGCCATGTGCGCAAGGATCAGCGCCATTGCATGTTCCTGATGTGCCGTGTTAACAGCTTCTGCACCCAAAGGGTCATTCTCAAGCAGCAGCATCACGATCTTTTCATGTTCCTCCCTGCAGCGCTTCGCATCCGTATCGCCAAGGATGGCAGGAATGTTCAAAAGCGTCAGCATGGCGCACAGCTTTTCGTGGATGCCGAGGGCAGTTCTGTTTTGCCCAAGGCGCACTACCAGCGCATGCAGACCCTCCGTCAGCGTTTCGCCCCAGGGATCGTTATCCTCAAGGTGTGCGGCAAACTCATGGGAAAGGCATGCACGAAGGGCAGCCGCATCCTCTTCAAGAAGCTGCCTGCCGATGCGCTTGATGGCATCCCCCTCAAGAAGGATCCTGAGGGCAAATATCTCCTCCACATCCTTTTCGGTAAGCGTTCTGACCCATACGCCCTTTTGGGGGATCTCCGTGGCAAGACCTTCTTTGACGAGCATCTGCAGCGCCTCACGCACCGGCGAACGGCTGACCTGCAGCTTTTCTGCGATCTCCTTTTCCTGCAGCCATTCGCCGGGGCAGTATTGGTGGTGCAGGATCTTTTGACGCAGGTGGTGATAGACTTTTTCTTTTATCGTTGCTGTGCGGATATGTGTTTCCATAAGCAGCCTTTCCGAAAAAGGATTTTTGTATTCAGACATGATCCGTGGATCCGTTTTGCAAGATACATGTTTGTTATGGATATTATAACATGTCCGTTATGATGATGACAGTACATTTTTTCTGAAAACAAACTGAAAACGACATAAAAAATGCGCCGCAGCATGCTGCGGCGCATTGTGTAGGACCGGTATCGTTACAGTTCTACCCTGGGCAGATGCCAGAGCTCCTCCGCATACTGCCGGATGGTGCGGTCGCTGGAGAATTTTCCGGCGGAGGCGGTGTTCATCAGGCACTTACGGCCAAAGGCAAGGCTGTCACGGTAATCCCTGTTGGCACGAAGCTTCGCTTCCACATAGGGATTGAAATCAAGAAGCAGGAAATAATGATCCGGCGCATGCCAGTTCGCACCGAAGAGGATGGAGCCGTAAAGCTCACGGAAGGAGCCGGTATTATCATCGCTGAAGGTGCCGTCGATGAGGGTATCCATGACCCTGCGGATGCGTGCATCGCCGTCATAGATGGCCTTCGGGTTGTAGGTGGAACGGATGCGTGCAATGTCTTCCACCCTTGCGCCGAAGATGTAGTTGTTCTCCTCGCCTGCCTGCTCCACGATCTCGATGTTGGCGCCGTCATAGGTGCCAAGGGTCACGGTGCCGTTGAGCATGAACTTCATGTTGCCCGTGCCGGAGGCTTCCGTGCCTGCAGGAGAGATCTGCTCGGAAATATCCGCCGCAGGGATGATGTGCTCCGCATAGGAACAGTTGTAGTTCTGCACGAAGACCACACGCATCTTATCCTTCATCTCTGGATCGTTGTTGATGCGCTTGGCGATCTCGTTGATGAACTTGATGACGCCCTTTGCACGCCAGTAACCCGGGGCTGCCTTTGCGCCGAAAATGAAGGCGGTGGGCGTAAAGTCGGTCAGGCTGCCATCCTTCAGGCGGAAATAGATATCGAGGATGGAGAAGGCGTTGAGCAGCTGGCGCTTATACTCGTGCATGCGCTTGACCTGAATATCGAACACGAAGTCCGTGGGGATATCCACGCCCTCACGCTCCTTGATGATGGCGGCAAGCTGGCGTTTCTTTTCATGCTTGGCGGCGTTGAAGCGAAGGATGAAGGCATCGTCGATCTTATCCTTCAGCGCTGCGATCTCGTTAAGGTCGGTCAGGAAGCCGTCGCCGATCTTTTCCGCAAGAAGGGCGGTCAGTTCCGGATTGCACAGACCGAGCCAGCGGCGCTGGGTGATGCCGTTGGTCTTGTTCTGGAAGCGGTGGGGATACACGGCATACCAGTCACGGAAAATATCATCTTTGAGGATCTCCGTATGGATGCGTGCTACGCCGTTCACATAGGTGGAAACATACACCGCAAGGCGTGCCATGTGGATGGTGTTGTCGCACACGATCTGCATGCGGCTGCGGCGCTCATCGTCCACACCGGCAGCACGAAGCTCTGCGTTGAGCTTGTCGTTGATGCGGCAAATGATCTCACCCATCTGGGGCACCACGCTGTTGAAGAGCTCAAGCTCCCACTTTTCAAGGGCTTCGCTCATGATGGTGTGGTTGGTGTAGGAGAAGGTCTCCCTTGCGATGGCAAAAGCAGCATCGAAATCCATGCCTTCGAGCATCAGAAGACGGATAAGCTCCGGAATGGAAACGGTGGGATGCGTATCGTTGAGCTGAATGGCACAATGTGCCGCAAAGCCGGAGAAATCGCACTTGCCGTTCTTGCCCCGGGAGCGCTTGTAGCGGCGGATCACATCCTGCATGGAGGCGCTGGAAAGGAAGTACTGCTGCTTCAGGCGCAGGCGCTTGCCGGCATAGGTACTGTCATTGGGATAGAGCACACGGGTGATATCCTCAACGGAGTTCTTTTCACGCACCGCAAGGGTGTATTCCTGATCGTTGAACAGGCGGAAATCGAACTCCTCCATGGGTTCGCTCTGCCAAAGGCGCAGCGTGCCGATGTTGCGGGTACGGAAGCCGATCACGGGCATATCGTAGGGAACGGCCAGCACCTTCTGGTCTGCAAATTCCACGGTGACGATGCGGTCATCACGGCGGCGGCTCCAGGGATCGCCGTAGCGCTGCCAGTCATCCGCCTTTTCCACCTGGAAGCCGTTGTCAAAGCTCTGCTTGAAAAGGCCGAACTTGTAGCGCAGGCCATAGCCGTCAAGGGGAATGTTGTGGGTGGCGGCGCTGTCAAGGAAGCAGGCTGCAAGGCGGCCGAGACCGCCGTTGCCGAGGGCTGCATCCTCGATGTCTTCCATAGCGGTGATATCTGCGCCCCGGGCACGGAGAAGCTCACGCACTTCGCCAAGGATGCCGAGGCAGTAAAGGTTGTTGAACACCATCCTGCCGATGAGGTATTCGGCAGAGATATAGTAGGCACGGCGCACACGCTCATAGGCATGGCGGCTGTCACGCCAATCGCCGGAAAGCTCCATCATCACAGCGTCCGCAAGGGCGTTGTGAAGCTGAACGGTGCTCGCTTCGTGCAGTTCGATCTGATAATTGCTCTGGAGGGATTCCTCCATGCGGCGCAAAATGTTTTTGCAGTCCATGGTCTCTTCCTTTCGATCAGTCCTTCTGTACTGTTTGTTGATCCGGAGAATACGTGTTGCAAGGGCTGCATCCACAGCATCCTTGCCCATGCGCCAGCTCCAGTTTCCGCCAAGGGTGGCAGGGGAATTCATGCGGCTGTCCTTGCCGAGGCCAAGGTAATCCTGCATGGGGATGATGCAGTATTTCGCATGGCTCGCATAGGCTGCACGGATCAGCGCCCAGTTGATCTCCCTTTCATCCGCTTCGGAAAGGTGCAGCCTTTCCCTTGCGCAGGCACGCTCCGCTTCGCCGGCATCCTCCCACCAATCAAGGATGGAAGCATTGTCATGGGTGGCGGTATACAGGGCCGTGTTGGGGCTGATGACATTCGGCAGGTGCATGTTGTCATCCTCGCCGCCAAAGGCAAACTGCAGCACACGCATGCCCGGGAAGCCGGAATCCTTCAGCAGCTTCTCTACCTCCGGCGTGATGATGCCAAGGTCTTCCGCCACGATGGGAAGATCCGCTGTGATATCCTTCAGGGCATTGAAAAGATCCATGCCGGGGCCGGGGCGGTAAGCGCCGTCCTTTGCGGTATCGGACGCTGCGGGAATGGCATAATAGCGTGCAAAGCCGATAAAGTGATCGATGCGCACCATGTCGAACATTTCGCCCATGGCACGAAGGCGCTTCTTCCACCATGCATAGTCTTCCCGCTTCATGGCGTCCCAATCATAAAGGGGGTTGCCCCAAAGCTGACCTTCCGTGGAAAAATAATCCGGCGGCACGCCTGCCACGAAGGTGGGGCGCTTGTCTTCATCCAGCAGGAAAAGGTCGCTTTCCGACCAGATGTCGGAGGAATCCGGCGCCACGTAAATGGGCATATCGCCAAGAATCTTCACGCCCTTTTTGTTGGCATACGCCTTGAGCGCATTCCACTGTTTGAAGAAAAGGTACTGCACAAAAGCATAATATGCAGTTTCCTCTTTGAGAAGTTCGCTGTAATGTGCAACGGCTGCCTCCTCATGCAGGCGGATGGCATCATCCGGCCACTGCTGCCAGGATACGCCGCCGAAGTGACCCTTCACAGCCATAAAGAGCGCATATTCCCGAAGCCAGGGGTTATCCTCACGGAAGGCTTCCACCGCTTCCAGAAGGGCTTCACCGCTGCGCTTAAAGGCACGCCTGAGCGCCTCGCCGTGGGCGTAGACCACAGCGCCGTAGTCCACCCGAAGGGGATCATCGCCAAAGTAAAGGTCCGAAAGATCTTCCGCAGCAAGGATGCCGTCTTTCAGAAGAAGATCAAGGTCGATCAGGTTCGGATTGCCTGCAAAGGTAGAAAAAGCCTGATACGGCGAATCGCCATAACCGGTGGGGCCGATGGGCAGCACCTGCCACACCGCCATGCCGCTTCCGGCAACAAAATCTGCAAACTCATATGCTGCACGCCCCATCGTGCCGATGCCGTAAGGCGACGGCAGGGAGGTGATGTGCATCAGGACACCGCTTTTACCCACTGATTCCTCCAAATTGAAAACGTTTTCATTTATTGCTATAGTGTAGCATAACCCGAACCGGAGTGCAATTATCAAAATCCAAAAATCTTCACTTTTCAATTGACAAAGTGTGCACTTCGACCGATAATGATTCCATCCAAATGATGGGAGATGCGCATATGACACGGGAAGAACTGACCGCAGAAGCCGGGCGAGAATTTCAGTCGCTCCTGCATATCTACAATCTTTGCATGCAGCGCACGCTGAGAAAATACGGTCTTTACCCCGGCCAGCCGCAGCTGCTTTTTGCGGTGCGCACCCTCGGCACACCCACACAGAATGAGCTGGCAGAGCACCTCAACATCACGAAAGCCTCCGTGGGCGTATCGCTTCGGCGGCTGGAAAGCACCGGCTTCATCAAGCGTGTACGGGATAAGAAGGATACCCGCTGCATCCGCATCACGCTGACGCAGAAGGGGCAGGATTATGCCCGTTGGTGCGATATTGATTTTGAAATGTTCTTTACTACCCTGCTGGAGGATTTCAGCGGCGATGAACGTGCGGATGCGCTTGATATGCTGCGCCGCATGAACAAAAGCATGCGAGCCTTCCGTGAAAGGCTCGACAGCTGAACAACCGATCAAACAAAAAAGCCGAAGCACGTGCTTTGGCTTTTTTCTTTTTCAATATGCCTTATTTTTCCTGCTTTAAAAGGAAATCCCTGGCTTCCGTTAACACACGCCTTGTATTGTCAAAGCGGAACAGCGACATGGCGGTATCGTAATCCGTCAAAACCGCATCGGAAAGCTCCGTTTCCTGATGGCGGAAGGTTTGATCGTGATACTCGCCGAGAAAATAGACCACCTTTTTTAAGGTATCACGCCTGCCGGGAAGATAATATGTCTCCTCCGTGCGAAAGCCGTCAAGAAGGCTGACACGAAGTCCCACTTCTTCATACACTTCCCGAAGCGCCGTTTCCTTTTCCGTTTCGCTGCCTTCCACATGCCCTTTCGGGAAACCGTATGTGCCGGCAAGGTTGCGGATCAAAAGGAAGCGGATCTCGCCGTTTTCCCGTGTGAATACCACCGCACCGCACGATTTTTCCTTTGCCATCCGCCTCACCTCCCGAAACGCCGCATGCATGCAATGTTATTTCTGCAGATTATATCATACCATAGCGAATTATTCAAAAAAATAAAGCCATGGCAGTTACAGCCGCCATGGCTTTCCTGTTTTTTACTCCATGATCTCGCCGCAAAGGTTTTTGCGCATCAGGGCGCGGATCTCCTCCGGGTCTTCGGTCTGCCCCATGACCCACATCAGCTTTGTGACGGCAGCTTCCGTGGTCATATCACGGGCGGAGATGACGCCTGCATCACGCAGCGCCTGGCTGACCTCGTAGATATCCGGCGTGCTGGCTTCGTAAAGGCACTGGGAGGTGAGCACCACGGGAATGCCCGCCGCAATGAGCCTGCGGATGCTTTCCGTATGGTCACGGCGGAAATTGTGCATGCCGCCAAGGCCGAAAGCCTCCACCACCACGCCGTGGATGTCGCAGTCAAGAAGGCTTTCAAGCAGCGCAGGGCTTGTGCCAGGCACCAGCTTGATCAGCGCCACGCAGGGGTCAAGGGCAAAGGAGAACGATGCTTCTTCCGGCACGCTTTGCTCCGCAAGGCGGTAGCAGCGGCCGTTTGCCACCATGCCCACATAGGGATAGTTGATGGATTCAAAGGCATCGAGGGAGGTGGTGCGTGTTTTGACCGCACGGCAGCCCTTGATGATGGCATTGCCGAAGGCAATGTAGACGCCGCCGGGCAATTCCTCCGCCGCAAGCAGCGCATTGAGCAGGTTTTTGCGCCCGTCGGAATCGGGATAGGCGATGGGATACTGGGAGCCTGTCAGCACCACGGGGATATGGATGCCCCGGAGCATGAAGCTGAGCATGGAGGCGGTATACGCCATGGTATCCGTGCCGTGGGTGATCACGATACCCTCGTATTCTTCGGCGGTGCGGACGACTTCCTCTGCGATCTTGCGCCATTCTTCCGGCTGCACGTTGGAACTGTCCATATTGAAAAGATCGATGCAGTCTACATTGGCGGTGTCCGCATTGACATACTGCAGCAGCGCCGCCGCATCAAGACCCGGTGCAAGGCCGTGCTCTGTGGGCATACAGGCAATGGTGCCGCCGGTCGCGATCAGGCGAATCCTTTTTTTCATGATATAATACTCCCATTTTCATACTGGATCTGATTTGATTGTATCAGCAAGCCATACCCGAGGCAACCAAAAAAGCCCAAAATACCCCTGTTATTTTTTCATGCCAAATGTTATGATATGAAATGGTTTATCAGTTTACGTTATGCGCCGCACACAGGCGTTCGCAGGTCATCAGCAGCATTTTTCACTCTATGATTCCGGAGGATACACATGAAGCTCAATTACAAACGCACCATCCTTGTCGGCTTTGCCTTTTTCCTCATCTGCACCTTCTGGCAGGCATACGATACCATCATCCCGAAGATCCTGACGGATAAATTCGGCATGACCCAGGCCAATTCCGGCATCATCATGGCGCTTGACAATGTGTTTGCGCTCTTCATGCTGCCCCTGTTCGGCGCCCTCAGCGATAAGTGCCGCCACAAAATGGGGCGCCGCACGCCCTTCATCCTCTTTGGCACCGTTGCCGCCGTGATCGCCCTCGTGGCACTTTCCTTTGCGGACGGGATGCAGCTCAAGCGCATCGAAGCGGTCTCCGCCATCGATGATCCTGCCGCCCTTGAGGTGCTATACGATGCGGTGGGCAGCGAGACCCTTGAGACCCCTGCAGGCGAGGCCTTCGTTCTGCAGGACACCTTCGAAAAAGCCGATTTTGCCGCCATCACCGTGCAGATCGAAGAAAACGGCGCATTTGTGACCAATGCGGATTACACCAACTATGTGGTACCTGCAAGGCAGGCTTACGCAAACGCACAGACAAAGGCGGATCCCCTGCCCCTCATCGTATTCATCGTGGTGCTGCTGATGGCGCTCATTTCCATGGCCACCTTCCGCTCCCCTGCTGTGGCGCTGATGCCGGATGTGACCATCAAGCCCCTTCGTTCCAAGGCCAACGCCGTCATCAACCTGATGGGCACCGCAGGCGGCATCCTCGTGCTTGGTCTTGGCATCGTATTCAACACAGGTGCTGCGAAAAATGCGCTTATGACCTACACGCCCTTCTTCTCCATCGTGGCGCTGATCATGCTCATCAGCCTTGCGGTGTTCATGCTCACCGTAAGGGAGCCCCGTTTCGTTGCGGAAATGGAAGCGGACAGCCGCCGCTATCACATCGATGAGCTGCCCGACGATGCAGCCGGCGATACCGCCAAGCGCCCCCTTTCCCCCGCTGAACGCACCTCCCTGCTGTTGATCCTTGCATCGGTGGTGTTCTGGTTTATGGGCTACAACGCCGTCACCTCCAAGTATTCCGTTTATGCAGGCAAGGTGCTGGACCTTGACTACAACACCACGCTGCTGCTTGCAAACATTGCCGCCATCATCTCCTACCTGCCCGTAGGCTTTGTAGCATCGAAGATCGGCCGGAAGAAGACCATCCTTGCCGGCATCGTGATGCTTGCGACCTCTTTCTTCATCGCATCCTTCCTCCGTGAAGGCAGCAGCGCCCTGCTGATGAACTGCATGTTCGTCCTCGCCGGCATGGGCTGGGCGACCATCAACGTGAACAGCTTCCCCATGGTGGTGGAGCTTTCCCGGGGCGGCGATGTGGGTAAATACACCGGCTTCTACTACACCGCCAGCATGGCTGCGCAGACCTTCACCCCCTACCTGAGCGGTCTGATGATGGATCACCTTGGCATGACCACACTGTTCCCCTATGCGACCGTTTTCGTTGCCATCGCCTTCCTGACGATGCTTTTCGTCAAGCATGGCGACAGCCGCCCGAATGCACCTGCAAACAAGCTTGAAGCCTTCGATGCGGATTGATCGGAAATTGCATACAAAATGCGCTGTTCGCAGGAACAGCGCATTTTTCATGTTTTCTTTCGTTATGCTTTCTTTTTCAGGAACAGGAATGCGCCGCCTGCGATGAGGATCAGCGCCGCCGCTGCGATCAAAAGCCACTTCGCCTCGCTGGGCATTCCGGCATTTCTGCCGCCGATGGTCTCGATCACCGCTTCCCCTTCCACGGTCACGGTCATTTCGCCGCTGGCAGTGCCATCCGTGGTGATGGCGGTAATGGTGGCGGTGCCGGGGCCTTTTGCGGTCACGTTGCCGTTTTCATCCACCGTGGCAACGGATTCATCGCTGCTGTAGTAGGTGGGCGGTTCCTTGGTGGTATCCGCTCCCTGCAGCTTCGGGGAAAGCTGCAGCTCGCTGCCTGCTTCGATCTTCACCTCCGTGGTTTCAAACACGATGGCGGCAGGGCGCGGTGTTGGTGCTGCGGTAGGTTCGGGTGCTTCTCCCTCGCCGCTTTCGGGCAGCTCCGTATCGGGTTCGGGCGCTTCGCTCGCTTCCGGCGCAGGGGTTTCGCCTGCCCCGGGCGTGCTTTCAGGCGCATTTGCACCGGGGGTTACTGCAACATCCTGAAAATTCCCATCCTGCAGGATGAAATCATAATCCGTTTTGAAGGACACCACGGAATCAAGTTCCACTTCCTTCTTCGCTTCAAAGGTGAGCGTCAGCACGCTGCCGCCTGCCGTCAAAGGGTCAAGGGAATCCCACACGAAATACACGGCGCCTTCCTCCGTGCGATTCACAAGGGGCGCAAGGGTACCCTGCAGGATGCCGCCCGGCACAGCGTTGGTGATGGTCAGCGCTTTGGGATCGTAATCAAGGCCGAACTGCATGATGCATGTGCCCGTGTTTTCGGGGATGGTGATCTCCACGGTAACGGTGTTCCCGTTTTGTGCCGTTTCGATCGAAAGCGGTTTTTCCTCCGCAAAAGCCGTGCCGCAAAGAAGCAGCACCGCCAAAGCCGAGATAACAAGATACAGCGTTTTTTTCATCAGAACACCAATCCTTTCGCAAGGCGCAGGGAATCAAGCACGGTGGGTGCAGCGCCTGCGGCGATCGCAGCATTGAGCCTGCCTGCCGCAGTGATGGCAGCCTTTCCTTTTGCGCAGACGGCAAGGAACACGGCATCCTGCATGTTGTACTCGCCGTCGCAGTTGGCATCGCCGTAAAGATAGCCGGTGCTGACGGTGATATCGGCAGGCGTATCGCTCCAGTTGGTGCTGACTGCCGCACCGATGATGCCTGCGCCTGCATGAAGCGCCTCAAGGGCGGGCGAAAAAGCGGTTTCCTCAAGAAGACCGCTGTCGTTGTTGACGGTGAAATCCGCCTGAAGAACGACGCCCTCCGCATCCACGCCCGTTACCGCATCCCATGCAAAAAGCAGTTCGCCGCCAAGGTGATTCAGCGTGGGCGAAGGAAGAGCGGAAATGCCGCAGGCGATGGAGTCTTCCACATAGGTAAGCTCCTCTTCATTATAGGCGATGGAAAACTGCATAAAGCGCATCGCCGGCACTTTCGTCATGTGTACTTCAAGGGTCAGGATGTTCGTTTGGGGGTTCAGGCTCGTGCTGAGCGTCAGCTCGCAGGCCGTGACATCCTCCGCAAGGGCCGCCGCAGGAAGCAGCAGCCCCAGAATGAGGAGACAGCAAAGCAGTTTTTTCGTCATTGCACTCACCCTTTACTGCCCCGTATACGGCAGGCTTCTTATGGCGCAGACTTCACCGCAGAAGACGTTGCTGTTCAGCTATGACGCAAACGGCGATGTAATCAGCGTCAATTACAATGGAACGGAGTATTTCTATCTGAGAAATGGCCAGAACGACGTAGTTGGCCTTATGGACGCAGGCGGCAACCGCGTGGTAGAATATACCTACGATGCATGGGGCAAGCTGATCTCCACCACCGGCACCTTGGCAAACACATTGGGCGCAGACAATCCCTTCCGTTACCGAGGCTATTATTACGACGTTGAAACCGGTCTGTATTACCTGATGACAAGGTATTATGACCCCGAGGTTTGCAGGTTTATTTCCGCAGACGTTTACATGTCCACCGGGCAGGGTGTGCTTGGCGGAAATATGTGGGCGTATTGTGGGAATAATCCGGTGCGCAGAGTAGAAGTGTTGGGACAATCGTGGGAAGATATTTGGGAACTATTTGGCAGTTTGTTCGGTGCCGGTGGCGAAACTGTTGTTGAAAAGTCGATAACGAAGGAATATAACTATGCTGTTATTTCTTTTGAAGTAAGCGATTCGGTTAGTCATAGCGAGCCCTTTGGCAAAACAGATGCACAAATTGTATTTTTTTCAAACAATATAAACGGAAAGCGCGCTGACTTCGGTGTCGGTATTAATGCGTTTAAAACATCAGCTTCTGCCTATGTATTTAGTTCCGCGGACAGTCTGTCTGTTGGTACTGGTATTTCGGTTGGGGCTGGTTCAAAGAGCTATAGCGCTGAATTGGATGTTTCATTTAAAAATCTATCTGTTGGATTAACGGGTTCAAAAAGTGATGAAACTGAAAAGAAAAAACGCTATACAAAGAGTGCTTCTGTAAGAGTTAATTTAATTCCTGTTGCGATGATCATAGGAGCATTTTATGGTGCAAGTGTTATTAGATGCCCAGCACCGGCAATCGGTTCTAGCATTATGATCAAATAAACGAGCGAGGTTTTACTGATGTTTGGTATTGTTCGCAACATGTTTGTGATTGCTGTGTTAGCAGGACTGTGGTTCGCTTGTAAGCCGTTCCAGAAGTGGCTGCGTAAAAGAAAAACTCCGTGGCTCATTCTTGGAGCGGGATATGCGTTGCTAATATTTTTGTGCAGCTTCATCGTTCCTGAAACTACTTTGATCGGTTTTGACTCTCCTTTGGCTGCATATGCATATGTTAAAAGCCCTGGAGAGGCAGACTATGAACAGATGATAGATTGTGAAACATCAACGCTGTTTATAACGCGTAAAGGAACAAACAATATTTCCACCAGTATCCTGCTAAAGAAGGAAGGAAAATGGTATATCACTCCACCGTTTTCATTCTTATTTAAAAAAGCATTTGATTATGAAACAGCTCTATGCGCTGAATATCTTGCCCATCCACAACTGGATGAAACCTATTGGTTGCTGTTTAACATGGATGGAAGCGCGGAAGAAAGCATTGTAACCATGAATGACAAGCTACCCGAAGTTAAAATGGAGGCAGGAAGTTTAGGAGGGCAAACCGATTATGATCGCGTTTATGTTCTGCCATCAAACACAACTCGAATTGAGATTGGCATTGATGATGAAATTGCTGCTGTATATGAGCTGAACGAAAATGGTTGGAAGCTGTGTAGCAACTAAGAACCAAATAATGGTCCCCCGGCGAAGCCGGGGGATTTTCATAGACGGGTAAAACCCTCTAATACTAGCATGCACGTCACGTCGTGCAAGTACGATCCGCCAGCCGCGAAGGTTTTGTTACTTGCTACCCGTAAACGGGTTTAAAAGTTCCCCATCGTCAACTGTTCTCCTGCCTTATCTTCATCTAACTGGTGTGGGATGTATTCTTCTTTTTTCTTTGCATTCTTTCCTGCTGTATCCACATAATACCCCCTACACCAAAACTCCCTGTTTCGGTATTTATATCTTAGTTCCGGATATTTTTCGTAGATCATCAAGCTGCTCTTTCCTTTTAAATATCCCATAAAACTGGATACTGATACCTTTGGTGGTATTTCCACCAACATATGTACATGATCCGGGCATACTTCTGCTCCTACTATTTTGTTTTTTTCCAGTTACATAATGTCCTTAATGTCTCCCCTATCTCTCGTCTTTTTTCTCCATAAAATACCTTTCGTCTGTGTTTCGGCGCAAATACTATATGATATTTGCAATTCCAACTCGTGTGCGATAAACTATTCATGTCGTTCATTCGGATGACCTCCCTTTGTTTTTCTTTGCTGCAGTTGGCGGACCGCATCTTTATCTTAAAACAAAGGGAGTT
>JAFSEB010000007.1 GCA_017435905.1 Clostridia bacterium | reverse complement strand
GGATGACCTCCCTTTGTTTTTCTTTGCTGCAGTTGGCGGACCGCATCTTTATCTTAAAACAAAGGGAGTTTTTCAGTCTACATCATCGCCTATAGGCTTCTTTTGAACCACTCGCCCAGCGAGTGGTTTTCGATATACAAAAAGAAGAACGGTGGGTTCCGTTCTTCTTTTTTCTTTCTTTTTACTTGTAAAGCGGATATTTTGCCGTGATTGCCTGCACTTTTGCTTTGGCGGCAGGCACCGCTTCCGCACCGTTTTCGATGATATCCGCAATGCACTGTGCGATGACATCCATATCTTCCTCCGCAAGACCACGGCTTGTGACCGCTGCCGTGCCGATGCGGATGCCGCTTGTCACAAAGGGGCTTCTTGTTTCGTTGGGCACGGTGTTCTTGTTGACGGTGATGTTGGCGCTGTCAAGCAGCTCCTCCACCTCTTTGCCGGTGCGCCCCTCGCTGCCAAGGTCAACGAGCATCAGGTGGTTGTCCGTACCGCCGCTCACAAGGCGCACGCCACGCTCCGTCAGTCCCTTTGCAAGGGCTGCGGCGTTCTTCACCACCTGCCGGGCATAGGTTTTGAATTCCGGCGAAAGGGCTTCCTTCAGGCAGATGGCCTTTGCGGCGATCACATGCATCAGGGGGCCTCCCTGCATGCCGGGGAAGATGGCCTTATCGATGGCCTTTGCGTACTGCTCTTTGCAGAGGATCATGCCGCCCCGGGGCCCACGCAGGGTCTTGTGGGTGGTGGTGGTGACCACATCCGCATAGGGAATGGGGCTCATGTGCTCGCCTGCCGCCACAAGGCCGGCGATGTGCGCCATATCCACCATGAAGACAGCGCCGACTTCATCCGCAATGGTACGGAACTTTGCAAAATCAAGGGTACGGGGATAGGCGGATGCGCCTGCCACCAACAGCTTCGGCTTGTGGGCAAGGGCAAGGCGGCGCACTTGCTCATAGTCGATCATTTCCGTTTTGGGATCCACGCCGTAGGAAACGAAGTTGTAGTATTTGCCGGAGATGTTCACGGGGCTGCCGTGGGTCAAATGTCCGCCGTGGGAAAGATCCATGCCAAGCACGGTATCGCCGGGCTCAAGCAGGGCAAAATACACGGCAATGTTGGCGCTTGCGCCGGAATGGGGCTGCACGTTGGCATGATCCGCCCCGAAAAGCGCACAGGCACGCTGCCGGGCGATATCCTCCACCTTGTCCACATGTTCGCAGCCGCCGTAATAGCGTTTGCCGGGATAGCCCTCTGCGTACTTGTTGGTCAGGTGGCTGCCAAGGGCTGCCATGACCGCTTCCGAAACAAAGTTTTCCGATGCGATCAGTTCAAGATTGTCACGTTCACGGTCGAGTTCAAGTTCCATTGCTTTCGCAAGGTCTGCATCCGCTGCACGGATCAAATCAAATTGTGTCATGATCTTCCTCCGTATATAAAAATTTGTTAAAAAGGAAACGAATTTACTGGTGGGATCGGCAGAAAAAAGATGTGTTCCAAAATTCCCCACCATTATAATGATACTAAATCTTTTTGCGGAAAACAACATTTGTTTGAAAATAAACAAAAGCCTGCGGCACGCCGCAGGCTTTTGACATTAAGGCTTTATTCTTTTTATTCCGCTTTGCAGGCGGCGAGCAGCTCATCACGCAGGGCAACGATGCGCTCCACGGCTTCCGCCACGGGAACCTTGGCGCTGAAGCTCTTGTCACGGGTGGAAAGCTCAATGCAGCCATCCTTCATGTTGCGGGGGCTGCAGACCACACGCACCGGCACGCCGAGAAGGTCCGCATCGGAGAACATGACGCCGGCGGAAACGGAGCGGTCATCGTAGATGACTTCCACGCCCTTGTCAAGCAGCGCTTCGTAGAGGGAATCCGCATAGGCGTGCACTTCCGCATTGTCCGCACGCATGCAGCAAAGGTGTACCTGCCAGGGGGCGATGGACATGGGCCAGATGGGGCCGTAATCATCGTGCTTCGCTTCGCAGACGGAAGCCGCAAGGCGGCCGACGCCGATACCGTAGCAGCCCATGATGGGGTACTGCAGCTTGCCTTCCTGATCGAGGTACTGCATGCCCATGCTCTTGGTGTACTTGGTGCCGAGCTGGAAGATGTTGCCCACCTCGATGCCGCGGGAAACGGTGATCATAGGCTTCTTGCAGCGAGGGCAGATGCCGCCTTCCTTGATCTTGGCGAAATCATGGTATTCCGCATCGGGGCAGTCACGCTCCATGCAGAAACCGGTGTTGTGATACTCTTCCCTGTTGGCGCCGCAGCAAAGGTTGTTGGTGCCCTTGAGGGAGCTGTCGAAGAGGACGGTCACGCCCTTGGGAAGACCGCAGGGGCCGATGTAGCCTGCCACGATGCCGCTTTCGGGGGTGATGACAGCAGGATGGATGGCCTCGCCGAGGAAGTTGGTGAGCTTGGTCTCGTTGGCTTCAAGATCGCCGCGGATGAAAAGCACCACGTATTCATCGGTCATGTTCTTCTGGTAGACGACGGCCTTGCAGGATTTTTCAACGGGCAGGTTCAGGAAGGTGCAAACCTCCTCGATGGTCTGCTGGTTCGGGGTGTGCACTTCGGTCAGGGGCTGATCTTCCGCATCCTTCACGTTTTCAATGATGCTTTCCGCCGCTTCCATGTTGGCACGCCAGCCGCACTCGGGGCAGATGGCGATGGAGTCTTCACCCACGGGGGTCAGCAGCATGTATTCATGGGAAACGCTGCCGCCCATCATGCCGCTGTCGGACATAACGGAAACGGTATCCGGGATGCCTGCACGGGCAAAGATGCGCTCGTAGGCATGGAAGCAGCGCTCATAATACGCCTCAAGATCCTCCTGAGAGGTGTGGAAGGAATAGGCGTCCTTCATGGTGAACTCACGCACACGGATGAGACCGCCGCGCGGACGGGCTTCATCACGGAACTTGGTCTGCACCTGATAGATCATGAAGGGATACTTGGTATAGCTCTGACCGTATTCACGCACAAGCTGTACCGCCGCCTCTTCATGGGTCATGCCCAGCACGAGGGGGCTGTTGTTGCGGTCGGAAAAGCGCATCAGCTCGCTGCCGACGCTCTCATAACGACCGGATTCATCCCAAAGGGAGGCAGGCAGCACCACGGGGAACTGCACTTCCTGACCGTCGATGCGGTCCATCTCCTCACGGATGATGTTTTCGATCTTACGGGTGATGCGGCGAAGCGGCATATAAGAAGAGAAGATGCCGTTTGCAACGTATTTCATGTAACCGCCGCGGAGCATCAGCGCATGGCTGTCGATGACGCAATCGGACGGGCGCTCTTTAAAACGGTCTCCAACAAGGCGTTCAAGCTTCATAAGTAAAAACCTCCGGTTTAAGCGGCAATGCGCCGCAATTGTTTGCTCTATCCGATTTATTGTAACAAAACGAGGCGAAAGGCGCAATGGGTATTTCCCCAAGCAGCGGCGATTCTTCGCCTTTTTGGGCAGCAAAAGGGCGCACCTAACGGTGCGCCCGATGTTCGATTACAGGTTTTCGTCAAGAAGTTCTGCGAGAGCATTCTTCGGCCTTGCACCGCCGATGCGCTCAAGCTTTACGCCATCCTTAAAAAGGAACATCGTAGGCACGGAAAGCACCTTGTACTGCTTTGCAAGGGCAGGGGCTTCATCCACATTCACTTTGCAGATCTTTGCACGGTCTTCGTATTCCTCCGCCAGTTCTTCAAGGATCGGCGTGAGCATACGGCAGGGACCGCACCAGGGCGCCCAAAACTCCACCAGCACGGGCTGATCGCCCTGCAGCACTTCCGCTTCAAAGTTTTCATCATTCAGCACGATCACAGTTCCGTTTGCCATTTTCTTATTCTCCTTTTTCGGTTTCTGCCGGTGCGTCCGTTTTTTCCATGATCTCCACCATGCGGGGCTTAAACTCCGTCATACGGGAAAACTTCGGTTCAAAGGCACGAAGGATGAAAAATGCACCTGCCGCAAACAGCAGCCCTGCCAGCGCAGAATAAAGATCCCCCTTAAAGGAGCCGATAAATGCGCCCACAAGCAGCGCAACAAGGGGAAGCCCATAAAGGAGCAGGCTTGCCTTCAGCACGCTTTTGCCGTGCATCTCGATGCCCACCACATCATCGAGCTTTGCTTTCAGGGTGTTGTCGATCTCAATATCGGCCTCGTTGCTGCCAAGGCGGAAGCAGGCGTTGCAATGGCCGCAGGCATCGGAGCGCACGAAGCGCACGACCGCTTTTTTCCCTTTGAGTTCGATCACTTTTCCCGTTTGGCGCATGGTATCCTTCCGTTCCTTTCAATGCTTTTGGTTTTTTCCATTATACCACAACCGTGGCATATCGCAAACTGCGGCAAGATAAGTTTCGGCTGTTTTCACATTTTTATACGGTAATGACGCAGCTTTCCCGTTATGCTATAATAACGGTACCTTTACCGGGAGGTTTTTTATGAAAGCAGAAGACCGCATTGCCCTTTGGCTTGAAGAGGAACGCATCGCCCATATCCGAGGCTGGGATCTTTCCCACATCAACGACCGCTATACGGAACAGGATGACCTTCCCTGGGATTACCGAAAGGCCATCCTTTCTTACCTGACGCCGGAAATGAAGGTGCTCGACATCGACACCGGCGGCGGTGAATTTCTTCTTTCCCTCGGGCACCCCATGAAAAACCTTGCCGCCACAGAAGCCTTCCCGCCCAATGTGCAGCTCTGTGAAGAAACCCTCCTTCCCCTCGGGATCGATTTTCGCGCGGGCAGCGGAAAAGGCCCCCTGCCCTTTGATGATGCAAGCTTCGACATGGTCATCGACCGCCACGGCGACTTCAATGCGGAAGAGATCTTCCGCGTGCTCAAACACGGCGGTGTTTTTATTACCCAGCAGGTGGGTGCGGAAAACGACAGGGAACTTGTGGAGCTGCTCCTTGACCCTGTGCCGCCCCTCCCCTTCCCCGAACAATATCTTTCGCTCACAAAAGAGGCGTTTCTAAAAGCCGGCTTTTCCATTTTGGAAGCGCAGGAGGCTTTTTGCCCCATCCGCTTTTTCGATGTGGGGGCGCTCGTTTGGTTTGCCCGCATCATAGAATGGGAGTTTCCCGGATTCTCCGTGGAAAGCTGCGTAGACCGCCTGTTCAAAGCACAGCATATCCTCGAAGAAAAAGGTGCCGTGGAGGGCACGGTGCACCGTTTCTTTCTTGTTGTGAAGAAACCGTAAGCCAAATCGATCAAAAAGAAAGCATCCGCAGCATGATCGCTGCGGATGCTGTTTTTTGTTTTACTTTTCGCTTATTCGCCACGGTTGCGCAGGAAGCTCGGAAGGTTGAGGTTGCTCTTCTCCTTGGGATCGTAATCGGTCTTGATATCCTGCTTGGTGAAACGGGGCTGCTCCTCCTGCTGGGGGGCAGGGGAGTTATAGGAATAAGCCTGCTGGGCAAACTGGCCGCCACGGGGACGTGCACCGGGAACGGTCAGCTCATTCTGCCTGTTCCAGTCGCCGCGGGGACCGTAAACGGGCTTCGGATCCGTCGTCTGACCGCGGCTGCCGTTGAGACGGGAATCCACGGACTCGAAGCCGGTGGCGATAACGGTGATGCGTACGGCGTCGCCAAGCTCCTCGTCGGTGCCGGCACCCCAGATGATGTTCGCATCCCTGTCCGCATATTCCTGAATGAAGGTGGCAGCTTCGGAGACCTCGAGGATGCCGAGATCCTTGCCGCCGGTGATGTTGATGATAACGCCCTTTGCGCCGTTGATGCTGGTTTCGAGCAGGGAGCTTTCCACGGCCTGCTTGGCTGCTTCAAGCGCACTCTTTTCGCCGGAAGCCATACCGATGCCCATGTGCGCCATGCCCTTTTCACGCATGATGGTGCGAACGTCCGCAAAGTCAAGGTTGACCATGTTGGGCACGGCGATCAGGTCGCTGATGCCCTGAATGCCCTGACGAAGCACGTCATCCGCTACACGGAAGGCCTCGGAAAGGCTGACGTTGCCGACGGTCTCAAGAAGCCTGTCGTTGGGGATGATGATGAGGGTATCCACCGCTTCCTTCAGGTTCATGATGCCGTTCATGGCGTTGTTCATGCGCACCTTGCCTTCAAAGGAGAAGGGCTTGGTGACGACGCCGATGGTAAGGATGCCCATTTCCTTGGCGCATTCCGCCACGATGGGTGCAGCGCCGGTACCGGTACCGCCGCCCATGCCTGCGGTGATGAACACAAGGTCTGCGCCCTTGAGCGCCTCGGTGATGGTCTCACGGCTTTCTTCCGCTGCCTTGCGGCCCACTTCGGGATCCGCACCTGCGCCAAGACCCTTGGTCAGCTTTTCGCCGATCTGGATCTTCTGCCCTGCACGGGAAAGATACAGCGCCTGCTTATCCGTGTTGACGGAGATGAACTCCACGCCGCGAAGACCGTATTGGATCATACGGTTGATGGCGTTGTTGCCTGCGCCGCCGACGCCGACGACCTTGAGCTGCGCAAACTGGCCGCTTTCGAAATCCAGTTCCAATCCGATGGACATGTTTGATTCCTCCTTACCTTAGTTCACAAAAAGGTTCTTTAGTTTATTGATCAAATTTCCGTTTGACGCCCTGCTGCTTCGTTCATCCGGCATTGCATCATCCGTCGCATGCATCACAAATTCCATCACGGAAAAAGCGCTCGCATAGTTTGGCGTGGAAAGCCTTGGCATGGTGGGCATACGCACCTCCACGGGAACGCCGAGGCATTTTTCCATGAACTCGCAGCTGCCGCGCATCAGCGTGATACCGCCGCCCGTCAGGTAAAGGGCAGGCTTTCCGGAAAGGGGCGCACCCATTTCCTTTGCGGCATCGGCTATGAGGGAGGCGAGTTCCTGCGTACGTGCTTCCACGATGTAGCGGATGGCTTCATGCTCCACACGCATGGTCTCGCCGCCGGGAAGGTGTACGGTATCTATGCTGTCCTGATATTCACGGGAATAAACATAACGGCGCTTGAGCGTTTCCGCCACCGATGCTTCCACGCCGAGGCCGTAGCCAAGATCCCCCGAAAAGTGTGCGCCGCCCACGGGAATGGTGCGGCTTGCCACAAGGGCAGCGTTGCGCATCACGGAAACGTCCGTATTCTTTGCGCCCACATCCACAAGGATGGCAGGCTTTGCCCTGAGCGCCTCCGGGATCACAAAGAGCCCTTCCGAAAGCGGCACGGCAATGTACATATCCGCATCAAGGCCGATGCGAAGGAGCGCCTTTGCAACGGTATCCTTGAAGTTTTCTTCCACATATACGTGGGAAACGGTGCCCGAAAGCTTTTCCGCCTGCATGCCGATGGGCATCTCGCCGTGCGCAGTGCCATCCACGGTGAAATCCACCGGTGTGCTGTGGATGAGCTCGTACCCTTCGGGCGGTTTAAAATCCATGGATGCGTTGATCAGTTCATCGATATCCCGCTCCGAAATGCGGCGGCTGCGTGCACGGGGCACGACCTCGCCCCGGTGCAGCACCAGCTTTGTGAAGGATGCCGGCACCCCCACGGATACGATCCTGACCCGGTGCCGGGCTTCCCCCTCCGCCAGGGCAACCGCATCGAAAATCGCTTCCTGCAGCGATGCGGGGTCGGTCAGCTTTCCGTTTTCATAGCCCTGATATTCCCTCACCCCGGCACCGCGAACCGTGAGGCCATCCCTGTTGTCCATGCCTGCGATCATGCATATGACTTTGGAACTGCCGATATCCAGCACAGCTGTAAGTTGAGCCATGTCGCCTCCGTTCGCATTTTGGGGTAGAGGAATAAAAGTATACTTTTCCCAGTATTAAAAGCATACCACAAACACCATATGTTGTGCAATAGATTCAGAAAGGATAAAAGAAATTGATGGTTTCAATTCCTGTTTTTTCCTGTCGGATCAACCGGAAAAGCCGTCTTCCGGCGGCACGGTGGGCTGCGGCGCCGCTGTGCCTTCGGGCAGGGGCGCTGCAGATGCTTCCGGCACGGAAGTTCCTTCCGGATCGGGCGTTGCATTGGGCTCCGCCGTGCCCGTTTCGGGTTCAAGGGGAATGGCAGCCGCAGAACGGGGCGGCGAGTAGACCGGTGAGCCTTTGGCACTCAAATCAAGGGTACCGGAGGTGTTGTACCCCCGCTGAATCAGCATGGGCAGCACCGTGCGGAAGTTCATCAGCTTTTCCGCCGCATTGTCGCTCTGCCCGAACACGACGGTAAGCCCGTCAAAGGTAACCATGGTGATGCGAAGGGGGTTGCTGATGTCGAGGGTCTTAACGGTATCGAGCAGTTCCTCCTCTTCAAGTGCACGAAGGAGCGTAACAAGAGTTCTGGAATGAAAATCCGATTCCTCGCCGAGTTTCTGATTCACATGGTAGCTGCCGCCGCCGGTGCCGTAGACCTCAAGAAGTCCTTCATAGCTTGCACGGGCACCGAGAGAAAGCACATACCCTTCCCCATCGATCACTGCGTGGGCGTTCATGCCGAGGATCACGGCACGCTCCGTCCGCTCCGTGATGCGGATGATGAGCCTGTCCGGATAAATGCGGGTAAATTCCGCCGATGCGATATAAGGATCATCTTCAATGGCTTCCTTTGCATTGCCAAGCTGTGCAAGCCACATATGCTGACCCGTATGAAGGCCGGAAGCTTCGAGGATCTCCTCCTCCGTGAAGCGTTCCATGCCGTACACTTCGATCTTATCGATGATGAGCACAAAATAAAGAAGCAGAAGCACCGCCGCAATGACCACAAAAAAGATGGCATTGCTCACAAGGCGCACGATCCTGCGGCGGCGTGCACGGCGGCGTTTTTCCCGTTCCGTCAGCCGGCGGTCACGGCGCTTTGCCTCCGCCACGGTGATGGGGCGCTCCGCATCGTCCTCGTCTTCCCCGTCAAACAGGGAGATTTCCTCTTCCTCATCCCCGTCCGTTTCTGCGGATGCGGCTTCCTCATCCTCATATTCTTCGCCGCTGCCCGTATCATATTCTTCACCGGTGCGGTTTTCTCCTTCTTCCGCAGCAGCAGTAACGGGCATTTTTTCTGCGTCATCCGCACTCTGCGCTGCGGATCTTTCCGTCGCTTCCTCCCCTTTGAACGGCCTGAGGTTCAACGTCTGAAAGCCCGGGTGCGTGGGCGCATAAATGCGCTCCTTCTCCGGGCTTTGCTGACCGTGATTCGGTTCAAAGCGATCGTTTTCGTTCATGGTTCCTCTTTTGCTGTGCTGCCAAGGCGCCGTATCCTTGCGCCAAGGGAAGAAAGTGTCTCTTCAAGGCGTTCATAGCCCCTGTCGATCAGTTCCGCATCCTCAACGGTGGTCTCCCCTTCTGCCGCAAGCCCTGCAAGGGTCAGCGCAGCGCCGCCCCGAAGGTCTTTTGCGGTCACCCGGGCGCCCGTCAGGCGGGAAACGCCCCGGAGGATCACCGTTCTGTCTTTCTGTGTATAGCTTGCGCCCATGCGGATCAGTTCCGGTCCGTGCTTGAAGCGGTTTTCAAACACGTTTTCCACGATGATGGAAGTTCCTTCCGCAAGGGTGCAGAGGGCAAAAAACTGCGCCTGCAGATCTGTGGGGAAACCGGGATAGGGCAGTGTTTCGATCAGCTTGATCTCCCTGAGGCGCTTCGGTGCCCGAAGAAACACTCTGTTTTCGGCGGCAGTCACCGTACAGCCTGCCTCCCTGAGCTTTGCAAGCGCCGATGCGATGTGGGTGGGCACCGCATTATCAAGGGCGATCTCGCCGCCGGTCATGGCAGCCGCACAAAGAAGCGTTCCTGCCACGATGCGGTCGGGCATCACCCGGTGGGCGATGGGCGCATGGGGATCCGTCCGCTTCATGCCGCCCCGGATCACGACCGTGGAGGTGCCGTCCCCCGTTACAAAGCAGCCGATCTTTCTTAAAAACGCAGCAAGGTCTTCGATCTCCGGTTCCCGTGCCGCATTGCGGATCACCGTGTCGCCCTTTGCGGCGACCGCCGCCATCATGATGTTTTCCGTGGCGCCCACGCTTGGGTAGTCAAGGTGGATATCCGCACCGGTCAGGTCGCTGCCGTCGCACAGGATGAGCCCATGCTCCTCCCGGATGCGCACGCCCAGCATGGAAAGCCCCCGTAGGTGCAGATCGATGGGTCGGTGCCCGATCTCGCAGCCGCCCGGAAACGTGCATACCGCACTGCCGAAACGGGCAATGAGCGGCCCAAGCATAAAGATGGAAGAGCGCAGCGCCTTGGAAAGGCCCTGCGGCATCACATATGCATCCGCCCGGGAAGCATCGAGCAGGATGGCTTCGCCGGCAGGTTCGTGTTTCACGCCCAGCGCCGCAAGGATGGAAAGCATGTTTTCCACATCCCGAAGCTTCGGGCAATCATAGAGCAGAATGGGCGAGCGGGCCAGTATGCTCGCCGCCAGGATCGGAAGGGCGGCGTTCTTTGCGCCGCTCACACGGGCCGTGCCGGATAAGGGCACGCCGCCTGTCACAATCAAAGATGCCATGCTTTCTCCTCTCCGCCGCGCGTTGGGCACATTCCATCCTATGCGGAAAGGGAGAAAAGTGTTCCTTTATTCCATGCTGCGTGAAATGCTGAGGAGGATCCCCGTGGCAGCAAGGAAAATGAGAAGGGATGTACCGCCGTCGCTGATGAAGGGGAGCGTCTGTCCCGTGGTGGGAACGGAGCTGGTGGCAACGGCGATATTGACCGCAGCCTGCACGCCGATCACGGAGGTGATGCCGCCTGCCATCAGGCTGCCGAAGCGGTCCTTGCAGCGGATGGCGATCAGAATGCCCCGGTATACGATGAAAAGGTAGCCGAGGATCACGCAGCAGCAGCCGATGAACCCGAGCTCCTCGCCGATGATGGCGAAGATAAAGTCGCTTTCACCGTAAGGAAGGAACAGAAGTTTCTGCCGGCTGAAATTGAGTCCCTGTCCGAAGAGACCGCCGTTGCCGAAGGCAATGAGCGCCTGTCGAAGCTGGTAAGCGCCTGCAAGATCCGTATCCCAGGGATTCACAAACATGCTCAGGCGTGCCGCACGGTATTCTTCCATGTATACGAACACGAAGAACAACGGGATGGCGATCGCAAGAAGACCGAGGAGGTGCTTTAGCTGCGCACCGCCAAGGAACAGCATCGTAAAACCCGTTACGGCAAGAATAACGAGCATGCTCAGGTTTTTCTGCGCCAGCAGCACGACGCCGTATGCGCCCATGATAAGGAACATAGGCACAAGACCCTTTGAAAATGACCGCATGGCCTGCGGACGCCGTGACATGAACCCTGCCATGTAGGCGATCAGGGCGAATTTCGCAAGCTCTGAGGGCTGGAAGGTAAAGTTTGTGCGCGGGATCTTCAGCCAGCGTGTGGCGCCGTTCAGGTTTTTACCGAGGCCCGGAATAAACACAGCTGCCATCAGGGCGATGGATACCGCAAGGATCAGCACACGGAAGCGGTCGAAAAGATGGTAATCCAGCCGGGAAATAAAATACATCGCCACCAGGCCGAGCGCCATGTATCTTGCCTGGCTTTTGAGGAAGGAAAACCCGTCGTAATCGTAAAGGGCGGAGTTCTGCGCCGTGTAATAGCTTGCGCTGAAAAGCATGACAAGACCGAAGGCGCTCATCATGATCACGGCGATCATCAGCGGAAAATCCAGCTGCCCGGATATAAAGAAGCGTTTTCTTTTGACCGATGATACTTCGCTTTCCACAGGCGTATTCCCTCCTTTCCCATTTTACTGCTTCATTCTGTCAGAGTTTGCTGACGATATCCTTGAAAATGCGGCCTCGCTGTTCATAATCGCTGAAGCGTCCCCAGCTGGCAGCAGCAGGCGAAAGCAGCACCGCATCGCCGGGCACGGCAAGATCCTGCGCATCAAGGATCATCTGCTCAAAGCTGCCGTCGGAAACGGTGACGTTTTCATAGCCCGTGCGCTTTGCGGCAGCCTGCACCGCAGGAATGTTGCAGCCCGAAACGAGCACATGCTTGATCCTGCCGCCAAAGGCCTCAAAGAGCGGCGTAAAATCGCTCTTCTTGTCATAGTCGCCCACGCCGAGAAGCAGGATGGTGGGGCGTGTCATGGCCTCAACGGCCTTGATGGTGGAATCGGGGTTGGTGCCCTTGGAATCGTTGATATAGGCAACGCCGTCCTTTTCACGGACGAATTCGATGCGGTGTTCTACGCCCGGGAAGGCTTTGAGCCCCTCGCACACCTTTTCGGGAGCAAGACCCATCACAAGGGCAAGGGATGCGGCGCACAGGGCGTTTTCCACATTGTGGCGGCCGGGGATGCGCAGCTCGCTTACATGGATGAGCTCCGTTTCCTTTCCGTCAAGGCGGAAGACCATTTTGTCATCCCGGAGGAACATGCCTTCCTGCAGTTCTTCCTTCTGGGAGAAATACACGGTGCGTGCCTTCGTGAGCTTCGCCATTTCACGCACGGTGGGATCATCGTAATTGAGGACAGCAAAATCCGCCTCCGTCTGGTTTTCAAAGCCGCGGCATTTGGCGGCAATGTAGTTTTCGATCTTATACTGGAACCGGTTCAGGTGATCCTCGCTGATGTTGAGCATGCCGAAGGCATTGGGACGGAATTCCCGAATGCTTTCAAGCTGCAGCGCAGCGGTCTCCGCCACAACCGTGTCGCCTGCTTTGATCTCCATTGCATGGGCGCTGATGGGGATGCCGATGTTGCCGAGCACATAGGTATTCTCTCCTGCGGTTTTGAACAGCTCGCCTGTGAGGGCGGTAGTGGTGGTCTTGCCGTTGGTGCCGCTGATGCATACGAATTTCGCACCCCTGTCCGCATAGCGGTAACCAAGCTCGATCTCGCCGATGACCTCTGCACCGGCTTTCTCCGCTTCCTTTACAAAGGGGGCGAAGAAGGGGATCACGGGGCTCAGCACGATGAGGTCTGCGCCGCCCATTGCTTCCTCCGGCGTTTTGCCGAGGGCGTCAACATACTCTATGCCCGCAAGTGCCTCCTTGAGACCTGCGATCTCGCTTTTCATGTCGTTGATCACGACTTCATACCCGTTTTCATACAAAAGCTGCGCCGCCGCAATGCCGCTTCTGGCCATGCCGACGATCAGCGCACGTTTTTTCTGCTGTTTCATAGGATCTTCACTCCTTTTTGAGGGCGTTCTCCCCC
This sequence comes from Clostridia bacterium, assembly GCA_017435905.1. GTDB lineage: Bacteria > Bacillota > Clostridia > Christensenellales > CAG-138 > UBA1685. The sequence goes on along the minus strand of JAFSEB010000007.1, from coordinate 37,466 downwards.
TCCATTGCTGTTGGGATATATTTTAGCGCATGGAAAGGCTTTTTTCCATGCGCAGATTTGAAAAAAGAAGCCGTCCGGTGCGGCCAAGGTGTTTGAGGCAAACGAGCCAAACTCTGCCTCAAGCACCTTACCCTTGTCGTCTGCCGTGCCAAACGCCAATCAAAAAACCACGGCAACGTTCTCAAGCACCAAACGGCTGAAAAAACTGATTTATACGTATGCCAGCAGGCACACGAGGCAAAGGATGGCGGTGATGATCATGTATACGGAAACGATCTTCGTTTCTGCCACGCCTTTGAGCTCAAAGTGATGGTGCAGCGGCGCCATGCGGAAAATACGCTTTTTCCTGAGTTTGTAGGAACCAACCTGCAGGATCACCGATACGGAGGATGCCACGAGGCAGCCGCCCATGATGGGGAGAAGCAGTACCGCACGGCTGAAGATGGCCATGGCAGCGATGGCGCCGCCGAGGGCGAGGGAACCGGTATCCCCCATGAACACCTGTGCAGGGTAGGAATTGTAGCGAAGGAAGCCGAGGCAGCCGCCTGCCACCGCCGCCGCAAAAACGGACATGGAGTGGAGTTCCTGCGCATACTGGGTGCCGACCGCCTGCGCCGCATCGGTGGGAAGCAGCATTGCGGTGGACATGTAGAAGAAGATCACCGCCATGGTCACGGCATAAATCAAGCTGACGCCGGAGGCAAGGCCGTCAAGGCCGTCGGTGAGGTTCACGCTGTTCACGGTGCCGATGATCACGAACATCATGAAGGGGATGTAGAAGAAGCCGAGATCGAATTCCGCATTGAGGAAGGGAAGATAGATCTTCGATCCCACAAAGGGGCTGTTGTAGGCATAAAGCGCCAGCACAAGGGCGATGCCGAACTGGGCAATGATCTTCTGGTAAGCACGAAGGCCCACGCTGTTTTTGAACTTGACCTTGAGGAAATCATCAAGGAAGCCCACAAGTGCGAAGCCTGCCGTCACAAGCAGCGCAGGAAGCGCAAGCTCCGTGGCGTTAAGGGAGAATGCAAGCGTGCCCACAAGGATGCCCACGATGAACATGATGCCGCCCATGGTGGGGGTGCCGGACTTCTTGAGGTGGGTCTGCGGACCGTCATCACGCACCGTCTGGCCGAATTTCAGCCTGTGGAGCAGCGGGATCAGAACGGGCCCCAGCGCAATGGTGACCACCGCGGCAAGAAGCAGGGCAAAGATGGGTTTCTGCATGGTATCCTCCGTTTACGGCCGGGCATGAAGCCCGTTCCGTCAGTTCTCGTTTGTGTGAAGAAGCTCGGCAACGATCTCCTTTTCGTCAAAGTGGCGTTTGCCGCCGCCGATCTCCTGATAGTTTTCGTGTCCCTTGCCTGCGAGGATGATCACATCCTTTTCCTCGGCATTTTCAAGGGCATAGCAGATGGCCTCATAGCGGTTTTCCACCACAACGTGGGGACATCCGGATTTCTGTACGCCTTCGAGCACCGCATTGATGATGCTCATGGGCTCTTCCGTGCGGGGGTTGTCGCTGGTCACGACAAGGAAGTCGGAAAACCTGCCTGCGATCTCACCCATGATGGGGCGTTTCGCATGATCCCTGTCGCCGCCGCAGCCAAAGAGCGTTACGATGCGGCCTTGGGCAAATTCCCTTGCGGTCTTAAGGATGTTCTCAAGGGCATCCGGCGTGTGGGCGTAGTCAAGATACACATCAAAGTTCCTGCCGCCCGTGGGAAGGGGCTCAAGCCTGCCGGATACGCTGCCCATTTTTTCAAGGCCCGTCTTGATCTTCGAAAGCGGAATGCCGAGCTCCATGGCAACTGCCGCCGCACCCATGGCATTGAACACGCTGAAAAGTCCGGGGATGGGCACATACATGCGCACATTGCCTTCCCTGCAGTGCATGTCGAACTGCACGCCCCGGGTGGTGATATCGATCTCCGTGGCGGTAATGTCCGCCGCCTCACGGATGCCGAAGCTTTTCAGCGGAAGATCGATGCCCGAAAGGATCGCCGCCGCATGGGGATCGTCGATGTTGACAACGGCATGCTTTGCCTGCGCAAAGATGCGCATTTTGGCGGCAAGGTAGTTTTCAAAGGTTTTGTGGTAATCAAGGTGATCCTGCGTCAGGTTGGTGAAGAGGGCGGTATCGAATTCGATGCCGTGCACCCTGCGCTGGTCAAGGGAGTGGGAGGATACTTCCATCACCACAAGGTCAACGCCTTCATCCTTCATCTCACGGAAGATGCGCTGCAGGTCCACGCTTTCGGGGGTTGTGCGCTCCGTGTTGATGATGCGCTCGCCGATCATATTGCGGATGGTGCCGATGAGACCAACCTTCCAGCCGTATTCCTCTGCAATGGCTTTGATCATGTAGGTGGTGCTGGTCTTGCCGTTGGTGCCGGTGATGCCCACCACACGCATTCCCTTTGCAGGGTAGCCGTAATATGCGGCAGCCATTTCCGCCATGGCGGTACGGGTGTTTTTCACGACCACCTGCGGCACAGGAAGGGGCAGTTCCCTTTCCACCACCAGCGCTGCGGCGCCTGCGTTCACCGCCTGCTCCGCATAGTTGTGACCGTCGGAAAAAGTGCCCACGATGCAGAAGAACACATCGCCCTTTTCCACCTTACGGGAATTGTATCGCAGCGATGCCACCGGGGTATCTTCCCCCGTGCGTTTCAAATACGCCGTTGCGTTTGCAAGTTCCGAAAGCAGCATCGCCAAATTCCTTTCCAAAGTTCAAATCAGTTTCGTGTGATCAATCACCGATGTTGGTGTTTGAGAATTCTACCAGTACTTCCGTACCTTCCGGCACCATTTCGCCTGCCATGGGAGACTGGCGGATGGCTGTGCCGGATTGATCCTCCGGATAGATGAGGATCGAAAGGCCTTTCTTTTTCAGCGCATCGCTGGCTGCAAGCCTTGCCATGCCCAGCACCTCGGGCACCTCCACAAGTTCTTCGGGGATCTCCTCGCCGGTGCCGGCGGTATCCGCACTTGTCACTGCCGTATACAGCAGCACATCCGAACCTGCCGCCACAAGCTGCCCTGCTGCAGGCACCTGTGCGATCACAAGCTCCGCCGCATCGTCCTGATAAGCGGCATCAAGGCCGATCGCTTTAAGCGCATCCTTTGCCTGCTGCACGGTGAGATCGGTCAGGGAAGGTACTTCCACCGGTCTGTCGCTGCCCTCGGGGAGGTAGCCTGCGTGGCGCAGCGTTTCTTCGAGCATCTGCTTCACGAAGGGCGCCGCCACCGTGCTGCCGAAGATGGTGCCCACCTGCGGTTCATCCACAAGGATGAGGCACACGAATTCGGGATCATCTGCCGGGGCGAAGCCGATAAAGGAAGCGATGAGTTTTCCTTCGGCAATAGCGCCGTTTTCATACTTTTGGGCGGTGCCGGTCTTGCCGCCGATGCGGTAGCCCGGTACTGCGGCGTTTTTGCCGCTGCCCTCGCTCACCACGGTCTCTGCGATGGCCCTTACCTTGGCGGAGGTCTGTTCGCTGATGACCCGCCTTACCACCGTGGGGGAGTTTTCCTCGATCACGGTGCCGTCGTTCGCCACGATGCGTTCGAGCACATAGGGCTGCATCAGGTTGCCGCCGTTTACCGCAGCGCTCACAGCCGCTGCAAGCTGAATGGGCGTTACCGCAATGCTTTGGCCGAAGCCGATGCGTGCAAGCGTGTTCTGCGTGATGTATTTTTCATGGGTCACGATGCCGCTTGCTTCGCCCGTGATCCCGCTCCCCGTAGAGGAGCCAAGTCCGAATGCGTAGATGTAATCGTAAAACGTTTCGACGCCCATGGCCTGTGCCATTGCCATAAAGGCCGGGTTGCAGGAGTTCTGCGCCACCTGATACAGGTTCTGTGCGCCGTGACCGCCGCTCTTCCAGCAGCGGATCTTCTCGCCGTTCACAACGTGGTAGCCCGGGCAGTTGATGCTGAAGGTTTCATCGATAGCGCCGCTGTCAAGAGCCGCCGCCAATGTGATGAGTTTGAACGTGGAGCCCGGTTCGTATGCATCCGCCACCACACGGTTGCGTGTCACGGAGGAAAGCAGGGCTGCGTCATGCCTTGGCGGTGAGTTGGGGTCATAATCCGGCTGGGTGGTCAGGGCGAGCACTGCGGCGGTCCTGCAGTTCATCAGGATGCCCTGTACCGTGGAAGCCTTGTTCACTTCAAGGGCTTCCGCACAGGCCTGTTCAAGCGCTGCCTGATAGACGCTGTCCACCGTGAGGATGAGGTTGTAGCCATCCACAGGTTCGATCACTTCCTGCGTGCCGTATGCAAGTGCATTGCCCTTTCGGTCCGTTTCCGTGATCATGCGGCCGTTTTCGCCGGCAAGGTATTTGTCGTATTTCTGTTCAAGACCCGATTGTCCCACACCGTCCACGGTGGTGAAGCCCAAAAGCTGGGAAAACAGGTCTCCCGAAGGATAGTAGCGTTTGACATCGATAGCGGTGCCCACGCCGATGCCGAGTTTGCGTGCGGTGATCTGATCCACCGTTTCCCGTTCCACCCGGCGTGCAAGAACGATCTCCTGCTTATTCGTATCCGCCACCTTGCCAAGCACCGTGGCGTAGTCCATTTCAAGAAGTTCGGAAAGTTCCGTTGCGATACGGGTGCGTTCATCCGCATCGATATTATTGGGCCAAATGACCACTTTGTAGGCGGTACCGCTCTGGGCAAGCACCACACCCGTGGTGTCCTGTATGCTGCCTCGGGCTGCGGAAAGGGACGTATCTCTCGTCCACTGGGAAAGCGCCCTGTCCTGCAGTTCCTGACTTTGCACCACCTGCAGGTAGAACAGGCGGCCGATCAGCACCACAAACAAAAATGCGATCAGCACAAGCGCAACGATAAGCCGTGTTTTATACGAGATGCCGGGTGATCCCATAAGCGTTCCTCCAAAGAGCAAAGGAGTTAATCCGCTACCGCATCCCCAAGCGGCACCGTGCCGTTCAGCTGTGCATCTGCAGTTCCCCCATCATCCGCCTTGGTGTAGCTGCCCACCGTTTGCCTGACGGTAACGATCTGATCTGCCGCAGGGTACCAAAGACCTGCTTCAAGGGCAGCCGCCCGTGCGGCATTGATGTCAAGGGCATTGTTGAGCTGCACGTTGAGCGCCGCAATGTTGCGTTCGCTCTCTTCGATGCTGTCTTCAAGATCATTGACCGCACTGTAAGCAAGGGCAATGGAAGCATAGCGGGTAATGACGCCGATGAGCATGGCAGCGATGGCGAATACGCCCACAACGCTGAGCACCATCGGTGCAATGCGCTGCTTGCGGCGCCGCCTCGGGGAAAGCCCCTTGTTGACCCGTGTTCTGACCGCCGGCTGCCCTGCCTGCCGTACAGGCTTTGTGGTGGGCTGTTCTTCCGGCGAAGCGGTATAGGGCTGCTGGGGAAGCGCTTCCGCCGTGGCCTGGCGGCTGTGCGAATACACCCTTGAGGGGGCGTACAGATATTCGTCTTTTCTTGCCGCTACTGCCATGGTATTCTACTCCGCTTCCGTTTATCACTTTTATAGTTTTTTGATGGCTCTCAGCTTTGCGCTGTGTGCGCGGGAATTTTCCCGCAATTCCGCCTCATCCGCCACGATGGGCTTTTTGGTAAGCACCTTTGCCGTAGGCGTTTTTCCGCAGGTGCACATGGGTGCGTGCGGATCGCAGGTGCAGGGGTTTTCAAAGGTTTTAAAGGTTTGTTTGACGATGCGGTCTTCAAGGGAGTGAAAGGTGATCACCGCAAGGATTCCGCCGGGGTTCAGAAGGTCGTGAGCGTTTTCCATCGCTTCCTTCAGGCCATCCAGCTCGCCGTTCACCTCAATGCGCAGCGCCTGAAAGGTGCGCCTTGCAGGATGCTGCGGTTCACGCCTTGCAGGGGCGGGAAGCGCCAGCTTGATGATCTCCGCAAGCTCCGTGGTGCTGTTGAGAGGCGCCTTTTCCCGTTCCCGGACGATGGCGGATGCCACACGCCCTGCGTAGCGTTCCTCGCCGTAATCACGGATGATGCGCTGCAGTTCCTCCTGCGGATAGCCGTTCACCACATCATAGGCGCTGAGCGGTGCGGAAGGATCCATGCGCATATCAAGGGGCGCTTCCTCGTGGTAGGAAAAGCCGCGTTCCGGGGTGTCGATCTGGTGAGAGGAAACGCCGAGATCAAGAAGGATGCCGTCAACTCCAAAGACGCCTTTTGCGGCGAGGAGCTGTTTCATATCGAAGAAGTTGCCGCGAAGTGCGCTGAAGGCTTCGCCAAAAGGAGCGAGCCGTGCGCTTGCGGCTTCAATGGCGGCGCTGTCACGGTCAATGCCGTAAAGCCTGCTGCCTTCGGGAAGCAGTGAAAGCACCGCCTCCGCATGTCCGCCGCCGCCCAGCGTGCCATCCACAAAGATGCCGCCCCGGGCAGGATCAAGAAGTTCTGTGACCGTATCCCGCAGGATGGGGATGTGGTGGAAGCGGATCGTCGTCATATGCCAAGCCCTGCCAGATAGGAAAGCGCTTCGTTTTCGTCCACTGCCTCTTCGCTCTGTTCAAGCTTTGCTTCCCAGGCTTCCTGACTCCAGATCTCGATGCGGTTGCCCATGCCCACGAGCACGGCGTCCTTATCGATACCGGCGAACTTTCTGAGCGTATTGCTGATCAGGATGCGGCCCTGTTTGTCCAGCTCGCAGTCACAGGCATTGGCGAAGATCATGCGCAGCGCATTCTGGGCTTTTACATCCGTCATGGCAATTTTGTTGTAGCGTTCAAGGAGACCGTTCCACACATCGAGCGACATGCCGAAAAGACACCTGCCCTCGTCCTTCCCCAGCATGCCCCGGGTGACGATGACGGTGTTTCCGAGATCCTCGCGCCACTTGGCCGGAATGAAAAGCCGGCCCTTGGCGTCCACGGTATGCTCAAACGAGTTGATCAGCATCGCGTCCGCCTCCTTAAACCTGCAAAAGTATATAGGGATACACTTTCACATTATCGTAGGTGTATTATACAATGAAACCGCACCACTTTGCAACACTTCAACCCACTTTTATTTGATTTTACACCATTTTTATTGCCGTTTTCATCACTTTTCAGTTTTTGCGCAACAAAAAACAACCTCTTTCATTCAGAGGCTGTTTTTGTTCACCACTTCAGGTCTCAAGGATGAGTTTCGGTTTGAATTCAAGGTGGTCTGCAGAGCAAAGGGAATATTGGATGCCCTCCCTTTCGCCCTCAAAGGCGTTCTTGCAGGCCTTGCCGTGCAGGTGCCCGTAGATCACATGTTTGACTTTGTGCTGCTCAAAAAGTTCCGTAAAGCCGGAAGGCTTGCGCCGCTCGTTAAAGGGCGGATAGTGCATCATGCACACGGTGGTCTTCCCGGCAGGCACCTTTGAAAGGGAAAGCCCCATGCGGATCACTTCCCGTTCATAAATGGGGCGGTCCTCTTTTTCATCGAAGCCGATGCTGCCGGGACAGGGCCAGCCACGGGAGCCGGCAATGGCGATATCGCCCCAGATAAACGCATCGTTCTGCAGGGCATGGATGCCCGGCGGCAGGATGGCACGCACCTTGGAAAGGGAGTTCCACCAGTAATCGTGGTTGCCTCGCAGGATGAGCTTCACGCCCGGCAGTGCCGCAATGGTCTCAAAATCGGTCACCGCATCCTTAAGCTGCATCGCCCAGCTGATATCGCCCGGAATGAGGACAAGGTCATTTTCCCCCACGGTATCGAGCCATGCCTCTTTGATCCTGGCATGGTGGTTATCCCACTGGGGGCCGAACACATCCATGGGTTTGTCAACGCTGCCGGAAAGATGCAGATCCGCCAGCGCAAAAAGCTTCATTCCACCCAAGAGCGATCACACTTACATTTCTTTGTCGGAATCGGCAAGGGGATCGTCGTCCACATCGCCAAGTTCCTTGTCGATCTCATCGAGCTCGCTTTCCGGGATCTCGCCATCCTCGGGCAGCGGCACTTCGATCTCATCAAGTTCCACTTCATCAAGGGAAAGGTCGCTGTGCTCGTGCACATCCGCATTGATGCTCGAGAGTTTTTCCTGGCGGCGGGCTTCCCTGAGACAGATGGCGCAAAGTTCCGCACCCTTCACGGCAGGATTTTCGCCGCATTCGATGCACATGATCACGGTATCCTCGCGATCGCCTTCGCCCTTCATTTCCCGGCGGCAGACGCCGCAGTATTTTTCATCCTCACGGATATAATTCAGTTCGCAACGGGGACATTTCCTAAGGCCCATATCGATAACCTCCAGCTATCGGTTTTTACTCCACTATTATGCGAAAGGGACTTTACCCTGTCAATACCCTTTTTTACATTCCGCTCCACAATCGTGGAAATTGATAGGAAATCGATAAAAAAGAAGCTTCTTCCGAAGCCTCTTTTTTGTAAAAGTTATTCGTTCGTGCCCTTTGCATCCTGCAAAATGGCACCGATGCGTTTGAGGACCTCTTCCCTGCCCTCCGCATTTTCGGAGGAATACGGGATGGCATAGGGCGGTGCCCCAAGGAGCTTTGCGGCAGTATTCGCCGCCTGCTGCCGCTTGGAACGGGCAAGCTTGTCGCTCTTGGTGGCGATGAGCGTAAAGGGCACGCCGTAATAGATGATCCACTCGAACATCTGCTTATCCTCCGCCGTGGGCGCATGGCGGATATCGATGAGCATAAAGATGTGCGTCAGCCTGCCGGAAGAAAGATAATCCTCCATCAGCTGCCCCCACTTTTCCTTTTCGGTTTTCGGCGCTTTTGCAAAGCCGTAGCCGGGCAGGTCCACAAGGTGGAAGGAATCGTTGATGCGAAAAAAATTGATGAGCCTTGTTTTTCCGGGGCTGGCGGAAATGCGTGCAAGCTTGAAATTGTTGCACAGCGAATTGATGAGGCTGGATTTTCCCACGTTGGATTTTCCCACCATGGCGATCTGCACGCCGCTTTCGGGATATGTGCCGCCAAGGCCCACGCTGGTCTCAAAGGCGGCTTTTTTGATCATGAACTGCTCCATAGTTCCCCCGTTTTTTCTGTTACTGGATGGCACCGGGCTGACCCTGCACATTGACATGCAGCGGCATCACGGCTTCCTCATGCTGCGCCTGCGGTTTAGGCATGCGTTTGAGCGCTGCGGAAAGCACCTGTATGGCATCCTTCGCAAAGGTGATTTTCAGCGCATCACGCACTTCCTCGGGCACTTCGTGAAGATCCTTTTTGTTCTCTTCCGGAATGATCACGGCGCTCATGCCCGCCCTTGCCGCTGCCAGCAGCTTTTCCCTGAGACCGCCGATGGGCAGCACTCTGCCCCGAAGGGTGATCTCGCCGGTCATGGCCACGTTCGCCTTTGCCGGGATACCCGTCAGCGCACTGGTGATGGCCGTCATCATGGTGATGCCTGCGGAGGGGCCGTCCTTGGGCACGGCGCCTTCCGGCACGTGCACATGGATATCCTGCTTATCAAGGGCTGCGGTGATGCCGAAGGCTTCCGCATGGGCTTTGATATATGTCAGGGCCGCCCTTGCGCTTTCCTGCATCACATCGCCAAGCTTGCCCGTCAGCAGCACCTGTCCGCTGCCCGGGACCGCCTGCACTTCCACCTCAAGCAGTTCGCCGCCCACGCTTGTCCACGCAAGGCCGTTCACAACACCCACAAGGTCTTCCCTGTGGGAGGCAGTATCAAGGTAGCGCACGGGGCCAAGGTAGTCCTTCATGCGCTGGGTGGTCAGGCGCACACGGGTCTTGCCCTCGCCGATCTCGCAGGCTGCCTTGCGGCAAACCTTTGCAAGGGTGCGTTCAAGGCTTCTGACGCCGGCTTCCCTCGTATAGCCACGAATGAGCTCCGCCATGGTCTCATCGGGCACATTGAGCATGGAGCGCTTCAAGCCGTGCTTTTCCATCTGCTTGGGCAGCAGGTGGTGCTTGGCGATCTCACGCTTTTCGTTTTCAAGATAGCTTGGCACCTCGATGACCTCCATACGGTCAAGAAGGGGCCTCGGGATGGTATCGGTGCTGTTGGCGGTGGTGATGAACATCACCTTGGAAAGATCGTACGTCACTTCAAGGAAGTGGTCGCGGAAAGCATGGTTCTGTGCGCTGTCGAGCACTTCAAGCATAGCAGAAGCAGGATCGCCCCGCATGTCGCTGGTGAGCTTGTCGATCTCATCGAAAAGGAGCACCGGGTTCACCGTGCCGGCTTCACGCATGGCAGCGATGATGCGGCCCGGCATGGCGCCGATGTAGGTGCGCCTGTGGCCCCGGATCTCCGCCTCATCGTGGATGCCGCCGAGGCTCATGCGCACGAATTTGCGGCCGATGGCCTTGGCGATAGATTCGCTGACAGAGGTCTTGCCGACGCCCGGAGGGCCTACGAAGCAGATGATCTGCCCCGTTACCTTGCCGGTGAGCCTTGCTACGGCAAGGTGCTCAAGGATGCGTTCCTTCACCTTTTCAAGGCCGTAGTGATCCGCATCGAGCACTTCCCGTGCATGGGCAAGCTCAAGGTTGTCCTCGCTCTCCTCCACCCAGGGAAGATCCAGCATGCACTCGATGTAGTTGCGCATCTGCGGCTGCTCGTGGGAGCCTGCCGGCAGTTCACGGAAGCGGCCGATCTCCTTTTTCAGCTTTTCACGCAGTTCATCGGGCATGGCCTTTGCGGCGAGCTTTTCAAGGAAGGCATCCGCCTCGGTCTGCTCCGTTTCGCCAAGCTCCGCACGGATGGCCTTGATCTGCTCACGCAGATAGTATTCCTTCTGGTTTTTGTCCACCCTGCGCTTGACTTCCTGAGAGATGCGCCTGTCCACACGGAGGATCTCGATCTCATCGAGCACAAGGGAAAGCGCCGTGCGCAGCCGTTCCGGCACGTGGAAGCATTCAAGCACCTGCTGGCGCTGTTCCGTTTTGCCAAGGGTCACATTGGCGACCGCATCCGCAAAGGCGCCTACATCCGCCGTGTGGCTGATGGTCTCCGCCGTGTCGGCGGAAAGCTTGGCGGAAAGGGCGGCAAACTCGCCGAGGGCTGATGCAAGACGGCGGCGAAGGGCTTCCGCTTCCGTTTCATCATAGGAAGGAGGATCGAGGGAAATAGCATCCGCCGTCAGGTAGCCTTCCATGCGGATGTTGGTGAACCTTGCCCTGCAAATGCCGTAAACGAGCACACGCATGGTGTCGCCGGGAAGGTTCAGCGTCTGCCGGATGCGGCAGATGGTGCCGATGCGGTAGATATCTTCCTCGCCCACATCGTTTTTCCTGACGTCCTTCTGGGAGGTAAGGAACACAAGGTTGTCCTTTTCCCCTGCAGCGGTGAGCGCCTTGATGCTGCCCTGCCTGCCTGCGTCAAAATGCAGCAGTTCCCCCGGCAGGACCACAAGGCCCCGAAGAGGGACTACCGGAATATTTTCATAGACTTTGCTGTTTCGTTCCATTTGTTCATTCCTTTTCTCCGCCGGCCCCCGGCGGTGGGTATCTTACAATTATACATATAAACCACTTCTGTGACAACAATATGAAACCGGTGAAAAAACATAAAAAAGGAATGATTTCTTTTTTCTAACAAAGCGGCTGCACAAAAAATACCCTCCCGAACAGGAGGGTATCTGGCCGTTTGTCAGTCGCCGATGGCAAGCCGCAGCATGCCGAGGGGCACCGTGCCGCTTTCGGAGGGGATCTCTTTGGGAATACCGAAGGCAATGCGCATCACCTGCGCAATGTCGCCGACGGGGATCACATCGGCAGAAAAACCGTGAAACCGCTCCTCCATGTTTTCCGCCGGGATGACGATCCTTTCCGCCCCTGCCTCTGCCGCCGCCTGCAGCTTTTCACGGACGCCGCCCACGGGGCGCACAGCACCCGATGCGGTGATCTCACCCGTCAGGGCAAGAAACGGCACGGGCGGTTCCCCCGAAAGGGCGCTCATCAGCGCCACCGCCAGCGCAATGCCTGCGGAAGGGCCGTCCATCGGTACGCCGCCCGGCACGTTGAAGGCGATATCGTACCCCGAAAGATCGAGCCCGAAGCGGCGCAGAAATGCCATCCGCACGTTTTCCGCTGATGTGTGCGCAGTGCCCTTGCGCTTCAGCCGTCTGCCCCGAAGTTCGAGTTCTTCCTCCTCCACCATGCCGCCAAGGTACAGCCTGCCATGCCCGTTTTTTGTCTTTTTGATACTGCACTCGATCTCAAGGGCAATGCCCTGTCCGCCGCCCGTTACCGCAAGCCCGGTGCAGACGCCCACACGGGGCGTGCCCGTGAGTTTCCGCACCGTTTGGCGGCTGTGGCGGCAGCATTCCGCTACCCACTCCACATCCTCTGCGGCAATGGTCTTTTTTTCCGCATGTTCCGCACCGCCTGCCGCCAGCTGCACGATGTTCACCGCATCCCGTCCCGATGCGCAGTAAGAAGCGCAAAGAAGCGATGTTTCCGCATCCATCTCCATACCGAGCCTGTTTGCGGCACCTGCTGCGATGGAAGCAAGCTCCTTTTGCCCGAGGGGCTTGAAAAACAGCTCCACACACCGGGAACGAAGGGCTGGGGGCATTTCCTCCGGCGCACGGGTGGTGGCGCCGATCAGGCGGAAATCCGCCGGCAGCCCGTTTTGAAAGATATCGTGGATATGGGCAGGGATGCCCGTATTCTCCGGGGAATAGTATGCGCTGTCAAAGTGCACCCGTCTGTCTTCGAGCACCTTCAAAAGCTTGTTCAGCTGCACCGGGTGCAGCTCGCCGATCTCATCGAGAAACAGCACGCCGCAATGGGCTTTTGATACCGCACCGGGCTTTGGCTGCGGCACGCCCTGCGAGCCGAGCGCCCCTGCCCCCTGATAAATGGGATCGTGCACGGAGCCGATGAGGGGATCCGCAATGGCACGCTCGTCAAAGCGCACACAGGTGGCATCCACCTCCACAAACGCCGCATCCGCCCCGAAGGGAGAATCGGGGTTTTTCTTCGCCTCCTCCAGCACCAGCCTTGCGGCGCAGGTCTTGCCCACGCCCGGCGGTCCGTAAAGCAGTACATGCTGCGGATTTTTGCCGCACATCGCCGCCCGAAGCGCACGGATACCCTCCTCCTGCCCGATGATCTCCTGCATTTCCTGAGGGCGTGCAAGCTCTGTCAGCGGCATGGAAAGGCTCTTTTTCCGTGCCTCCCTCAGTTCGATCAGCTGCTTTGTAACGCCCCGTTCCGCACTGCGCCGGGGCACGCCCTCCTCCCTGCCCCGGCTGCGGTTCACAAGCCACAGCGCAAAGGCAAACAAAAGCATCTGCACAAAAAGAAAGATCAGTATTTCCATGCCGTTCCTCCACATATGGTTTACGCTGTTAGTATGGTGAAAAGCAGAAAAAACAGCCATGACAGTTGCTGGCAGAAGAGGGTATAATATGACCACATTTATTTTGGAGATTCAACGATATGGCAAACAGGATCCTTCTTTGCGGCATGAACGGCGTGGGGAAAAGCACCCTCGGAAAAGCGCTTGCAAAAGAACTTGATTGGATATTCCTTGATATCGAAGATTACTGGTTCCCGAAAGAAAATGCGGATTATCCTTTTGCCGGCGCACGAACAAAGGAAGAAGTCTGTGCGATGTTGTTTCAGGATCTGCAGCAAAACGAAAACTGCATCCTTGCTGCCGTAAAAGGAAACTATGGGAACGAAGTGACCGCACTTTTCACCCATGCCGTATTGCTTCATGTACCAAAGGCAGAACGCCTGCAGCGCATCCGTGCCCGTTCATATCAGAAGTTCGGCGAAAGGATGCTGCCGGGCGGCGATTTATACCGGCAGGAGGAAGCCTTTTTCGCCATGGCGGAAAGCCGCAGCGAAGCAGAAGCCGCAGACTGGCTTTCCACTCTGTCTGTTCCCGTTACCGTGCTTGACGGCACTGTTTCCATAGAAGGAAACATCATGACACTGAAAGCGCTTCTGACCGCACAATAGACAAACAGCCCGTATCTTCCGATACGGGCGTTTTACTGTTGTTTTACGCTTCGCTTTCCCCTGCGGGAAGGGCAGCGGTGCCGTCCTCAAGCAGGAAACGGGGTGCTTCGAGCTTTTGGATGACCTTTTCGGTGATGACGCAGCGCTTGATCTCCGGACGGGAGGGGATGTCGTACATGATGTCGAGCATCACTTCCTCGCAGATGGCACGCAGGCCTCGTGCACCGGTCTTGCGTTCGATGGCCTTTTTGGCGATCTCCACAAGGGCGTCTTCTTCAAATTCCAGCTCCACGCCGTCCATCTCAAACAGGCGCTTGTACTGACGGGTCAGCGCATTCTTCGGCTGGGTCAGAATGTCGATAAGCGCATCCTGATCAAGCTGGTGCAGCGTGACGATGATGGGCATTCGTCCCACAAATTCCGGAATGAGACCGAACTTGAGAAGATCCTCCGGAAGGATGTTCTTCAGGATCGCACCCACGTCCTTTTCCACGTTGGACTGTACATCCGCACCGAAGCCCATGATCTTCTTGCCGGTGCGCTTGGAGATGATATCCTCGATGCCGGCAAAGGCACCGCCGCAGATGAAGAGGATCTTGGTGGTATCGATCTGGATGAATTCCTGATGGGGGTGCTTGCGGCCGCCCTGCGGCGGAACGCTCGCCACCGTACCTTCGAGGATCTTGAGCAGCGCCTGCTGCACGCCCTCGCCGGAAACATCACGGGTGATGGAGGTGTTCTCGCTCTTGCGGGCGATCTTGTCGATCTCGTCGATATAGATGATGCCCTTCTGTGCACGCTCCACATCGTAATCCGCCGCCTGAATGAGCTTCAGAAGGATGTTTTCCACATCCTCGCCCACGTAGCCTGCCTCGGTAAGGGCAGTGGCATCCGCCATGGCGAAGGGAACGTTGAGGATCTTTGCAAGGGTCTGCGCCAGCATGGTCTTGCCGCAGCCCGTGGGCCCAAGCATGATGATGTTGGACTTCTGCAGTTCCACATCATCGTTCTTGCTGTCCGCATTGATGCGCTTGTAGTGGTTGTAAACCGCCACCGCAAGGGCACGCTTTGCATCCTTCTGGCCGATCACATACTGATCGAGCACAGCGGAGATATCCTGGGGCTTGGGAACGTCGGAAAGATCCGCCGGGGCAGTCTCCACATCGTCCTCAAGGATCTCCCGGCAAAGGTCGATGCACTCGTTGCAGATGTAGACTCCGGGCCCCGCAATGACTCTGTGCACCTCATCCTGCGATTTGCCGCAGAAGGAGCACTTCACGGAGCCTTTCTCGTCAAATTTTGCCATGTATTACCTCCTTGGAGGGATGATCTCATCGATGAGGCCGTAGGAAAGCGCATCCTCGGCCGTCATGAAGTTATCACGCTCGGTATCCGCCTGCACCTTCTTGAGGGGCTGGCCGGTGCGTTCCGCAAGGATGGCGTTGAGCTTTTCCTTGGTGCGGAGCAGCCATTCCGCATGGATGGCCACATCCGTTGCCTGACCGCGTGCACCGCCGAGGGGCTGGTGGATCATGATCTCGCTGTTGGGAAGCGCACGGCGCTTGCCCTTTGCGCCGGCCGCAAGCAGGAATGCGCCCATGCTGGCCGCCATGCCGAGGCAGATGGTGGAAACATCGCACTTGATGTACTGCATGGTATCGTAGATGGCCATGCCTGCCGTTACGCTGCCGCCGGGACTGTTGATGTAAAGGCTGATGTCCTTGTCCGGATCATCCGCTTCCAAAAAGAGAAGCTGTGCCACAACCAGATTGGCCTCCTCATCGGTGACCTCGCCGCCAAGAAAGACGATCCTGTCTTTGAGCAGGCGGGAGTAGATATCGTAAGAACGTTCGCCGCGGTTGGACTGTTCCACAACCATCGGTATGAGGCTCATGGTCTTCCCTCCTTAAAAATTGATTTTTCGGGTTTGATTATTCCGCTTCAACAGCGTTCTCAACAAGCATGTTGATGGTCTTGTCAAGGACGATCTGGTCGGCGAAATAGAGCTTATCGTCAGCGCCGAGGCCGGCCTTGAAGGCTTCCGCCTTATCGCCGAACTGCTGGCAGTATTCATCGATCTTGGCATTGATCTCCTCTTCGGTGGCATCGATGCCTTCCGCCTTGGCGATGGCTTCAAGAACGAGCTGGCTCTTCACCCTGCGCTCCGCATCGCCGCGCATTTCTTCGCGCATGCCTTCCATGGTGGCGCCGGTGTACTTGCAGTAATCCTCAAGGGAGAGACCCTGCATGCTGAGACGGTAGCGGATATCGTTCATGATGCCGTCCATCTGGCGGGCGATCATGGCTTCGGGGATCTCGACCTTGGCTGCGATGCAGGCCTTTTCGATCACTTCGTTCTCACGCATGTTCTTGGCACGGAGCTTCTGGGCTTCCTCAAGCTTCGCCTTCTTGTCGGCACGGAGCTCTTCGAGGGTCTCGAACTCGCTGACATCCTTGGCAAACTCATCATCCGCCTCGGGAAGGATGGTCTCTTCGATGGCGTTAACCTTTACGTGGAACACGGCTTCCTTGCCGGCCAGCTCATTGCTGTGGTACTGCTCGGGGAAGGTGACGGTGATGTCCTTTTCCTCGCCCACGTTCATGCCCACCATCTGCTCTTCAAAGCCGGGGATGAACATGCCGGAACCGATGTTGAGGGTCTGACCTTCGGCGGTGCCGCCGTCAAACTTCACGCCGTCAACGCTGCCGGAATAGTCAAGGTTGATCTTGTCACCGTCCTGAACGGGGCGGTCGGTCACTTCGGAAACGCTGGCGATCTTTTCACGTTCCTTGGTGATCTCGGCCTCCACCATTTCATCCGTAACATTATACTCCTGCTTCGCAACTTCTATACCCTTGTATTCGCCAAGCTCCACTTCGGGCTTTACGGCAACGGTAGCGGTAAACACAACGGTTTCGCCCTTGCCGAGGGACTCGATGGAGATCTCGGGACGGTCCACGGGCATAATGTTTGCTTCGTCAACTGCCTTCTGGTAGGCATCGGGATACACGATATCGAAAGCATCATCAAAGAATGCGATCCAGCCGTAAGCGTTTTCGATCACGCTGCGGGGTGCCTTGCCCTTGCGGAAACCGGGCACAGTGTAGTTTTTCCTGGTCTTGAGATAAGCCTGCTGCACAGCAGCTTCAAATTCTTCCGCACCGATCTCGATCGTCAGTTTTACTTTGCTCCCTTCGAGCTTTTCCATGGTTGCCATAATACCCTCCGAAAATTTATTGTAAGCTACAGGATTGCAGCATGTACACGATATGGACATACCGCCGTCAGTATAGAATATCACAAAGCAAATCTTTTTTCAATTATATAATTCGCCGGAAAGCGCCTTATCCTTTGCCTTTTTGCATGAAAAAGGGCGGATGCCTGCGCATCCGCCCCCACTGTATCCGTTTCGTTCAGAATACCATGGTGAAAAAGCTGTAGAGAAGTTTCAGCCCGTAGAAAACGATGACCACGCCGCAGACGATGTTGATGATGCGCAGGATCTTATCGCTGAACTTGGCGCTGAACAGGGAGATGAGCGTGGTGATGCCGAGGAACCACAGCACGGAAGCGGAGGCGCTGCCAAGAACGAACGCCGTTTCCGTGCCCGCTGCAAGGGATGCACGCATGCCGCCGTAAAGCATGGTGCCGTCAATGAGCGCCTGCGGATTGAACCACGTTACCACGCAGGATTTGCCCGCCACCTTCAGGATCGGCATATCCACATTCATGCTCGTATCCAAAGATGCTTTGCTGCGGATGAGCCCCACGCCGATAAAGCACACCACAATGCCGCCCGCAAGCAGCAGAAGAAGCTGCAGGATGCGGAAACGCTCCACCAGCGCACCGATGCCGAAAAAGCACGCAAGCATCAGCGTTACATCAAAAAAGATGACGATGAGCGCCGTCAAAAACGCCCTGCTGCGCTTCAGCGTCAGCGCAGAGTTGATCACAAACATATTCTGCACGCCGATGGGCGCCACATACGCAAGGCCGATCAAAAGGCCCTGAATATACAATTCCATAATCTGCTTTACTCCTTTTTTCTTACCTGCTATTATTATACTGTCGTTTTGCGCAAGCGCAAGAACACAGCTTTTTCTGACCAGATAAGGAGATGCTTACCAATATGGAACAGAGCCACGCCAACTGTCCCTGCATGGAGGCCTGTCCGCTGAACAGGGCGCTTTCCCTCATCGGCGGCAAGTGGAAGATGCAGATCCTCTGCTCCCTTCACAACAACGGCACATCCCGTTACAGCGCACTTCGCAAAAGCCTTGACGGCGTTTCCGGCACGGTGCTTGCCGCAGCGCTCCGGGAGCTTGAACGGGACGGGCTCGTTTTCCGCAGCGAATACCTTGAGGTGCCCGTCCGGGTGGAATACAGCCTGACGCCCCGTGCAAAAACGCTGATGCCCATCCTTGACGCCCTTGGCGACTGGAGCATGAAAGAGCTTTTTTAAACTATCATCATTTGGAGGAGCAACACAGTATGTCCTTTGAAACCGCCGCTTCCGCACTCGCCTATCAGGCAGCGCACGAGCAGGAACTGATCGACCTCATCAAAGAGCTTTGCCGCATCCCTGCCCCCTCCCACCGGGAGGAAAAAAGGGCTGCTTTTGTCAAAACCTGGTTTGAAGAAAACGGCTTTGCAAACGTCACCGTGGATGATGCCCTCAACGTGATCGCCCCCGTGAACTGCACGGAAAGGTGCGATGTGGTCATCTTCATGGCCCACACGGATACCGTTTTTCCCGACATGGAGCCCATGCCCCTTTTTGAGGAGGACGGTAAGCTGTTCTGCCCCGGCGTGGGCGATGATACCGCCAACCTTGCAGCTCTGATGCTGGCGGCACGCTGGTTCCGTGCACATCCGCAAAGGGAAGGCTGCGGCTTTCTGTTCGTTGCCAACGCCTGCGAGGAGGGCCTTGGCAACCTGAAGGGCTGCCGGCAGCTGATGCGTGATTATGCAGGCAGGATCAAAGAAGTCATCTCCTTTGACGGCGGTCTCGGCGGCATCTGCAGCAAAGCGGTGGGCAGCGCCCGCTACAGGGTCACCGTCCGCACGGAGGGCGGTCATTCCTTCGGCGCCTTCGGCAACCGCAACGCCATCCGCTACCTTGCTTCCATGATCGATACGCTGTATTCCATCAAGCCGCCGCAGGAAGGCGACAGCAAGACCACCTACAACGTGGGCACCATTGAAGGCGGCACCTCCGTGAACACCATTGCGCAGGAAGCCTCCATGCTTTACGAATACCGCAGCGACAGCCGCAGCTGCATGGAACAGATGCGCCTTGCCTTTGAAGCCATCATCACCGCCTACCGGAACATGGGCATTGAGGTGGAGGTCACCCTGCTCGGCGAGCGCCCCTGCATGGGCGATGTGGACGAAGCGGCACAGTTTGCCCTCGAAAGCCGCCTTGTGGATGCCATCCGCAGCGAGGCACAGTGCGAACCTTACTTCTATTCCGGTTCCACAGACTGCAACATGCCCTTCTCCCTCGGCATTCCCTCCGTGTGCACCGGCGTATACCACGGCGGCGGCGCCCACACAAGGGAGGAATACATTGAGCTTGCAAGCCTTGCCCCCGGCATGTGCATGATGCTCCGCTTCCTTGCAGCCTACCTTGCATAAAAGAAAAAAGCCCTTTTCCGAAAACGGAAAAGGGCTTTTTTCGCTGTAAGAAGCGTCTTTACATTGTTAACAGCCGTTTTGCACGCCTTGCGAGCTTGGTGTAAAGGTACACATCCTCCTCATCAAAATGCGTATCATCGATGAAGGAAACCGGCAGCCACGCAACGGCGGTGTTTTCATCCTCCTTGACCCAAAGGGGCGCCGTTTCATCCGCAAGGAACAAATATGCCGTTGTCAGGTGCAGATGGGCGTTCACCCACTTTCCCTTTTTCACATGGCCGTGCACATGCAGCACATCAAGGGATACGGGCACAGGTGAAATCAGCTGCAGGCTGCGGATACCGGTCTCCTCCTCCGCCTCCTTCCTTGCCACAAGGGCAAGATCGCTCTCCCCGTCCGCATGGCCGCCGGGCCACGCCCACACGCCCCGCTGTGTGTGGTGCACCATGAGCATTTTATCCGCCGCCGCATTGACGATAAAGGCGGAGCTTGTAAAGTGCGCCGCAAGGTTTTCACGGAAAAGCACCGTATCGGGATGCTGTTTCACATAGGAAAGGATCATTTCCTTTTCCTGCGCCTCCCTGTCATCCTCCGGGATATAGGCGTTCAGCTGTGTGATGAGATCCATCCGTTCCGCCTCCTTTTTTCTTTATGGTACCACCGGGCGGCAAAGGATGCAATCTTCCTTTTTGTAAAAAGGATTTGACATTCGTACCGTTTCCGTATATGCTATGGATGTAAAAAGTATTTGACATCAAGGAGGAACTGCATATGAGCCTTACGGCGATCCTTGCGCCCATCCTGTTTGCGGTTGCCGCTGCCGTCACCGTGCTGATGGTCGCCGCCCTTTCCAAAGAGGGGGATGAACGGCAAAAGTTCATTTTGGGAAAAACCGCCGCCGGCACATTCGTCGTCACGCTCTGCGTGCTCGGTGCCGCTGCCCTTCGCAATGCATGCATCCTGTTTCTTGAAGGGCAAAGCGCAGAAGGGCTTCCGCCCTTTCTGCTGCTTTCATTGATCGCTGCGGTATTTGCGGTGCTGCTTTTCATCAACAAAAAAAGGTTTGGTGGTTAAAGTGGAAAACCGCATCCGTGAACTGAGAAAGACTGCCGGCATTTCACAAGATCAGCTTGCCGCCCTCTGCGGCGTTTCAAGGCAGACCGTCAACGCCATCGAGAACAACAAATACGATCCTACCCTTTCCCTCGCCTTCCGCCTTGCATTTGCCCTTCACACCACGGTGGATGCGCTCTTTTTGGCGGAACGGTACATGCAGGAGGCATAGCAAAATGAACAAAAAGAAGATACTGTTCCCCGTTTTTCTGTTTGTCGCCCTTTCGGCGGTATACGGCTTGGCACGTTACGCCTTCCCTGCCCTCTACACCCCGGAATGGAGCGCAAGGAACTTTTTCTTCCTTGCTGCGCTCATCATCTTCGTGCCTTCCGTTTTCGGGAAGCACCGCTTCAGCACGGCGGCGCTCGTCGGCTACATTGCCGGCATTGCCGCCGGCGAGCTCTTCGGCGGCTTCCGTGCGGATGAACCCCCGCAGTTTTTGCACTACGGCTGGATCATCTCCATTGCCGTGTTTGCCCTTTTCTGCACTTTGGGCGCCCTGCTGCAGCGCCGAAAGAAAAACTGAGAGCAAGAAAAAACGCCATCCTGCCGGATGGCGTTTTTTATATGCGTTTTATTTCGACAAAGAGCCGGTACGGTCCTTGAGCATAACGTCGTGGGCGCCGCCCTCCACGATGCTGACGGAGGATACGAGGGTGAGCTTCGCATTCTCACGAAGATCGGGGATGGTCAGCACGCCGCAGTTGCACATGGTGGAGCGCACCTTGGAAAGGGTAAGGCCTACGTTGTCACGAAGGCTGCCTGCATAGGGCACGTAGGAATCCACGCCCTCTTCAAAGGACAGCTTGGCTGCGCCGCCCATATCGTAACGCTGCCAGTTGCGGGCACGGGCAGAGCCTTCGCCCCAGTATTCCTTCATGTAGTTGCCGTTGATAAGAACACGGCTGGTGGGGCTTTCGTCAAAGCGGGCGAAGTAACGACCCAGCATGCAGAAGTCAGCGCCCATGGCAAGGGCCAGCGTGATGTGGTAATCCTGCACGATGCCGCCGTCGGAGCAGATGGGCACGTAGATGCCGGTCTCCCTGAAGTACTCGTCACGGGCCTCGGCGACCTCGATGACAGCGGTAGCCTGACCGCGGCCGATGCCCTTCGTTTCACGGGTGATGCAGATGGAGCCGCCGCCGATGCCGATCTTCACGAAATCCGCACCTGCATCCGCCAGGAAGCGGAAGCCGTCCTTATCCACCACGTTGCCGGCGCCGATCTTTACCTTGTCGCCGTACTTTTCACGTACCCAGCTGAGGGTGCGCTTCTGCCACTCGGAGAAGCCTTCGGAGGAGTCGATGCAGAGGATATCCACGCCCGCTTCCACAAGGGCAGGGATGCGCTCTTCATAGTCACGGGTATTGACGCCTGCGCCGACCACGTAGCGCTTCTGGTCATCGAGAAGCTCGTTGGGGTTATCCTTGTGGATGTCATAGTCCTTGCGGAACACGAAGGAAGCAAGGTTGCCCTGCTTGTCGAGCACCGGGAGGGCGTTGAGCTTGTGATCCCAGATGATGTCGTTGGCTTCCTTCAGGCTGATGCCTTCCTCTGCATAGATGGTTTTTTCCACGGGGGTCATGAACTCGCTGACGGGGGTGCTCTTATCCATACGGCTGACACGGTAATCACGGCTCGTTACGATGCCGAGGAATTTGCCGGTGCCGGTGCCGTCATCGGTAACAGCCATGGTGGAATGGCCCTTTTCGGCCTTCAGGTCAAGCACATCCTGCAGTGTCTGATCGGGGCGGATGTTGGAATCGCTCACCACGAAGCCTGCCTTGTAGTTCTTGGCACGGCGCACCATCTCCGCCTGGCGCTCGATGGTCTGGGAGCCGTAAATGAAAGCGATGCCGCCCTCCTTCGCAAGGGCGATGGCCATGGTGTCGTTGGAAACGGACTGCATGACCGCACTCACGAGGGGGATATTCATCTCGATGGCAGGTTTTTCGCCCTTCTTAAAACGGGTGATGGGCGTTTTTAGGGAAACGTTCGCAGGGATGCATTCCGCAGAGGAATAACCCGGTACCAGCAGGTACTCGCTGAACGTATGGGAGGGTTCTTTGTAGTAAAAAGCCATAAAGTTTCTCCTTTCCGAAATTGGGGGGCAAATGTTATATGCGGCTCTGCGCCTTTGCGGCACATACCGTATTTTTCATCAGCATGGCGATGGTCATGGGGCCTACGCCGCCGGGTACGGGGGTGATAAAGGAAGCCTTCGGCTCCACTGCGGCGAAATCCACATCGCCCACGAGCTTGCCGTCTGCGCCCCGGTTCACGCCCACATCGATCACAACGGCGCCTTCCCCGACCATATCCGCCGTCACGAAGCGCGGTTTCCCCACCGCTGCGATGAGGATATCCGCTTCCCGTGTAACGGCAGGCAGGTTTTCCGTTTTGGAATGGCACACCGTGACGGTGCCGTCCGCCGCAAGCAGCAGCATGGCCATGGGCTTGCCCACGATGTTGCTGCGGCCGATGACGCAGCATTTTTTACCCCGGGGCGAGATGCCTGCGAATTTGAGCATCTCCATCACACCCGAAGGGGTGCAGGGCATCAGGTCATCCGCACCGGACGAGATCAGGCAGGTGAAGCCGTCCACATCCTTTTCCCTCGCTACCGCCCTGACGGTCACCTGTTCATCAAGGTGCCCGGGCAGCGGCAGCTGGCAAAGGATGCCGTGCACGGATGCATCGTGATTGAGGGTGTCGATGAGGGCAAGAAGCTCTTCCTGCGATGTTTCCGCAGGGAGCTTATACTCAAGGGAGCGGATGCCAAGTTCCGCACACTTTTCCTTTTTCTTGTTTACATACACTCTTGATGCAGGGTCGTCGCCCACAAGGATGACCGCCAGGCAGGGCAAAACGCCCTCAGCAAGCATTGCATCCACTTCGGCTTTTGCCTCGGCGAGCACTTTTTCCGCCACATCTTTTCCCCGTATCAGTGTTGCCATGACCATTCCTCCTTATGAAACGATCCTGTTTTGAGGATTGCCGTCAGATCTTGAAATATTCCGCTGCGGAGGTAAACAGCTGCATTTCATACTGTCCCTCCACATTCTTGTAAAGGCCCTTGCCGATGCGCTCCGTGTGGCCCATTTTGCCGAGCACACGGCCATCGGGAGAGGTGAGGCCTTCCACCGCCCAAACGGAACCGTTGGGGTTGAACTGCACATCCATGGTGGGTTCGCCCGCAAGGTCCACATACTGCGTTGCGATCTGCCCGTTTTCCGCAAGGGTGCGAAGCTCTTCCTCGCTGCAGAGGATACGTCCCTCACCGTGGGAGATCGGCACGGAGTACACCTCGCCGGGCACGGTGTGCATCAGCCACGGGGACTTGTTGGAGCAAACACGGGTGCGCACGATCTTCGACTGGTGACGGCCGATGATGTTGTAGGTAAGCGTGGGGCTTTCCGCCGATGCATCACGGATCTCGCCGTAGGGGATGAGGCCGAGCTTGATGAGCGCCTGGAAACCGTTGCAGATACCGCACATCAAGCCGTCACGGTTCCTGAGAAGCTCGTTGACCGCCTCCGTGATCATAGGATTGCGGAAGAAGGCGGTGATGAACTTGCCGGAGCCGTCCGGTTCGTCGCCGCCGGAGAAGCCGCCGGGAATGAAGATGATCTGCGATCCTTTTGCACGGCATGCAAATTCCCTTGCGCTGTCCGCCACGTCCCCTGCCTTCAGGTTGCGAAGCACGAGGATATCCGCTTCGATGCCGGCACGCTCAAAGGCACGGGCTGCATCGTATTCGCAGTTGGTGCCCGGGAACACCGGGATAAGCGCCTTGGGCTTTGCGGTGAGGATCGTGGGCTTCTTCCACTCGGATGCCTTGTAGGAGGGCTTGGGAAGCACCGCTTTTTCCTGTTCGATATTGCAGCTGAAAACGCTTTCGAGCTTGTTTTCGTAGACCGCTTCCACCTCTTCAAGGGAAACGCTCTCATCGCCGAAGGCAAGCACCGCTTCCTCCGTGACATGACCGAGGAGCACGCCGTTTTCGATTTCCTCGCCGGTGGTTTCCACGATGAAGCTGAGGGCTTTCTTCTGGAATGCGCAATCCTTGCAGACGCCCTCGGCAAATTTGAAGCCGAAGCCGTTGCCGATGCACATCTTGAGCACCGCTTCCGCAGGGCCGCCGTGACCGACAACATACACGCTCACAGCCTTCTTCGCTGCGATGGCTTCCTCCACCGCCTTGAAGCAGGCTTTCATGCTTTCGGGCTTGATGAAGCCGTCCTCATCGCACTGTGCGGTGACGGCGTAAACGGGTGCGCCCGCCTTCTTGAATTCGGGGGTGATGATATCCGTCACCTTTCCGGTGGAAATGGCGAAGGAGACCAGCGTGGGCGGCACATCGATATCGTTGAAGGAACCGGACATGGAATCCTTGCCGCCGATGGCTGCGATGCCAAGGTCAAGCTGTGCCGCAAAGGCGCCAAGGAGCGCCGCCGTGGGCTTGCCCCAGCGTTCTGCCTTTTCGCCCAGCTTTTCAAAGTATTCCTGGAAGGTAAGGTATGCGTTGGCGATGGGTGCGCCTGCCGCCACCACCTTCGCCACGGACTGCACCACGGCGTTATAGGCGGCACGGTAAGGATCGCACTCGCTTGCAAAGGGATCAAAGCCCCATGCCATCACGGAACAGGTATTGGTATCGCCAAAGCGCACGGGGATCTTCGCCGCCATTGCCTGGGCAGGGGTGCGCTGGCGTTTGCCGCCAAAGGGCATCAGCACGCTGCCTGCGCCGATGGTGGAGTCAAAGCGCTCGGAAAGGCCGCGCTTGGAGCAGATATTGAGATCCCCCGCCATGGCAAGACAGCTTTCCTTAAAGCTGCCCACGGGGCGCTTCGCCATTTCCTTCGGAGCGTTCACATGGGCCTTTGCACGCTTGGGTGCGCCGTTGGTATCAAGGAATGCACGGGAAAGATCCACGATGCGTGCACCCTTCCAGTCCATGGTCATGCGGCCGTTATCGGTAACTGTGGCAACGATGGTGGATTCAAGGTTTTCTTCGGAAGCGAGGGCGGCAAAGCGTGCGGCATCCTCCGCCGCAACGACCACAGCCATGCGCTCCTGGGATTCGCTGATGGCAAGCTCCGTGCCGTCAAGACCTTCGTACTTTTTCGGTACCGCATCAAGGTTGATGGCAAGGCTTTCCGCCAGTTCGCCCACCGCAACGCTCACGCCGCCGGCGCCAAAGTCGTTGCAGCGCTTGATGAGCCTTGCAGCTTCCTTATTGCGGAACAGGCGCTGCAGCTTGCGCTCTTCGGGAGCATTGCCCTTCTGCACTTCCGCACCGCAGGTCTCGATGGAGCTGGTATCGTGGGATTTGGAGGAGCCGGTGGCACCGCCGCAGCCGTCACGGCCGGTGCGGCCGCCGAGCAGGATGACCACATCGCCGGGGACGGGCACCTCACGGCGCACGTTCGCCGCAGGCGCAGCGCCCACAACAGCGCCGATCTCCATACGCTTTGCGGCATAGCCTTCGTGATAGATCTCATCCACAAGGCCCGTTGCAAGGCCGATCTGGTTGCCGTAGGAGCTGTAGCCCGCCGCAGCGGTGGTGACGATCTTCCTTTGGGGCAGTTTGCCGGGCAGCGTTTCCGCCACGGGACGCAGGGGATTCGCCGCACCGGTCACACGCATGGCCTGATAGACATAGCTGCGGCCGGAAAGGGGATCGCGGATAGCGCCGCCCACGCAGGTGGCAGCGCCGCCGAAGGGCTCGATCTCCGTGGGGTGGTTGTGGGTCTCGTTTTTGAAAAGGAGCAGCCAGGGCTCAGTGCCGTTGTCGGTCTCCACGTCGATCTTCACCGTGCAGGCGTTGATCTCGTCGGATTCGTCAAGGCGCTTGAGCTGACCTGTGGCTTTCAGGTATTTTGCGGCACGGGTGGCGATATCCATCAGCGTGACGGGCTTGCTGGCGCCCATCTCCCTGCGGATGGTAAGATACCGCTCATAGGTCTCCTGCGCACGGGGATGGTCAAAGCCGATCTCCTCAAGGCGGGTGCCGAAGGTGGTGTGGCGGCAATGATCGGACCAATAGGTATCAAGCACACGGATCTCCGTGATGGTGGGATCACGGTGCTCGGATGCAAAGTATTCACGGCAGCATGCAAGGTCATCAAGATCCATGGCAAGGCCCAGCTTTTTATGGAGCGCCTTCATGCCCTCTGCATCGAGGGAAATGAAGCCTTCCACCGTTTCCACGGATTCGGGAACGGCGAATTCCGCCTTGAGGGTCTCCGCTTCTTCAAGGGAGGCTTCACGGCACTCCACGGGGTTGATGACATACTGCTTCACGGCGGCAAGGGTCTTTTCATCCACTTCGCCAAAGAGCATGTACACCTTCGCCGCCTTCACAAGGGGTCTTTCACCCTGGGAGATCAGCTGGATGCACTGGCTGGCGGAGTCCGCACGCTGATCGAACTGACCGGGCAGGGATTCCACCGCAAATACGGCGGCGGCACCGGCTTCGGGCAGCCGATCGAAAGTATCATCCACCGGGGGTTCGGAAAACACATTTGTCACGCACTGACGGAAGAGTTCTTCCGTAACGCCTTCCACGTCATAGCGGTTGAAAAGGCGCAGCGCCGTGATGTTTTCAAGGCCAAGAAGGCTGCGAAGCTCACCGAGAAGCCCTTTGGCCTCATTCGCCTGAGCGGGTTTCTTTTCTACAAAAATACGGTAAACCATACGTCTCCTTTATTCGGCAAGGGCCTTGAGGGCGCGGGAGCCGATGTCGTTTCTGTGGTAAACGCCTTCAAAGGAAATGCCCTTTGCGGCTTCATAGGCTTTTTCCACCGCTTCCTTCAGCGTGGGGGCGGTCGCCGTGACGCCAAGCACACGGCCGCCGGAGGTCACAAGGCTGCCGTCCGGGGCGAGCTTTGTGCCGGCATGATAAACGGTGGCATTTTGCAGCGCTTCGTTTTCGGTGAAGGTGAGCGCCTTTCCCTTTTCATAGCTGCCGGGATAGCCGCCGGAAGCGAGCACAAGGCAGCAGGCGGAATCCTCGGAAAACTCCACGGGGATCTCCGCAAGGCGGCCTTCTTCCACCGCCATCATGACGGAAAGAAGATCGCTCTTCAAAAGGGGCAGCACCACCTGCGTTTCGGGATCGCCGAAGCGGCAGTTGTATTCGATGACCTTCGGCCCCTTTTCCGTGACCATCAGGCCGAAATAGAGGCAGCCCTTGAAGGGTCTTCCCTCTTCCTTCATGGCACGGACGGTGGGCAGGAAGATCTCTTCCATGCAGCGCTTTGCCACTTCTTCCGTATAGTAGGGGTTCGGGGCAACGGTGCCCATGCCGCCGGTGTTGAGACCCTTATCGCCGTCAAGGGCACGCTTGTGGTCCATGGAAGATACCATGGGCACGACGGTCTCGCCGTCGGTAAAGGAAAGTACGGACACTTCGGGGCCGGTGAGGAATTCCTCCACCACCACACGGCTGCCGCTTTCGCCGAATTTCTTTTCGCACATGATGGAAGCGATGGCTTCCTTTGCTTCCTGCAGCGTTTCGGCGATGATGACGCCCTTGCCGAGGGCAAGCCCGTCCGCCTTGATGACGATGGGCATATCGGCAGATTCAAGATAGGCAAGCGCCGCCTCCGCATCGGTAAAGACCTCGTATGCGGCGGTGGGGATGCCGTATTTCTTCATCAGGTTTTTGGCGAACACCTTGCTGCTTTCGATCTCCGCTGCCTTGGCATCGGGACCGAAGCAGGGGATGCCGAGGGCATGCAGCCTGTCCACCGCACCGAGGGCAAGGGGATCATCCGGCGCCACAACGGCAAAATCGATGGCATTCGCCTTTGCAAATTCGCAGATGGCGTCAAGGTCCTTTGCACCGATCGGCACGCAGACAGCATCCGCTGCGATGCCGCCGTTGCCGGGCAGAGCAAAGATCTCCGTTACCTCCGGGTTCTTTTTGATGGCTTTGATGAGCGCATGCTCACGCCCACCGCCGCCGATGACCATGATCTTCATGTTGTCGTGGCCTCCTTCAAAAAGGAATTAATGGTGGAACAGGCGCAGACCGGTGAAGGCCATTGCCATGCCGTAATCGTCACAGGCCTTGATGACAAGATCGTCACGCACGGAGCCGCCGGGCTGCACGATATAGCTGACGCCGCTGCGCTTTGCACGCTCGATGTTGTCCGGGAAGGGGAAGAACGCATCGCTGCCGAGGGCTACGCCGGAAAGGCTGTCAAGGTAGGCACGCTTTTCTTCCTTGGTGAAGGGGGCGGGCTGTTCGGAGAACAGGTTCTGCCAGCGGCCGTCCGCCAGCACGTCATCCGCATCTTCGGAAAGGTAGATATCGACGGCGTTGTCACGGTCCGGGCGGCCCACGGTGGGCAGGAAGGGCAGGGAAAGCACCTTTTCATGCTGGCGAAGATGCCAAAGATCCGCCTTGTTGCCGGCGATGCGGGTGCAGTGGATACGGGACTGCTGACCGGCGCCGACGCCGATGGTCTGTCCGTCCTTGGCAAAGCAGACGGAGTTGGACTGGGTGTACTTAAGGGTGATCAGGGAAAGGATCAGGTCACGCTTGGCTTCCTCGGAAAGATCCTTCCTGGCGGTGACCATGTTGGCAAAGGTCTCCTCGCCGAACACGGCGTTGTTGCGGCCCTGTTCAAAGGTGATGCCGAACACATGCTTGCGTTCCACGGGGGCAGGCACATAGTCCGGGTCGATCTCAAGGATGGTATAGTTGCCCTTGCGCTTGGACTTGAGGATTTCAAGGGCTTCGGGTTCATAGCCGGGGGCGATGACGCCGTCGGATACCTCGGGCTTGATGGCACGGGCGGTCGCCGCATCGCACACATCGGAAAGGGAGATGAAATCGCCGAAGGAGGACATTCTGTCCGCACCGCGGGCACGCACATAGGCGCATGCAAGGGGGGATTCATCAAGGCCTTCGATGCCTTCCGCAAAGTAGATCTTCTTGAGGGTGTCGCTGAGCTTTACGCCCACGGCGGCGCCGGCAGGGCTTACATGCTTGAAGGAAGTGGCGGCAGGCAGGCCGAGGGCTTCCTTGAGTTCCTTCACAAGCTGCCAGCCGTTGAGGGCATCGAGCAGGTTGATATAGCCGGGGCGGCCGTTGAGCACCTTGATGGGCAGTTCGCCTTCATCCATCAGCACACGGGCGGGTTTCTGGTTCGGGTTGCAGCCGTATTTCAGTTCAAGTTCTTTCATGCCGTCCTCCTTAATTGGTATGCTTGTTCACAAGGCAGGTCTCGCTGGTACCGGTCGCAAGATCGATATAGCGGACGAAAAGGGAGATCTTATAACGGGGATCGAGATTCTCCCAGAGGATGTCGCAAAGCTCGTTTGCGGTCTCGGGGATCTCCACCTGCTCCGGCTCGCCGGCAAAGGCAGGCAGGGGCTTGCCGTCAGTCTGATAGGTGTGGATGAAATGGGCAAGGCCGTTGATGGGCTTTTCGTATTCGAAGGTCTGGCGCAGGCATGCGCTGCCCTCCGCATCCGCACTTTTGAGGATGGAAAGCTTGTAGGAGCACTCCTCCCCCTCAACGGTCATCATGCCGCTGATGCGGGAGGTGAAGTTGGGGGCATCCGGCTCAAAGCAGCGGGTGCGGAGCGCTTCTTCAAAGCTCTTGCCTTCCTTGAGGAAGTCGTAAACGGTGTCGGTCTGGTCGCCGTTGGTGACGATGGTATTGTTATCACAAATACGGACGGGCCAGTAGATGATGAGGCTCGGGTCTTCCACCTTGCTCTCGTCAAAGGGGTAGATCTGCAGTTCTTCGCCACGGGGCACGAAGACCCTGTTCTGGCTGTTTTCGCTGCGGCCCATAATGAAATATGCCATGGCTGCGCTCTTGCCGGAGGGGCTTTTGCCCATCAGCACGCCGCGGCCCACATAACCGTTTTCACGGAGGATCGTTGCAAGATCAAGTGTTTTCATGGTTGATTAAATCTCCTTTCCTTCCGCAAGTGCCCGGCAAACAAGCTCCGCTGCCGCAGGCAAAAGCTTCCATTCCGCTTCTTCCATCACCCGGCGCTGCAGCGTCTCGGGCGTGTCGTTTTCCTTCACTTCCACCGCTTTCTGCAGGATGATCCTGCCGCCGTCGGGCACTTCGTTCACAAAATGCACCGTGGCGCCTGTGACCTTCACCCCGTAGGAAAGGGCCATTTCATGCACCTTCAGCCCGTAGGCGCCCGCTCCGCAGAAGGAGGGGATCAAAGAGGGGTGCACGTTGATGATGCGCTCCTTCCAGCGGCCGGTAAATGCGGCGCTCAGGATGCTGAGGAAGCCTGCAAGGATGATCACATCCACCCTGTATTCCGCAAGCAGCGCCTCGATGCGTGCTTCAAAGCCTTCCGCACCGAGCGCTTTTTTCTCTGCCACCGCATGGGGCACGCCGTAGTTTTCCGCACGCTTGAGCGCATAAGCTGCGCTGTTTGAGGCGATGACCAACACGATCTCCCCGTGGGGGATCATGCCGCTTCGTTCCGCCTTGAGCAGCGCTTCAAGGTTGGTGCCGCCGCCGCTGACGAGCACCGCAATGCGCTTTTTCAGCATATTTCGACGCCCTCGCCCTTCACCACTTCACCGAGCGCATAGGCGTGCACGCCGCTTTCCTTCAGCGCACGGATGGCAGCATCGGCTTCCGTGGCAGGAACGACGACCGTCATGCCGACGCCCATGTTGAAGGTGTTGAACATGTCACGCTCCGGCACATTGCCGAGCTTTTGGATCATGTTGAATACGGGCAGCACTTCCACCGCATTGCGGGAGACCTTCGCCGCAAGGCCTTCGGGCAGGCAGCGCGGGATATTCTCATAGAAGCCGCCGCCGGTGATATGGGCAGCCGCCTTCACGTTCACCTTTTCCATGAGACCAAGGAGGGGCTTGACATAAATTCGGGTGGGGGTCAGCAGCGTTTCGCCGATGGTGGCGCCGAGTTCTTCGGAATAAACGCTGAGGTCACGGTTCTCCACGTCAAACACACGCCTGACAAGGGAGAAGCCGTTGGAATGTACGCCGGAGGACGCCATGGCGATGATGGCATCGCCTTCCTGCACGCTTTCGCCGGTCAGAAGGCGGCTCTTGTCGCCAAGGCCCACGGAGAAACCGGCAAGGTCATATTCCTTTTCATCGTAAAAGCCGGGCATTTCCGCAGTTTCGCCGCCGATGAGGGCGCAGCCTGCCTGCACGCAGCCTTCCGCCACGCCGGAAACGATGGCAGCGACACGCTCGGGCTCGTTCTTGCCAACGGCAACGTAATCAAGGAAGAAAAGGGGCTTGGCACCTGCGCAGGCAACATCGTTGACGCACATGGCCACGCAGTCGATGCCCACGGTATCATGCTTATCCATCAGAAAGGCGATCTTGAGCTTGGTGCCCACGCCGTCCGTGCCGCTTACAAGAACAGGCTCACGGATGCCGGAAAGGTCCGGCATGAAGAGGCCGCCGAAGCCGCCGAGGTCGGAGACCACGCCCGGGATCATCGTGCGGGCAACGTGCTTTTTCATCAGTTCAACAGCTTTGTAGCCTGCTTCGATATCCACGCCCGCGGCGCGGTAGCTTTCGCTGTGGCTGTCTTTCTTGCTTGCCATTATTTGTTCCCCTCTTTCTCGCTGATTTTGGTTGCATAACGGTCGTTGTTTGCAGAAGGCTCACGGGTCGGGTATGCGCCGCCGAAGCAGGCGGTACAGAACTTGCGCTTGCAGTCCACCGCAAGTTTGGTCACGCTTTCAATACTCAGGAAGCCAAGGCTGTCTGCGCCGATAATTTCGGCGATCTCATCAATGGTGTGGTTATTGGCGATGAGGTTTTCCTTGGAGTCGATATCCGTGCCGTAGAAGCAGGGATTCACGAACGGCGGCGAGGAGATGCGCATATGCACTTCCTTGGCGCCCGCATCACGGATCATCTTCACGGTGCGGCGGCTGGTGGTGCCGCGGACGATGGAGTCATCCACCAGAACCACACGCTTGCCTTCCAGCACCGGACGGATGGCATTGAGCTTGATGCGCACCTGATCCTCACGCATGGCCTGCGTGGGAGAAATGAAGGTGCGGCCGATGTATTTGTTCTTCAGAAGGCCGATATCATAGGGGATACCGGACTGCCTTGCAAAGCCGAGTGCCGCATCAAGGCCGCTGTCCGGTGCGCCGATGACGATATCCGCCTGCACGGGGTGCTCAAGGGCAAGGAATGCGCCGGCACGCTGGCGTGCCACGTGGACGCTGCTGCCGTCCACCATGGAGTCCGGACGGGAGAAGTAGATGAATTCAAACACACACAGGCTCGATTCGCACTTGTTGCAGTGCCGTGTGATGGAATTGATGCCGTTTTTGTCGATGACCACGATCTCGCCGGGCTCGATATCACGGATGTATTCCGCACCGGAAGCATCAAGGCCGCTGGTCTCGGAGGCGAGAACATAAGCACCGTGCCGTGTTTTGCCAAGGCAGAGCGGACGGAAGCCGTGGGGATCACGGATGCCGATGAGCTTCGTGGGGGAAGTGAGCACGATGGAATATGCGCCCTCAAGGCGTTCCATGGCGTTGGCAGCCGCTTCCTCGATGGAGCCGGTGCGCAGGCGCTCCTGCACGATCAGGTAGGCGATGATCTCCGCATCGGAGGTGGAGTGGAAAATGGCGCCGCCAAGCTCCAGTTCCTCACGCAGTTCCTGCCCGTTCACAAGGCTGCCGTTGTGGCCGATGGCCATGCGGCCCTTGCGGTGGTTGACCACGATGGGCTGTGCGTTGCTGCGGTCACGGCCGGCGGCGGTGCCGTAAAGCACATGGCCTACGCCGATGTTGCCCTCGCCGAGCTTTTTGATGCGCTCTGCGGTAAAGACCTCGCTCACAAGGCCCTTATCTTTATGGGAGGTGAAAACGCCGTCATCGTTCACAACGATGCCGCAGCTTTCCTGTCCCCTGTGCTGCAGCGCAAACAGCGCATAATATGCAAGGGATGCCACATCGGTACGTTCGGGGGAATAAACGCCGAACACGCCGCATTCTTCATGGATCTTATCGGTATGCATCATATTCTCACCTCAAAACATTTCAAGTTCTTTTTGCAGCTTCGCATCCTTTTCTGCGATCTGCGCCTTCATGGCTTCCCGCTTGGCGGCAAGCTTCTTTGCAATGTCCGCATCCTCAATGGCAAGCATCTGCACCGCAAGGAGCGCCGCATTGTGCGCACCGTCGATGGCAACGGTGGCAACGGGCATGCCGGAGGGCATCTGTACGGTGGCAAGCAGAGCATCAAGCCCATCAAGGGTGGAGGATTTGACAGGGATGCCGATAACGGGCAGCGTGGTGTTTGCAGCCACGGCGCCTGCAAGGTGGGCAGCCTTTCCCGCCGCCGCAATGATGGCGCCGAAGCCCTTTTCCCTGGCGGATACGGTGAAATCCCGTACCGCTTCCGGGGAGCGGTGTGCGCTCATCACATGCGCTTCATACGGCACGCCGTATTCCTTAAACACAGCAAAAGCCGCCTTGACAACGGGCAGATCGCTGTCGCTTCCCATAAGAACCGCGATTTTTTTCATGCTGACTCCTTTTATATAAATTTTAAAAATGGTTTCCGTGTGTATCAGAGCTTTTTGCGCATAACGGTGTGACTGACACCGCCTTCAATATAATACTGTGCGCTGTAAAGGATGGGCTTCCCTTCGATGTCGTAATCCACCTCATCAAGGAAAAGCAGCGGCGTGCCCTGCGAAACACGGAACAGCGCCGCAAGGGAGGCATCCGCCGCCGAGGGGTGCACGTCCGTCAGGTCCATAAAGGGCTCCGTTTCGCAGAATTCCCGCAAAAAATCAAAAATCGGCCGGTTAAAGTTCGCCCCCAAAATGGGCCGCTTTATCAGGCCGTACGGCACATGATCCTCGCAATAGACGGCAGGAGCACCGTCTGCGGTCACAAGACGGCTCACCTTCAGGATCATTTCTCCCTGTTCGATTTTAAGGCACCCGGCCGCATGCGCTTCACATGCGGTCATTTCGGTTCGGACAAAAGCAACGCCGGGCGTTTTGCCGCTCTGGCGCACCATGTCCATAAATTCCACTTCGATATCCATTCGGTTTGCAACGGAAAGCACGTGGCGGTTGATCACGGTACCGATGCCCTGCCTTCGGGTGATAAAGCCCTCCCGTTCAAGGGTCGCAAGGCTGTCACGAAGCTGGGTACGGCTGATCCCGAGCTGCGCCGCAAGCTCGCTTTCGGCAGGAAGACGCTGTGCATCCGCAAAAACGCCCTCCGTCAAAGCTTCAAGAAGACGTGTCCGGACAGAATGGCTTTCCTGCGTCATATGCTGCGCCATATGATGTCACCCCTTTCCATCACAAAAGAAGATATCGACCAAAAGGTAATACCTATTCGCATACCATTATACAATTTCGCATTCGCTTTGTAAAGACAAAAGGGATTCCCCTTCCCTTTTTTTCGCATGCAAAAACGGCATCCACATGGATGCCGTTTCCCGTAAAAAAGAGAATCTTTCTTATTTATTATGATTCATGCGTTCCCGATCATGAAGGAAATGCGGCAGGTTCACGGACCGCTCACGGTAATCCCGGTCGATCTCCCGGCTCCAATCCTCGGATACACGCCCCTTTTCCCGGAATTCGCAGGCTGCTTTCGCCACGACCCGGTAATTGAGCTGCGCTCCCCTGCTGTCCGCATGGTAGCTCTGCGCCCTGTTTGCGCTGACGCCGAAGCGCACCGCCGTTTTCGCCGCATCCATATTCGCACCGAGGAAGATGAACTCCCAGCCGTAGCGATTTTTCTGCCGTTCCACCATGTGCTTCACGGCATCGTAATCGTATTCCCTTGAGGCGTTCTCCATGCCGTCGGTGATGATAACGAAGAGCACCTTATCCGCACGGTATTCGGGGGCTGTGTGCTTCTGCACGTTGCCGATCTTGCTGATGGTCATGCCCACAGCGTCAAGCAGCGCCGTGGAACCGCGCACGAAATATTCCTTTTCCGTGATGGGCGAGACGGCACGAAGGTCGATCCTGTCGTGGAGCACCTCCACCTTGTCATCGAAAAGCACGGTGGTCACCCGTACCTCTCCGGGAAGCTCACGCTGCTTCTGCAGCATAGCGTTATAGCCGCCGATGGTATCACCCTCCAATCCTGCCATGGAGCCGCTGCGGTCAAGAATGAAAACGAGTTCTGTGATGTTGGTTGCCATGTTATATCCCTCCTGTTTTTTCTCTGCAAACAGGATAGCGCATTTTCGCTGCGCTTTGGTCGCATGGCAGGCGACAATTCTCAGCCACCGAGAAGGGGCTGATCGTACCCGAAGAGCACCTGGTTGATGGTTTGGATATCGTAATTGCCGCTGCGGATGAAGTATTCCACGATCACATCCATCTTATGG
Source organism: Clostridia bacterium (assembly GCA_017435905.1). Classification (GTDB taxonomy): domain Bacteria; phylum Bacillota; class Clostridia; order Christensenellales; family CAG-138; genus UBA1685. Next base: position 1,447 of record JAFSEB010000007.1, on the reverse strand, counting down.
CTGCGTGAAAGGGCAAAGCCGGCACGGGACAGAAGGTCCTTCGTCTCCTCAACGGAAAGGTGCAGCGCCACCGCAAAGGCAAGCACCGTGCGCTTGGAGGGCACATAGGCAGGGTTGCTTCTGATTTTGGAAAAATGGCGCCTGTCGATATTGGCACGCTTGTAGACCGCCGCATCGCTCTCGCCGGTTTTGTCGATCAGGCGCAGCAGCGTTTCCGAAAAGGATTCATCAAGATCGCATATCATGGATTCAAGGCTTTTGTTCGCCTTTGCGGCTGCAGCCTTTTTAGCCCTGCCTGCAGCCTTCACCGACTGCACCGCCGGCATGCAGGCTTCAAGATCCATCGCCCGTTCCAGCAGCGCCTCGGACATGCTGCGGGAATAGTACTCCGTCTGCTCCGCCACATAGTTTTCGTCAACAAAGCGTTTCACTTCCCCCATCAGCGTTTCCGATACGGAAAGCGCCGCCTTATCGAACACCGCAAGGTAGATATCCATTTCGTTCTCCGAAAGGAAATCCGCAATGGCGGCAGCGGCAATGCCGAATGCCTCCGCTTTCGGGTAGCTGTAAATGCCGCTTGAAATAAGCGGAAATGCGATGGATGCGCACTTGTTTTCCTTTGCAAGCCGCAGTGCGCTCAGGTAGCAGCTGCGAAGCAGCGCCGCCTCCCCTTTGGTACCATCCTGATAGACGGGACCCACGGCATGGATGACGTATTTCGCATCGAGTTTGAAACCGGGCGTGATAACGGCGCCGCCGGTCTTGCAGCCGCCGACTGCAGCGCAGGCGGCGATCATCTCGCCCATGCCTGCGGCACGGAAAACAGCGCCGCACACGCCACCGCCCATGCGAAGGCCCGTGTTCGCCGCATTGACGATGGCATCCACTTTCATTCTTGTGATATCCTGCCTGATGATGGTAAAGGGCATGGGGCACCTCCCTTGTGGTGAATCATTTATGATAATATAATTATACCACAAACATAAAAAGAGTTCCCGGAGGGGGCGTTCCAATAAGACAGTATAATAAGTTTTGGGGAAACGGCATGATTCGTCATGCCGTTTTTCCCTTTTGAATGTCATAGAGTAAATTGGCGGGAAGAATACCGATGTAGTTATAACTGATTTCTACATCCTGCACTCTGTGTCCGCTTGATTTGTCCGGTGCGTGAACATATACGGCATTGACCATATCGTTCAAGACGGTCGGTGTCAGCTTTTCCAGATGCAGATACTTCTTCGCTTGTTGGATGAACTTATCAACGTTCTCCACTTGGTCTTCGTGATTTTGAATTTCCTCTTCGAGTATAGCAATCTTCTGTCGCAGTTCTTCCTGTTCCTTTTCGTAGTCCTCGGACAACATTTTGAAACGGGTCTCATTGATTACGCCGTTGACCATGTCCTCGTAAATACGCTTAAAAAGTCTGTCCAAATCGTTTAGGCGGGTT
>JAFSEB010000053.1 GCA_017435905.1 Clostridia bacterium | reverse complement strand
GAAAGGGGCATCCCGTTAAGAAAACATCGGTCTAAGAAAGGCAATACCGGCCCTATCAGTATGTTGTGCGGTCTTGAAATAGCACCACTATTCCTTCGACCACACGCCTGCTGATAGAACCGGTCTTGCCTTTTTAGACTCTTCGACCGCAAAATGGATCGCTTTTGGGTAAATGCAAGGAAGAGGAGGAAGGCATATCCGTCGATATTCCGACCGACGATGACGATGCAGTTGCCCGGAATGGATTCGTTTTGCGGCGATGTTTTTTTAATGGGATGCCCCTAAAAGGGCTGCGCCCATAAACGCATGAACCCAACTTAAAACGGCGGAGGTTGACCGGAATGAAAAAGATTGTTGCAGGGATCGGATTTGAGATCACAGGCGTATTGACGGTGATCTGTTCGGCATTGCTTGCAAGCATGAGCATGGAGAACACGACCGAATGGAATACCCAATTGGGAAGATACTGGCAAACTGTATAGAATCTCGGATTGTTCCCGGTGGTCATAATAGGCTTTATTTTGCTTCTTGCGGGAATCATTTTTTCCTTGTGGGGCGTTTTTTCCAAGACGGACCGGTAAGGGGCGCAAAAAGTCCCGATTTGCAGGTGTCATTATGTATGAAGTAAGTGAAGCGTTTCATAAGCAATATGCAGATATGTATGATCGGTTCGTCAGGATCTTCTTCAAGGACGGGTCTGTTCGCACCGGTCTGTTCAACGATGAATTTTATGAGGACAGCGCCATTCTTGTTAGCTGTGAGGTGATCAAAATCGCCGATATTGAAAGGATGGAATTGCTGGAAGAACAACCCTGAAATTCACAGCGGGGGCACGGAGGGTATCAAAACGCTGCCCATTTCTTGACATTTCCGCCGGCATGCCGTATACTGATGCTGAAAGTTAGAATATACTAACTAAAAATGAAGCAAACGAAAGGGATCTTTCATGGCGGACTATGTGATCGGCGGCATCCTGGTGCTCATACTTGCGGCTGCGGTTTTTCGGGTCAAAAAGCACTTTAAGGGCGGCGGCTGCTGCGGCAGCGGCAGCAATACCATCCGGGATAAGAAAACCCTTACAGGGGCGAAAATCGGCGAAAAAACGCTGCTCATCGACGGCATGCACTGCGAAAACTGCGAGATCCGCATCGAAAATGCACTGAACCGCCTTGAGGGCGTCGCCGCAAAGGTCAGCTACAAAAAGAAAAGGGCTTGCGTATCCTACAGCAGCGAAGTGCCGGATGCCCTTCTGAAGGTGACCGTGGAACAGCTTGGCTACCGTGTGGCGCAGATCCGCACCGGCAAATGACGGGATGCTGCTGCATTCATGAAATGTTTACAAAAGGTATTGACAAAATGCGGCAGCAGATATATGATATGCAAGGAGTTAGTTGATGCTAACTATATTTTTTGACCGGTGGTTAGTTGATGCGAACCACATGCTTTCAACATTATTCCGAACAGGGTGATAGATATGAATCTGGTACTTGCAGAAGAAGGAAAAGAATACCTGATCCAACGGATCGATACCGATGACGAGGAGCTCAACTCCTTCCTGTTCTCCCTTGGCTGCTACAGCGGCGAACCTATTACCGTGGTGGCAAGAAGAAAAGGCGGCTGCACCGTTTCCATCAAGGATGGCAGGTACAATATCGATAACCAACTGGCTGAAGCGATCATCGTCTGATGCAAAGGCGGCGCAGCGCAGAGCGCCGCTCTCTTTTCAAGGATGGGTTAGTGAAATCTAACCCAAAAAATTTGGATATCGGTTAGCTGAATCTAACTTGAAATATGACGGAAGAAAACACGAACCCAAGAAGGAGGAATTCCCCATGAGAATTGCTTTCGCAGGCAACCCCAACTCCGGTAAGACCACCATGTACAATGCCCTGACCGGACGCAACGAAAAGGTGGGCAACTGGGCAGGCGTTACCGTTGACAAAAAAGAAGCTGCCATCAGGAAAGCCTATGTGGCCGACAAGGATCTTGTTGCCGTTGACCTTCCCGGCGCTTACTCCATGTCTCCCTTTACCTCTGAAGAGAGCATCACCAGCGGCTACGTGAAGAACGAGCACCCCGATGCCATCATCAACATCGTGGATGCCACCAACCTGAGCCGCAGCCTGTTTTTCACCACGCAGCTCCTTGAACTGGGGATCCCCGTTGTGGTAGCGCTCAATAAGCACGATATCAACGAAAAAAAGCAGACCAGCATCGATGTAAATGCCCTTTCCGATAAGCTGGGCTGCCCCGTGATCCATACCACCTCCACCACCGGCGAAGGCCTTAAGGAAGTGGTCGCCGCTGCCGTTGCGCTGCTTGGCAAGGGGCAGAGTGCTCTGTATCATCAGGGCAATGTGGACCTGACCGACAAAGCTGCCGTGGAAGCGGCAGACCGCAAGCGCTTCGAGTTTGTGAACAAGATCGTCTCTTCCGTGGAAAAGCGCAAAGTGCTTACCAGGGATAAGAACGTGCAGGATAAGATCGACGCCGTTCTTACCCATCCCATCGGCGGCATCGCCATCTTTGCGGCGGTCATGTTCCTCGTGTTCCACATCTCCCAGTCCGACGGTGCTCTCGGCCTCGGCGTGTGGCTGGCAGACCTTCTCGTGGGCTGGCTGGAGGCCTTCCAGGGCTGGGTCGGCGAGCTTGTTTCCGGCGCTGCGCCCATCCTGCAGGCGCTGCTTGTGGATGGCGTGATCGGCGGCGTGGCAGCCGTTGTGGGCTTCCTGCCCCTCGTCATGGTCATGTACTTCCTGATCGCGCTCCTCGAGGATTGCGGCTACATGGCCCGTGCCACCGTTGTGCTTGACCCCATCTTCAAGAAGGTCGGCCTTTCCGGCAAATCCGTCATCCCCTTCGTCATCGGCACCGGCTGTGCCATCCCCGGCGTCATGGCATGCCGCACCATCCGCAATGAGCGTGAACGCCGTGCCACCGCCATGCTGACCCCCTTCATGCCCTGCGGTGCAAAGCTTCCCGTTATCGCCCTTTTCGCAGGCGCCTTCTTCGAGGGTGCTTCCTGGGTGGGTACCATGATGTACTTCGTGGGCATTGCGCTGATCCTTGTGGGTGCGGTGCTCGTCAACAAGATCGCCGGTCACAAGAACCGCAAGTCCTTCTTCATCATCGAGCTGCCCGAATATAAACTTCCCTCCATCAAGCGTGCATTCCTCTCCATGTGCAGCCGCGGCTGGGCGTATATCGTCAAGGCCGGTACCGTGATCCTCGTGTGCAACACCGTTGTGCAGATCATGCAGACCTTCAACTGGAGTTTCCAAATCACCGAGGTCGCCAGCGAATCCATCCTTGCCACCATTGCAAGCCCCATCGCTTACCTGCTCGTTCCCATCGTGGGCGTTGTGTCCTGGCAGCTGGCTGCCGCCGCCGTCACCGGCTTCATCGCCAAGGAAAACGTGGTCGGTACCCTTGCGGTCTGCTTCGTGGGTCTTGAGAACCTCATTGACACCGAAGAGCTTGCCCTGATGGAAGGCGCAGGCGCCGAAGTTGCAGCCGTATTTGCCATCACCAAGATCGCTGCCCTTGCTTACCTGATGTTCAACCTGTTCACGCCTCCCTGCTTTGCAGCCCTTGGCGCCATGAACTCCGAGATCAAGGACCGCAAGTGGTTCTGGGGCGGCATCGGCCTGCAGTTCGCCACCGGCTATGTGATCGCCTACCTCGTTTACACCGTGGGTACGCTCATCACGGCGCCCGCTTCCCTGAACATCGTTGCTGCCGTCATCGGCCTTGCGGTGGTGGTCGCCATCGCCGCCGTGATCGCCGGCATGATCCGTAAAACCAACAAACAGCTTGCCTCCGAGTACAGCCTCGGCAAGTAACCGTTTATATCAATTCAGTTAATTAAGGAGAATCTGATGAAAGCCATTGACCTGATCATTATTGCCGTCATCGCACTGATCATTGGCCTTGTGGCAGTGTTTATCCGCAGGGAGAAGAAGAAAGGCGTCAAGTGCATCGGCTGTCCCGATGCGGGAAAGTGCGCCGGCATCTGCTCCGGCTGCCCCGGCAACTGCATCAACTGCGATGCTGAGGACAAAACAAAATAAGCGACAACAAAAAGGCTCTTCCTCGGGATCGTTCCGAAGAAGAGCCTTTTTTGATCTGTTATTTGATCTTTTTGCGCATTTTCCAGTATTTGCCGTAGGCGATGTATTCCGCCAGCAGGCAAACGGGAATGGCAGCGAAGAAATCCACAGCGCTGTGCTGCTTGATGAAGCAGGTGGAAAGGCAAATGAGGATCACGGCGATCACCACGAAGATCTTCCAAAGGATGTTTGCATCCTTCTGCTTCAGCCATGCGGAGGCGATGCCGAGGGAATAGGCACAGTGGAGCGAGGGGCAAACGCCGGTGTTGGTATCAACGCTGTAAAGAAGGCGCACAATGTCCGTGAGGAAATTATCCCGGGGGAAGACCGTGGGGCGAAGATCCTGCCGGCTGGGGAAAACGATGTAAATGAGCATTGCCACCAGCTGCGTGACGATGATGAATTTCTGCAGCCCCTTGAAGTTTTCAATGTCGTAAAGCAGGAAGTATACGAGGGAGATGACGATGAGCAGGTACCAGAACACATAGGGGATCACAAAGATCTCGTGGAAGGGGATCACTCCGTCAAGCCACATGTACACCGGTTTGCAGTTTTCTGCGGGGATCAGGTTCTCCGTCAGAACATACAGGGCAAAATACACCACCCAGCCAAAAAGCAGCTTCAGATGGGAAAACTGCGGGTCATTGAGCCTGGAAAGGCGGAATGTGCGGTAATCCACCATCGGCTTTTTCATAGGGGAAGCCCTCCTGTCAGATGTTGTAGGGATAATCCTTTTTGGGAATGTTGCGGTAGGGGATGACCCTGTGCCTGGGCAGCGAAAGCGCTATAGCGGTGATCTCGTCCATCAGGTAAGCGGCAATGCGCCTGCGTTCCTCTTCCATGGGGGCATCCGGCATAAAGCGAACGGGTTTCCCAAAGTACATTTTATGCAGCTTCGGGGCAATATACAGCGGCACAAAGGAAAGCGCCAGCTGCGTTTTTCTGTAGTAGAGCTTCGCTACGTCGATAAAGCGGTCCTGAAACTCATAAAGGATGTTGTTGAAGCGCACGTCATGCTCCGGAAAGATCACCACGTTGAGACCCTCCGAAAGCTTTTCCACGGTGGTGCGGAAGGTGGAAAGGATCCTTGCATCGTGGTAAACGCCGATGGTCTCCGCATTGTTGAAGATCACCTCGCACACCGGGGCAATGGCATGGGACAGCAGTTTGTAAAAGGGGTGCGTCCATTGGGGCTTCTGCGACCAGAAATCCTGAAACGCATAGGCAGGCACCTCTTTTTTGTCCATCATCTGCCCGGCACACCATGTGCAGCGTGGAAAGGGCATATAAAGCTCCGCTGCGATGGGGCCGTTCATCTGGGTATGGTTTCCCACGATGATGCAGGGCTCATCGGGCAGGTTTTCAAGTCCCTCTGCCGTCATGTGGGGATAAAAGGTGCGGATGGCGCCTTTGATGAATTTGTAAAGGGGTGCGGTCTCGTCGTGCTGCATAATTCCATTCCTTTCCTTTCAGAAGATACCGCAACGGGGATACTTTGTCAATCAGACGGAAAGTGAAATTTGTGTGGAAAAACAGCACAGACGGTGAGAAACAGCCCGGCAGGCTATTTCCCGCCGGGCTGATGGGGGCGTTATGCGTCTTTGCTCTTCCGCCTGTTTTTTGCGGTCAGCAGGATGCCGAAAAGGATCATGCCGATGGGAAGCACCCAGTTGAAAACGGCATAGATGCCGTATTCGGGGGCGGAGGCGCCAAGGATGGTCTGCACATACATGCCGCAGGTGTTCCAGGGCACAAGGGCGCTTGTGACAGCTGCGCCTGCACCAAGCACGTTGCCGAGAAGCTCCTTTGACATGCCCCGTTTTTCAAATTCCCTGCCGTACATCTGCCCCGGCACGGTGATGCCAAGGTACTGGTCGGGGAGCAGGATGTTGGCGCCGATGCAGGTCACGATGGTGACGGCGATCATGGATGCCCAGGAGCGGATACGCTTGACGATAGGCTCCACAAGCGCTTCCATCTGTCCCGTGCCCTGCATGATACCGCCGAAGGCCATGGCGATGACGATGATGGATACCGTCCTGAGCATGGTCTCAAGTCCGCCGGCGGAAAGAAGATCGTCAAGGAAGGGCAGCCCTGTTTCGCTGACGAAGCCGGATGTGGCAAAGCCGATGATCTCCGCCGCGCCAACGCCCTGCACGATGACCGCCTGCAGCGCGCCCGCCAGCGCGCCGATCAAAAGGGCAGGCAGGGAGGGCATTTTGAAGATAACGCAGACAATCATCACCACAAGGGGCAGGAAGGAGAACACGCCGATCTTAAAGTTGCCGGCGATGGCTTCCTGCAAAGGATCGATGCTGGCAGCGATCTCGGCGGCATCGGCTACCGGCAAACCAAGGCCGATCACCACATAAACGATGATGCAGATGATATAGATCACGCCGAAAAGGCCGAACATCTCCTTGATCATTTTGAACAGATCCGCACCTGCCACGGAGGCCGCAAGGTTGGTGCCGTCGGAGAAGGGGGAAAGCTTATCGCCCACATAGGCGCCTGCCACGATGGCGCCCACCACGATGGCGCTGTCAAGGCCGATGGTCTGCCCGATGCCGAGGAATGCAAGGCCCACGCTGCCCACGGTGCCCCATGCGCCCACGATCATCGATACGATGGAACAGACCACAAAGGTTGCCACAAGGAAGGTGCGGGGGGTAACGATAGAAAGGCCGTAATAGATCATTGCGGGCACGGTACCGGAGGCGATCCAGGTGCTGACGAGGATGCCGATGGAAAAAAGAATGAGTACCGCTTCAAGGGATTGATGAATGCCGTCCAGCATGCTGTTCAGAATGGATTCCCATTTGAAGCCGAGTGTCATCGCCACGATGGCTGCCACGATGCAGCCGAGGGCAAGGGGGATCTGCGGTTCCGTGCCGAGTACCACGACGGAAACGAACATCAGCGCTGCAAGCACGCCGATGCTGATAAGCCCGTGGTAGAATTTTGCCTGTTTTGTTTTCATGGTTTGCTCCTTTCGGTGGACAAGCCGCCCACTTTTGCGCTATGCTATTGCAAAGGGAATATCCCGTATCATTCTTTGTTTCGTCGGAAAGGAGGGCCGCCCATGCAGCCCTTTGATAAAAAAAAGCCCAATAAAGACCGCTATACCATCGGCGAGCTTGCTGCCCTTTACGGCATCGGCGCGGATACCATCCGCTACTATGAGGAAAAGGGGCTTATCGTTCCTGTGCGCGGGGAAAACGGCTACCGCTATTACGGCCTTGAGACCATATGGCGCATGAATGTGATCCGCAATCTGCGTACCCTCGGGTTTTCCGTTTCCCATATCGGGGAATATCTGAAAAGCCGCACCGTGGAAAGCACAAAGGCGCTTTTGTGGGAAGAGCTTCGCAGCATCGATGAAAAGCTCGGCGAGCTTCTTACCCTTAAAGAAACGGTAAGGGAACAGCTTTCCATCATTGAATCATCCGCCACGATCACGGCGGATACGGTACGGGAGCTGACGCTGCCGCCAAGACGGGCCTACGAGATCAAAAAGACCTACACCAGCGATGAGGATATGGATCTTCTGATGAAAGCCCTTGTGGAACAGAACGGGGGAAAGATCTTCATCATCGGCAACAACCGTCTTGCCTCCGTGATCGATGAAACGAGCGATGTGCCTCGTTTTAAAAGCGCCATGCTGTTTGATCCCAATGGGGATGTGGTGCTGCCCGGGGGCAAATACCTTTCCGTCTGTTACCGGGGACGGTGGGACAGCCATCAATATCTTCGCATATTGTTCGATTATGCGCAAGAACATCATTTGCGGCTTGTGCCGCCCTTTATGGACCTTGTGTGGGTGGATATCCACACTTCCGCCGATGAGACAGAACATGTTTCCGAAGTGCAGGCCCTTGCCATGGAAGAACAGCAATAACTGCAAAACGCGCTCCGCAGGGAAACCTGCGGAGCGATATTGTCTTTGGCACTGTTACCTTGCCGTGGGGTCAGGCACCTGCTGGGTGATGCAGTGGATGTTGCCGCCGCCGTAGACGATCTCACGGGTGCGGACGCCGACCACTTTTTTATCCGGGAATACCGCCTGCAGCTGCCGGAGGGCAAGGGCATCGTTTTCATCATCGTACTGGGGCACGATCACACCGCCGTTGCAGATAAGGAAATTGAGGTAGGAAGCGATGCAAAGATCGCCGTTTTTTCGCGGTGCGCTGCCGGGTGCTGCGGCGATGGTCTCCGCCCCCGCAAGCAGCACGGGCTTTTTCGGCAGGGCGACACGGTGTACCTTTAAGCGTCTTCCCTTTGCATCGGTGGCGGTTTCAAGGGCTTTTACCGCTGCCTGTGCGGCTTCATAAAAGGGGTGGGAAGGGTCCTGTGTATCGATACAGGCGACTTCGCCGGGGCGGACGAAGCAGGCAACATCATCGATGTGGCCGTTGGTCTCTTCCGGGTCGATGCCGTCGCGAAGCCAGATGACCTTTTCCGTACCAAGGTAGGAACAAAGCATCCCTTCGATCTCCGCTTTGCCAAGGTGCGGGTTCCTTCCGGGGCTTAAAAGGCACATTTCGGTGGTCATCACCGTGCCCTCGCCGTCAACATGAATGGAGCCGCCTTCAAGCACAAAGCCTTCCGTGCGGTAGCGCGGTGCGTTTTCTGCCTCTGCCACCTGTGCCGCTACCTTGTCGTCTCTGTCCCAGGGGGCATAGAGCCCGTCATACAGGCCGCCCCAGGCGTTAAAGGTCCAGTCCGCTGCTCTGAGACCGCCTTTGCCGTCCACAAGGAAAGTGGGACCCACATCCCGCATCCAGGCGTCATCGCTTTCAAGGGGGATGACCCGGATATAGTCCGGCAGCATTTTGCGTGCCCTGTCAAACTGGGCCTTGGATGCGCCCACGGTGACGGGTGCAAATTCGGAAACGGCGATGGCGACCTGTGCATAGGCTTCCTGTGCGGGCTTTGCGTTGTCGCGCCAGTTGTCGGGCCGCTCGGGCCAAAGCATCCACACCCTTCGCTGCGGCGCATATTCCGCGGGCATGTAAAATCCATCCTCCCGCGGCGTGCTGTGAAGGATCTTATCTGTCATAAAAAGTTACCGGGGAGAGCTCAGCAGAGGCCGCGCTCGCTCATGAAGCTTTCGAGCTCTTCCTTTGCTGCCTGGATCTGGGAAGCGGAGGGCTTTTTGCGATCCTTGAGCAGGTAAACGAGGATGCCGCGCATGGCGGTCAGGCGGTTGCCGGCCTCGTCCCAGCAGAGGGAGGATACGCTGTCAGCCACTTCATCGGTCACATCTTCGCCGCGGGTGCAGGGCAGGCAGTGCATGAATTTGCAGCCGATGTTGCCAAGCTGCATCAGCTCGCGGTTTACCTGATAATCGGCGAATACGCGCACGCGCTCTTCCTTGGGCATCTCGTTCTCGTAAAGGCCGTACCAGACATCGGTGTAGATGAAATCCGCGCCCTTGACGCTTTCGCGGTCATCGGTCACTTCCCACTTGCCGCCCGATACCTTGCAGTTGGCTTCAAGGATGGCCTTGTGTTCATCGTTGAGCTGGTGGCCCTTGGGGCCGTAGTGCACGAAGTGCATACCGAATTTGGTGGCGATGAAGCCGAGGGAAGCGCAGACCTGCGTGCCATCGCCCACGAAGACGATCTTGCAGTCTTCGATCTTCTTGCCGCGGGGCAGATTTTCAACGATGGTGCAAAGGTCGCCGATCTCCTGGGTGGGGTGGTTGTAATCGCTCATGGCGTTGATGACGGGGATGGTGCAGGCGTTCGCCAGGTTCACGACGGTCTTGTGTTCGATCACGCGGGCCATGACGACGTCGATCAGCTGGGAAAGCACCTTGCCGGTATCTTCAATGGTCTCGTGACCGCCGAGCTGGATCATGCCGGGTCCAAGATACTGGGCATGGCCGCCGAGCTGTTCCATCGCCGTTTCGAAGGATACGCGGGTGCGGGTAGAGGACTGCTGGAAGATCATGCCGAGGGTAAGCCCCTTGAGCAGCGGCGGGTTGTAGCCGGCGTTTACCGCCTTTTTGAGGGCGAGGGAAAGGTCTACGATATCCTGCAGTTCTTCACGGGTAAAATCATTGGTGTCAATAAAATGTCTCATGCGCAACCTCCTCTGAATGACCCTTAACGGGAATTGTTGGCTTGTGATGCTTTCACTATAAACCTTAGGGTTATCCCAAGGTCAATAGCGGAAAAACGAAAAACCGAATAAAAAGATCCCGGCGGAAGACCGCCGGGACCGGGAAAAACGCTTAGGCGATGGGCTCAAAATCCGCCGGGCCATGCTTGCACAGCGGGCAGACGAAATCCTCGGGCAGGGGATCGCCCTCGTATACATAGCCGCATACCTTGCAGACATAGCCCTTCTTGCTCTCGGTCTTAGGCTTGGGCTTCACGTTCTGCTGGTAATAGGTGTAGGTCATGGTCTCTTTATCGGAAAGCACACGGGCTTCGGTGATGGAGCACACGAACATGCCGTGGGTACCGAAATCCACATAATCCTCTACCTTCAGGGACATGAAGGAATTGATGAAGCGGGGCAGGAACACAAGGCCGTTGTCGCTTCTGAGGGGCGTGCAGCCCTCAAACTTATCCACGGTGCGGCCGCTGCGGAAGCCGAAGGATTCAAACACCTGGAAGGGCGCATCGGTGGAAAGGCAGTTGAGGTTCATCACACCGGTCTGCTTGATGACATGGTGGGAATAGTTCTGCTTGTTGATGGTCACGGCGATGCGGTTCGGGGTGCTGGTAAGCTGGGACACCGTGTTCACGATGAGGCCGTTATCCTTCTTGCCGTCGTTGCAGGTGACAACATAAAGGCCGTAGCCGATGTTGAACAGGGCACTCATGTCGTTCTTGTTGGCGGTGGAGTCCTGCCGCGCCATGTAATCCTGGCAAAGCTCGTTGGCAAGGGCTTCGATCTCGCTGCGGCTCTCTTCGTTGAGGGCGCTCTTGATCTTCACGGTGGTGTTGGTGAAGGTGATGTTCTTGCTCTTTTCGAACATGCTGCGCATCAACTTGGCTGCAAGGGGTGCCCAGCTGCCGTTTTCAATGAGGGCAACGGTGCGGTTCTGGAAGTTGCGCTCGGTCAGGTGCTCGATAAAGGTGCGCATGAAGGGGAAGATATCCGCATTGTAGGTGGTGGTAGCCAGTACCAGCCTGCCGTAACGGAAGGCATCCTCCACGGCTTCCGCCATGTCGGTACGGGCAAGGTCATGGATGACCACCGCCGGCGCACCCTTGGCCTTCAGCTTGTCTGCAAGCAGCTGCACAGCCTTCTTGGTGTTGCCGTAAACGGAGGTATAGGCGATCACGATGCCCTCGCTCTCCACGGAGTAGGAGGACCAGATGTCATACAGGTTCAGGTAGTGGCCGAGATTTTCAGTGAGAACAGGGCCGTGGAGGGGGCAGATCTTTTCGATCTCAAGGGCAGCGGCCTTCTTAAGGAGCGCCTGTACCTGTGTGCCGTACTTGCCTACGATGCCGATGTAGTAGCGACGGGCTTCGCAGTCCCACTCTTCTTCCACATCAAGGGCGCCGAATTTGCCGAAGCCGTCTGCGCTGAAAAGCACCTTTTCCATGCTGTCATAGGTCACGATGACCTCCGGCCAATGCACCATGGGGGCGGTGACAAAGGTGAGGGTACGCTTGCCGAGGCAGAGGGTATCGCCTTCGCCCACCACGATCTTCCTGTCGGGATAATCGGTGCCGAAGAAATTCTGCATCATGGCGAAAGCCTTGGCGGAAGAAACGATCTTCGCTTCGGGATAAACACGCATGAAGTTATCGATGTTGGCACTGTGGTCGGGCTCCATGTGCTGCACCACAAGGTAATCGGGCTTGCGGCCGCCGAGGGCGCCTGCGATATTATCAAGCCACTCATGGGTGAAGTTCTGATCAACGGTATCCATGATGGCGATCTTCTCGTCCATGATGGCATAGGAATTGTAGCTCATGCCGTTGGGAACGATATACTGGCCTTCAAACAGGTCTATATTGTGGTCATTGACGCCGATATAGAGGATGGAATCGGTGATTTTCAAGGGGAAGCTCCTTTCTGTTATGTGAAAATAGGGTATGCTTCAGGAAAAAAGCCCCACAGCGTTGTGGGGCTCAAGGTTGTTATGCTTCGGAGAACTGATCCTTGCCGACCCCGCAGAGCGGACACTCAAAATCTTCGGGAAGATCCTCGAACTTGGTGCCGGGTGCGATGCCGTGATCGGGATCGCCGACGGATTCATCATATTCCCAGCCGCAAACATCACAAACGTATTTCTTCATAATAGTATGTACCTCTTTCTTTATAATCTTGACCCTGTAAGGGTGTGTAAGCTGTGTTTTTTCTATGACCTTAGTTTACCACATCGGCAAGATGATTATCAATGCCTGCACCTTCTGATTTCGTGACAAAATCACACATCAGGAGGGAACGATGGTGTTGACCCACTTCTTGCTTCTGACGAAGAAATAGCCCACGAAGCACTTGATGATCTCCACCGCATTGCAGATGAAATACAGAAGCGTTACAGGCACATCGGTGAACCTCGAAAGGATGAACGCCGTGGGGAAGCAGATGAGCCACACATAGCCGCTGTCAAAGAGCATGGTGATGCGTGTGAGACCGCCGGTGCGCAGGGTGAAATAGCAGGCATGGGAGAAGGCATGCAGCGGCATGCACACGGCAATGGTGCGAAGGAAGCTGGTGGCGTAGCCCCGTACTTCTTCGGAGGTGTTGTACATGTTCGGGATGATGCCCGATACCGCAAAGAGCAGCACGCCCAGCACAAGGCAGCTTGCCACGCTGAAGGCTGTCATCTTATTGTTGGTATCCACCGCCTCTTCCAGCTTGCCGGCGCCAAGCTGGTTGCCCACAAGGATGCCGATGGAAGAACCGAGCGCCATGAAAATGGTGTTGAACAGCATGGAAACGGTGCTGGCAATGTTCGTTGCCGCAATGGCAGAAAGGCCGCGCACGGAATAGCACTGGTTGAGCATGGAAATGCCCATGGACCAAAGCGCCTCGTTGAAAAGGAGGGGAAGACCCTTGTGGATGATCTGGACGCTGAGCTCCTTGGGGATACGGAAGGATTGATACACATCCATGAAATAAGGGGTACGCTCCGGGTGGGCATGTGCCCAGTAGACGATCAGGGCGAATTCCACAAAGCGGGAGATGACCGTGGCGATGGCGGCACCGGAAGCGCCGAGGGCGGGGAAGCCGAACTTGCCGAAGATGAGGATATAGTTGAAGACAAGGTTGGTGAACACCGCTGCGATGCTGGCTATCATGGGCTTTACGGTCTCGCCGCTTTCACGCAATGTGGAAGCATAAGCCTGGGAAAGCGCATGGGGAAGAAGCCCGATGAGCATGATGCGCAGGTACCGTGCGCCGTATTCAAGGGTCAGCGCAAGGTCGCCCTCTGCGCTGCCGTCATGCAGGAACAGGCCGATAAGCTGCTCGTGGAACAGGCCAAGCACCGTAAGACCCACCGCAAACACAGCGGCGCAGATCAAGAGCTTGAAGCGGAACACGTTCCTGACGCCGTCCACATCCCGCTTTCCGGAAAACTGCGCACCGAAAATGCCGGCGCCCGCAAGGCCGCCGAAAATGCACAGGTTGTAGATGAAGATCAGCTGGTTGCCGATGGCAACGCCGGACATCTGCTCCGTGCCCAGCTGACCTACCATCAGGTTATCCAGCAGGGAAACGAACTGGGTGATGCCGTTTTGGATCATCACCGGCACGGCAATGGCGAGCACCGTGCGGTAAAACGCTTTGGAGCCGATAAGAGAGCGAAGTTTCTTCATAATACAGTCAATCCTTTGTCCGATCGCTCGGTGTGATGGGAGAGGTGGGTCAGGTCATCTAACAATTTATCATACCACACCAAAGCGTGAAATGCACTACGGAGAAGCGTAAAAAGGCGGAAACGCTTTTACGGCGCCGTGTCTTCAAACAGCGGGCGCAGTTGAAGCGCATCACGGAAGGAAAAACAGCTGTCGAGCATTTTTCCGATGCGGCCGATGAGCCACCCGTTGAACAGCGCACAGAAGACCGTGCCGTATTGCACCCCTTTAAAGACGCCGAAGCCGAAAAACAGGAAGGAGAGCAGGATGCCGATGAGGCAGCTGACGCAGTCATAGCCGGTCTTGAAGCGGCTGATCTCCACCTTGAAGCGGCGTGCGCCCTCCTTCACGAACAGCTCGTAGGCTTCGGGGGCAAGGTAGGTGCGGAACATGAGCGCCACGCCGAGGGAGCAGAACACCGCCCCCAAAAGGAACAGAAGGATGCGCAGGGCAATGCCCGGTGCGCCGATCAGCCCCGTGAGCAGCATGCAGCCATCAAGGGTAAAGCCGTAGATGACCGCCGTCACGAAGGAGAAAAGGTAGCAAAGGCGAAACCGCCGCAGCATGAGCATCATCAAAAGCAGGATTACTGCCTGCAGCGTGTATTCCATCATGCCGAAGGTGACGAAATCCCACAGGGAGGACAGCTTCAGGTACAGCACATAGGCAGGCGCCACCACCATGCTCATGCCGAAATCTGCTTTTTCCATCAGCGCCGTGCCGAAGGCAATGAAAAAGATACCGAGGGCATAGGCAAGCTCCGTATAAAAGGTTTTTTGCTTCATGTTGATGTTCCTCCCCCGAAAAAGAAAACGAGCATGCCCCGTTTGGTACAGAAACGGGAAAAGCTCGCAGCACAGTATACCACATCCTGCAGAAAAAGTCGAATGGGTGCAGGAAAACCCTCCGCCTTGCGAAAAACCCTGCAAAAAGGTATACTATCATCAGCGAAAAACGGCGATATGCCGATGATATTTTTTCTGATAAGGAGCGTTTACCATGGATTACGCAAAGGAATCCCTCAGGCTGCATGAGGAGTGGGGCGGCAAGATAGAAGTGGTCGCCACGGTACCCGTTAAAACGAAGGAAGACCTTTCCCTCGCCTATACCCCCGGCGTGGCGCAGCCCTGCCTTGAGATACAGAAGGATGTGGAAAAAAGCTACGAGCTGACCCGCCGCCACAACATGTGCCTTGTGGTGACCGACGGCACCGCCGTGCTCGGCCTTGGCGACATCGGTCCCGAGGCGGGCATGCCCGTCATGGAGGGCAAGTGCGTGCTGTTCAAGGCCTTCGGCGATGTGGACGCCTTCCCCCTTTGCATCAAGAGCAAGGATGTGGATGAGATCGTCAACACCATTTACATGATCTCCGGTTCCTTCGGCGGCGTGAACCTCGAAGACATCGCAGCGCCCCGCTGCTTTGAGATCGAGCGCAAGCTGAAGGAAAAGTGCGACATTCCCATCTTCCACGATGACCAGCACGGCACCGCCGTCATCACCCTTGCAGGCCTTGTGAACGCCCTTCGCCTTGTGGGCAAGAAAAAGGAAGAGGTGAAGATCGTCGTCAACGGCGCAGGCGCCGCCGCCATCTCCATCACCCGGCTGCTTCTTGATGACGGGTTTGCCGATATCACCCTTTGCGACCGCAAAGGCGCCATCTACGAGGGCCGCAAGGAGGGCATGAACCCCATCAAGGAGGAAATGGCCCTTCGCACCAATAAAGCGAAGAAGCAGGGCAGCCTTGCGGATGTCATCAAGGGTGCGGATGTGTTCATCGGCGTCAGCGCACCGGGTGCCGTCACCACGGAAATGGTATCCACCATGGCAAAGGATGCCATCCTTTTTGCCTGCGCCAACCCCACGCCGGAGATCTTCCCGCAGGATGCCAAGGCAGGCGGCGCAAGGGTAGTGGCCACCGGCCGCAGCGATTATCCCAATCAGGTGAACAACGTGCTGGCATTTCCGGGTATCTTCAGGGGCACCTTTGATGTCCGAGCACGGGATATCAACGACGCCATGAAGCGTGCGGCAGCCTATGCCATCGCAGGGCTGATCGGCGATGATGAACTCAACGAGGATTATATCCTGCCTGCCGCCTTTGATCCCCGGGTGGGCAAGGCCGTTGCCGCCGCCGTGGCGAAGGCCGCAAGGGAAACGGGTGTTGCACGTCTTTGATGCCCCATGTGAAAAGAAAATAATTCCAATAATTGAAACATAACGTAAATAAACAACAAAAAGCCGCAGGTGATGCGGCTTTTTGTGCTATAATGCGGAAAACCCGGAAAGGAGAAACCGTATGAAAACACGAAAACGGGCTTTTGCGCTTCTTTGTATTGTCCTTGCTGCCGTATCTTTTGCAGGCAGCGCCTTTGCAGCTTCGCCCCTTTTGCGGTGGGGCAGCAGGGGAGAAGCCGTCAGGCAGATGCAGGGCAACCTCATTTATCTCGGTTACCTCAACGACAGGGCGGATGGCATTTTCGGTGCAAAGACCGATGCGGCCGTGCGGCTTTACCAGCGCAAAAACGGTCTTGCTGCGGATGGCATTATCGGCAGTGCAACAAGGGGAAAGATCGTGAAGGAGGTGCTGCTTCTCAACAGCATCCTTGATACCGCAAAGCAGTATCTCGGCTTGCCCTACAAAACGGCAGGCACATCCCCGGAAACGGGCTTTGACTGTTCCGGCTTTACACAGTATGTGTTCAAACGGGCAGGCATCACCATCCCCCGTGTCAGCCGTGACCAGGCGAAGGCAGGCATGGCCGTGCCTTACAGCCAAATGCGCCCCGGCGACCTTGTCTGTTTCAACTCTCCCGTCAGCCATGTGGGCATTTACATCGGCGGCGGCAAATTCATCCATTCCCCCAAACCCGGGGATGTGATCAAGATCACCGAGCTGAAATACATGGATCTTACCGCCATCCGCCGCTTCACCGGCACAGTATAAACCAAAGCGCCTCCGGTCATGCTCCGGAGGCGCTTTGCGCATACTCACAAATTACCGCAGATATCCCAAAATGAAAAGAGGAAATGGAAAAACGGAAACGGATATAGTATAATAAAAGTTACGGCATTTGCAGCCGTTTTACAGAAAAGGAATGTTCGAGGTCTATGGAAAACGTAAGAGAAAACAAAATGGGCACTGCGCCGGTGCCCTCCCTGCTGATCAAAATGGCGCTGCCGATGATGGTATCCATGCTGATGCTGGCGGTCTACAATATCGTGGACAGCATCTTTGTATCCCGTATCAGCGAAAATGCGCTGACGGCGGTATCCCTTGTCTATCCCTTCCAGATGCTGTTCAACTCCGTTGCCGTGGGCACGGCGGTGGGCGTCAACTCCCTTATCGCAAGAAGGCTTGGCGAAAAGCGGCAGCAGGCGGCGGATGAAGCCGCCACCACCGGCCAGTTCCTCGCCCTTGTGAGCGGCCTTGTGTTCATGGCTGCTTACGGGCTGTTTCCCCGGCAGCTGATGTCCCTTTTTGCGGATGATCCGGAGATCCTTGACCATGCCACCACTTATCTTCGCCTGTGCGGCGGTCTTTGCGGCTTCGTCTTTATGGCGGTCATGTCCGAAAAGATCCTGCAGGCAACGGGCAGCACCGTCCGTTCCATGATGGTGCAGATCGTGGGTGCTGTCTTTAACATCGTCTTTGACCCCATCCTGATCTTCGGCCTTTGCGGCTTCCCGAAAATGGGCGTTGCCGGTGCCGCCATCGCCACGGTGGGCGGTCAGGTGGCATCCATGATCCTCGGCTTTGTGTACATGCGCAGGAAGGATAACCTTGTGTCGCTGAAGGTAAAGGGCTTCAAGCCCAAAGCGGCGGTCATCGGCGATATTTACAAGGTAGGTCTTCCTTCCATCGTCATGCAGGCCATCGGTTCCGTGACTACCTTTGCCCTCAATAAGATCCTGTACCTATTCACCCCCACGGCGGTGAGCGTGCTTGGCGTTTACTTCAAGCTGCAGTCCTTCGTGTTCATGCCCGTGTTCGGCCTTAACAGCGGCGCCATGCCCATCATGGGCTATAACTACGGCGCAAGGAACAAGGCACGTTTGATGCAGGCGCTCAAGTGCGGCGTCATCTATGCCTTCACCATCATGATCATCGGCCTTGCGATCTTCCAGATCTTCCCGAAACAGCTGCTGATGATGTTCGACGCTTCCGAGCATATGCTGGAGATCGGCGTGCCCGCCCTTCGCACCATCAGCATCTGCTTCCCCTTTGCTGCCGTCGGCATCATGCTCGGCTGCCTGTTCCAGGCGGTGGGACAGGGCGTTTACAGCATGTTCAACTCCCTCTGCAGGCAGATCTTTGCCATCATCCCCCTTGCGTACCTGCTGGCGATGACCGTTGGCCTCAAAGCGGTGTGGGCAGCCTTCCCCCTTGCGGAGATCGTGGCGCTGACGGTGTGCGGCATCCTCCTGCGGCGCACCTATATCCGCTTCATCAAACCCCTTGATGCACCGAAAGGAAGCGAAGCATGAGCATGAAGCGCAATCCCATCATCGGCATCCTGCTGATGCTTGCCTGTGCGGTGCTGTGGAGCACGGCAGGGCTTTTCATCAAAAGCGTACCGTGGAATTCCATGGTGCTGGCAGGCTGGCGGGGCCTTGCCGGCACGCTGACCCTTTGGGCGTTTATGCGCATGATGCGCTACAGGGTGGTCATCGACAGGCGCACGGTCACCATCGGCCTTTGCGTCAGCGGCACTTCCATCCTGTTCCTGATTGCAAACAGGCTTACCACCGCCGCCAACGCCATCGTGCTGCAGTACACCTCTCCCGTGTTCCTCATGGTGCTTTCCGCCCTTCTGTTCAAGCGCCGCTACCGCAGCCTTGACTACCTGACGGTAGCCGTCACCGTGGGCGGCATTGCGCTGTTCTTCTGCGATCAGCTGACCCCCGGCGGCATGCTGGGCAACATCCTTGCCCTCATCGACGGCGTATCCATGGGCGCTGTGTATCTTTTCACCGGCGAAAGCGATGAGGGGCGCCGCCTGAGCGGCATCCTGATGGGGCTTGCCATCACCGCCGTTGTGGGTATCCCTTTCACCTTTGCCTATCCGCCTGCGGTGACGGGTGCAAGCGTGCTGGCGGTGATCGCCATGGGCTTTCTGCAGCTTGGTCTGCCCTATGCCCTTTACAGCCTTGCCCTCAAGCATTGCCCCACGCTGGCATGCACGCTCATCGCCTCCTTTGAGATCATCCTGAGCCCCCTTTGGGTGTGGTTTTTCCTCGGCGAGATGCCCGGTA
Organism: Clostridia bacterium; assembly: GCA_017435905.1. Lineage (GTDB taxonomy): Bacteria > Bacillota > Clostridia > Christensenellales > CAG-138 > UBA1685. The sequence continues at coordinate 18,955 of JAFSEB010000053.1, read as the reverse complement.
CCTTTGCCATCATCGGCTCGGTGATCATTGTGGCGACCATCACCGTGTGGTGCTGCCTTGGCGGTGCAAAGGAGCGCAATACGCTGCAGGAACAGGCATAAAACAAGAAAACGGAAACAAAAAAAGAAAGATATGGCGAACCATATCTTTCTTTTTTGTTAAGGTTGATTATTCAGCCTTGGGAGCGCCAACGGGGCAGGCGCCTTCGCAAGCACCGCACTCGATGCAGGCGTCGGGATTGATGACGTAACGGTCATCGCCCTGGGAGATAGCACCGACGGGGCATTCGCCTTCGCAAGCGCCGCAAGAGATGCAAGCATCAGTGATTACATATGCCATAGTTGTATACCTCCAGTGTGATTGTGCCTATATTGTAACACAAGAAATAAAAAAATCAAGAGCATCGTTCCGAAAGGATTTTCCAAAATGGAAAAAGGAGCGGAAAGCTGTCGGCTGTCCGCTCCCTGTTTTTTTGTTATTCCTGCTGCCCCTGCGGTGCGGCATTCGGTGCACCGGCACCGTCTTCTGCGGCTTTGTGGGGCTTGTGGCGCCTTCTGCCGCCACGGCTGCCACGCCTTCTTGCGGAGGAGCGGGGTTCATCGCCCTGCGCTTCATCCCGGCTTTCACCTTCGGGGGCACCGTCGCCGGCAGCTTCCGGCTGCTCCTTCTTTTTCTTCGGCTCACGCTGCTCTTTTACTTCACGCTGCTCCTTCTGCTCGCCCTGTTCCTTTTTGTGTTCTTTGGAACCGCTGCGGCGGCGCTTCTTTTCCCGGGGCTTTGCGTTTTCGCCCTCCGTGGGGGCAGATTCGTCCACAAGGGCTGCAAGGGCTTCATCCTCCATGATGTCGTCCTGCTCCTCAGGCATTTCCTCCTTTGCGGGGCGGGCGCTGCCGCCCTTAACGTGCAGCTCACGGAAGGGGTAATCCCTGACATCAAAGGTGCCGTCGCTGAGGGCGACACGCACACGGGTGCGCTCCGTGATCACGTTGTTTTCAAGCACCGTGCCCACGCCGTCGGGGGTGATGACCTCACGGCCGGTACGGGGCATCTGTTTGCGCATGCTCTCGTAGGCATCCTGCTCGTACTTCAGGCAGCACATGAGCCTGCCGCAGATGCCGGAGATCTTGGTGGGGGAAAGGGAAAGGTTCTGCTCCTTTGCCATTTTGATGGAAACGGGGGTGAAGTCCGCAAGGAACTGCTTGCAGCACACGGGCCTGCCGCAGGAGCCGAGACCGCCGAGCATCTTTGCTTCATCACGCACGCCGATCTGCCTCAGCTCGATCCTGGTCTTGAACACGCTGGCAAGGTCCTTGACAAGCTCACGGAAATCCACACGGCCGTCAGCGGTGAAGTAGAACACCACCTTGGAGCCGTTGAAGGTGTACTCCACGTCCACAAGCTTCATATCGAGATTGTGGGCGGCGATCTTTTCCATGCACACTTCGTAAGCTTCGCCTTCCTTTGCACGGTTTTTGTCACGCTGCTCCCGGTCGTGGGGGGTCGCAATGCGCACCACGCTCTTGAGCGGTGCAATGATCTTATCGTCCTCAATTTCCTGAGGTGCGGCGATGACATCGCCGAATTCCGTACCCCGGGAGGTTTCGACGATCACGCCGTCGCCTTCCTTGATATCGAATTCGCCGGGGTCAAAAAAGTACATTTTGCCGCCCTCTTTGAATCTTACGCCGATTACGGTTTTCATGGGTGATTATATGACCTCCGATATTTCTAAAAAGAGCTTGTCCGCTGCGGCAACATCCGTGAGGGAGCCTGCGTTTGCGGTATAAAGCTCGCTGATCGCCTTTGTCAGCATCTCTATCATACATGCTGTGCGGCCGATTGTAAAGCGTGGGAGAATGCCATCGAGCGCACGGCGTTTGTCGGGATTTTCAAGAGGGGCGCCGCTTTTTGTCAAAAGGGTGAGCACATCCCGCAGGAAGGAAAGCATGAAGGTGAAGGCATCCGCCATGCCCCTGTCGGCGGAAAGCTTTTTCGTGGCGCTCAGCGGCAGCTCGCCCCGGATGAGGCGAAGGAGCGCATCGATGGCGTTATCCCGCAGGGTGCGGAAGGCTTCCTCTTCAAACAGGCGCAGGGAGCGGCTTTCGCTGCCGCCGCCCATGGCGGCATACAGCCGTGCTTCTTCCAGGGTTGCACCTTTTTCAAGCAGGATCGCTTCGATCTCCTTCACCGAAGCCTGCCCAAGATGCAGCACGCTGCAGCGTGAGGCGACCGTGGGCAGCACCGCCCGGATATTGCCCGTCAGCAGGAACAGCGTGGCGGCAGGCGGCTCTTCAAGGGTCTTCAAAAGGGCGTTCTGCACGGGTGCGCTCATGCCGTGGGCTTCTTCTATCAGAATGCAGCGCATGGCATCGTCGAGGGGGCTTTGCTGCAGCTCCGTTTGCAGCTCACGCACATCGTCCATGCGCATGGCGCTTCCGCTGTAAATGCGAAAGCCGGCACAGTTTTGAAGCCTTGCCGCATCCGCCGTGCCCGTTGCAGCGAGCGCAGCCGCGCGGCAGGCCAAACGCCGTGCCGGTTCAGGATCGATGCTTGAAATAAAAAAGGCATGGGAAACACGCGCTGCACCGATGGCCGTAAGCAGGCGTTCCTGAGCCTTTTCATGGGTCGTAATCAAAACTTCTGGAAATCCTCCACATCAACGATAAAGACGGTGGCGCCGCCAAGGGTGACCTGCACGGGCGTGGGGGAGCTGTCGGTATAGCCGGGCAGGGCGGAGGGGATGACCATGAATTCCTTGCGGGTGCTGGATTTGGCCTTGATGACATCAAGGGTCTCCTGTACCTTGTCCTGCTCCACACCGATCATAAGGGTGGTATTGCCGCCGTGAAGGAAGCCGCCGGTGGTGGAGATGCGGGTCACGCTGATGTTGTGCTGCACAAGGGCTTTCACAAGGCGCTTGGAATCATCGTTCTGTACGATCGCAAAGATCAGTTTCATATTGTAACACTCCTTTCGGGTGAGGGGTACTGGGGGATTGTTATTTGCCCATCAGCAGCGCTGCAAGGTCTTCTACCGTTGCTGCGATGTGGGCAGGGCTGCAGGCGGAAAGCTCTTCCATGCTGCCGTAGCCGTAAAGCACGCCCACAGCAGGGATGCCCACGTTGTTGGCGGCTTCAAGGTCATATTTCCTGTCGCCCACCATGACGATGGAGTTCCCATCCTTTGCAAGCGCATCCACAGCGCTTTGCAGCAGTTCTGTTTTATCCGCCGAGCCGCCGGGGATGCCGCCCCAAACATGGTCCACATAGGGGGCGATGCCGTAGCGGGCAATGTGCGCTTTTGCGGTGGGGGTGATCTTGGAGGTGACCACGCACACGCATGCGCCGTTTTCCTTCAGCTGCTTCAGCATGTCGATCACGCCGCCGTAGGGGTGGATCTCATCGAGCCCCACCGTTTCCGCAAGCAGGCGGTAACGTGCCATGGCGGCAGGGATGCTTTCTTCCGGTATATGCAGCACATCCCGAAAGCCGACGGCAAGGGGCGGGCCTACCATGGGTCGCATCCGGGCATCGGACAAAAGCGGCATGCCCATTTCTTCCATAACGGCACGGGCGCATGCGAAAATACCGGGTGCTGATTCAATTAAAGTTCCATCGAGATCAAACAGAACGGTCTGGTACAGAAGCAAGTCGGACTCCTTCAACGGCATAATGCACAGAAGATATGGTATATATAAATATTATACCTGTTTTTTCGGTTTTATGCAACCCGTTCGGGGCAAAAGCGGTATTGCGAAAAAGGGAATCTTTCCGCTTATTTTGCCGCTTCCTCCTTGATGGCAAGCAGGGTATCAAGGTGTGCAGCAAAGGTCTCATCCGGGCAGAAGGCGGCGGCACGCAGGCTGCCGTAACGGCGGTAGATGAGGTAGCTCGTCTTTTTCAGGAAGGGACGGCAGTAGCGCTCCGAGCGGAGGGAGCGGCGGCGCACATCGCTGTGGGCGGCAAAATATGCGTTTGCCTCTTCGGGGCGGATAAAGGCGGTCAGCTCATCCGGGGCGATCTCATCGATGATCCTGCCCTTGTCGGAAACCATGCGTTCCACCACCACCGTGCCCACGGGCCAGGGCCAATCCGCCTTGTTGCCGAACTGATCCGGTTCATCCTCCTTCCTTTCGCTGTGGATGACCGTGTAGCGGTAGCTGCAGAGGCGGAAGGCATAGAAGAAATAGCAGATGCCCACAAAAAACAGCATCATAAGGATCTTCAGGATGCCGCCGAAGGGTGCAGGCACCGAGGAAAGAAGATCGATAATGGGGCGCATGAAAACGGCGACCAGCACAAAGAATACCACAAGCAGCAGATCGACTGCGGAGGAAGTTTTTGCTTCTTTCAAATGAAACTGATACATGGTTTACCTCAAATAATATAAAGAAGATTTGCCTGTTCCGGCAGCAGGATGGGAAGCCGGAAGCGGATGATTTTTATCACTATAGCAAAGAATGACGGGGCTGTCAATTTTCCCACAAAAGTGAAAAACGCCGCCGGAAGGAGACGGCAGCGTTTTTCCGCTTGGGTTTTTGGAAAGAGACTCTATATCATGGTGGATCAATGCAAAGAAAGGTGTTTCCCATATTGCGGGAGGGTGATGGCAGCACCCTCCCGATCAGGGTGACACTGGAGGTTAGAAGCATCTAACTTGATGAAAGGATACCATGACATACAGGCATTGTCAATACTTTTTTATCAGTTTTTTTGCAGAAAAAAGCCGAAGCGGCGCTTCGGCTTTTTCACGGTATTTACGCTTTTTTAAACAGATAGAAAGCAGGGGAGCGGTTCAGGCAGTCTTCCTTCACCGCATCGATATCGCAGTAGATGTTTACGCCGTCCACAAACACCATGCCCCGGCGCCCTTCCTTCTCGAATTTCGTGGGGGAAAGGCTGGGATCGAGCACCATGACCGTGCGCTGCCGTGCGGCTGCCAGCACGATGTAATGCCCCGTGGTAGTGAAAAGCCCCACGTGCCCCTCTCTGTCGCCGCCGGGGTTGGCGATGACCATGCCCTCGCCTGCGTTAAGGAAGGCAAGCACCTTTTCGGTATCGTCCGTGGCTTCAAAGGAAAGGCCGAAACGCTCGCACAGGGCAGGCGCCAGCTTTTCCATATCGGTGCCGTCATCATCCCGTGCGCCGGCCTGCAGGGCAAAGGCGGTGCTTTCTTTGATGGGGAATTTCTGCCCCGTCAGGTTTTCCACCACCATGGATGCGCTGCACACGCCGCAGCCGGAATCCTCGATGTTCTCATTGGGGAAGCCGGCGGAGGGATAGGGGATATGGGTGTAATCGTTTTGGTTGTAGAAGATCATAGCTGCACCTTACGCTTTCGAGAACATGTAGAAAGCGGGGGAGCGGTTCAGACAATCCTCCACCACCACATCGATATCGCAGTAGATGTTTACGCCGTCCACGAAAAGGAAGCCGGTCTGGCCTTCCTTCTGAAAGCTGGTGGGCTTCAGGTTGGGGTCGAGCACCTTTACCGTGCGTCCCCGTGCTTCTGCCACTACGATATAGTGACCGTACTTGGTGAAAAGCCCCACGTGACCTTCCCTGTCGCCGCCGGGGTTGGCAATGACCATGCCCTTGTTTGCGTTGAGGAAGGCAAGCACCTTCTCCTTATCGTCGGTGGTCTCCATCACAAGGCCGTATTTTTCCGAGATGGCAGCGCCGAGTTTTTCCATATCGGTACCGTAATTGTCACGACCGCCCACTGCCATGGAAAAAGCGGTGCATTCTGCGATGGGCAGTTTATGCTCCGTCATGTTTTCCACCACCATGGATGCGCTGCATACACCGCAGCCGCTGGTTTTGATATTGCCCTTGGGGTTGCTTTCGGAGGGGTAGGGAATATGCGCATAATCGTTCTGGTTGTAAAAGATCACGGTACACACGCTCCTTTTTCTTACATGGTTTCCACAACAGTATAGCGCAGAGGAACATCCGCCGCAAGGCTTTGAAAACCGCTTTGGATATGATATACTTTTTTTAACGAAAAACGGAAAAGAGGAAACCCATATGCTCAAAGACCATGCGGATCAGTTTTATTTCGAACATAACTGCAACTGCGCAGAGGCCGTTCTTCGCGGTGCGGATGCATTTTACGGTATGAACCTCGGTGCGGAGGATTATAAGCTTTTGAGTGCCTTCGGCGGCGGCATGGGCTGCGGCAAAGCCTGTGGCGCCGTGTGCGGTGCGCTGGCGGTCATCGGCAAAAGGAACGTGAAGACCGTTGCCCACGAGGAGGAAGGCTTCAAGGAGCTTTGCGCCGGCTTTGTGGCAAAGGCAGAGGAAAAGCTTGGCAGCATCGAGTGCAGCGACCTTGTGCCCCGCTTCAAGACGGAAGAACGCCGCTGTGCCGCCACGGTGGAACTTGTCAGCGACCTTCTTGAGGAATACCTGAAGGAACAGGGCAAATAAAAAAGGAAAAAAGAGGGCGCTTTCTTTGTTGAAAGCGCCTTTTCGGATGGAAGGGGAACCGCATGCAGCACCGGGGCACGCAAAGGCTTGAAACAAAACGGCTCATCCTGCGCCAATACGAACCGCGGGACGCGGAGAACATGTACCGTAACTGGGCGGCAGATGAGGAAAACATCCGCTTTTTCGGTTTTGCACCCCATAAGAGCGCTGCGGAAAGCGAACGCCAACTCGCTCTGCAGATGGAAGGCTACGGGCGGCAGGATTATTATCTTTGGTGCGTTGAAAGCAAAGCGACTGCAGCGGCAATAGGTTTTATCTACCTCAATGCAATCGATGAAGCGAAACAAAGCGCCGCCGTGCATTACCTGATCGGCAAGGCATATTGGCAGCAAGGCTTTGCCGCCGAGGCCCTTGCCTGTGTGCTGGATTTTTGTTTTGATGCGGTGGGGTTTCGCAAAATTCATTCTCACCACCGGGCGGATAACGCCGCCAGCGGCTGTGTGATGCAAAAGTGCGGCATGCGTTTTACAAAGCGTGAGTATTTGGAAAAATCGGCGCCGCAGATAAGCGGCGAGTACTGTTTTTATGAGATCAGCCATCAATAAAAAAGATCCGGAAAGGGAAAATGCCTGTTCCGGATCATTTTTTATTCCGCTTTCACTTTGATCTCAATACCGAGTGCGCCGTATTTCGCCTGCTGTTCGGGGGAATAGTATGCGTTCATATCCTCCGGCGTGGCGGTGGACAGCTCTTCCTTGGAATAGCCGCACTTATCAAGGGGAAGGACGGCATAGAGTGCGTGGAAGCTGCCGAACCGGTGCAGGGCGATGACATCCGCCTCCAGCGTTTCACCGGATACTGTGTTTGTAAAGCGGACGGTGTCCCCTATGGCGATCATCTGCCGCTTTTCGTCGCAAAGGCGAAGCTCAATGGTCTTTTTGCCGCTCCTGATGGCGGCAAAGGGCTTGGGAAACAGCTTCATTTCGTGCAGCATACGGTTCCTTCTTTCGGTTTGTGCTGTCGGCTGTGGGAGCGCAGTACGCTTTTTCAGTATAACAATAGAAAAAATGAAATACAAGGCGGTCGCTTTTGCCTTGTGCATCCCAAGGGGCGAAAGCGCAGCGCCAAAACCAAATAAAACAACCACCCTTTGGGTGGTCTGGGAATCAGCCAAAGGCCGATGAGACTTTTTTTGGCATTTCAGCCATGCGTGCTTGCACTCCAAAGAGGGCGAAAGCGGCAGTATGCAGTTTTTCGCTGATCGGTGTTCCATCGCTGAAAAGGCTTGATTCCGGCTCCGGCGACATGTGCGCCGGAACGGATGAAAAGCTGTGCTTTTCGTTCCCTGCGGTTTTCCCGCCCGGGAGCCGCTTGCGGCGAGAGGGAAAACCGAAAAAACTCGCCCCGTGCCCCTGCGCGGGGCGAAAGCGAAGCGCCAAAACCAAATAAAACAACCACCCTTTGGGTGGTTTGGGAATCAACCAAAGGCCGATGAGACTTCTTTTTGGCATTTCAGCCATGCGTGCTTGCACTCCGTGCGGCGCACTTGGGCTTATGCCAAAAAGTCGGCCGCTAAAAACGCTGCACTGCAGCGTTTTTTCCTCGCATACGCTCGGACACGGCTTCAAGTCTCTTCTATTACCAAAACCAAATAAAACAACCACCCTCTGGGTGGTTGTTTTATTTGGTGCGGCCGATGAGACTTGAACTCATACGGTCTCCCATACGCCCCTCAAACGTACGCGTCTGCCTATTCCGCCACGGCCGCACAGGGTGCGATTTCTCAATCGCAAGACCTATTATATCCATTCCCCCCACACTTGTCAATCATTATTTTTTTATTTTTTCCGACTTTTTTTCGGGGGCAGGTGTGCTGTATAAACGTCCGCCGCAGGCAAAAGTGTCTGCGGCGGACGGAAAAAATAAGGGTTTCTTTTACTTTTTGGCCTTGGTGGCGATGACTTCCATCAGCATTTCGGTGAAGGCTTCCATGCTCATGGCACCAAGATCGCCCTCTGCACGGTGACGGGGGGATACGGTATTGTTTTCGATATCCCTGTCGCCCACGATGACCATGTAGGGGATCTTCTCCAGCTGTGCATCACGGATCTTCTTACCGGTCTTTTCGTTGCGGTAGTCAACCGTTACACGGCAGCCGAGGCTTTCAAGCTTTTTCGCCTGCTCTGCGCAGTAATCGGCGGCACGGTCGGTAACGGGCAGGAAGCGGACCTGCTCCGGTGCCATCCAGGTGGGAAGGGCGCCTGCATAGTGCTCAATAAGGTATGCAAGGGTACGCTCGTAGCAGCCAAGGCTGGTGCGGTGGATGATGTAGGGGCGTACTTTCTTGCCTTCCTGGTCCACATATTCCATGCCGAACTGCTCCGCAAGAAGCTGGTCTACCTGAATGGTGACAATGGTGTCTTCCTTGCCGAATACGTTCTTGTACTGGATGTCGAGCTTCGGGCCGTAGAAGGCGGCTTCGTCGATGCCGATGGTGTAATCCACCTTGAGGTCGTCGAGGATCTTACCCATGATGCTCTGGGCTTCTTCCCACTGTTCGGGGGTGCCGATGTATTTTTCGGTGTTGCTGGGATCCCACTGGCTGAAGCGGAAGGTGCACTTTTCCAGCATGCCAACGGTATCGAGCACGTACTTGGCAAGCTCAAGGCAGCCGCGGAATTCTTCTTCCAGCTGGTCGGGGCGCAGGATCAGGTGGCCTTCGGAAATGGTGAACTGGCGCACACGGATCAGGCCGTGCATCTCGCCGGAATCCTCGTTGCGGAAGAGCGTGGAGGTCTCGCCAAGACGCATGGGCAGGTCACGGTAGCTGCGGCCGCGGTTCAGAAATACCTGATACTGGAAGGGGCAGGTCATGGGGCGAAGGGCGAAGCATTCCTTGGTCTCATCCTCGGGATCGCCGAGCACGAACATGCCGTCAAGGTAATGATCCCAGTGGCCGGAGATCTTGTAAAGATCGCTCTTTGCCATAAGGGGGGTCTTGGTAAGCATGTAGCCGCGCTTCTGCTCTTCATCCTCGATCCAGCGCTGCATCAGCTGAATGGTCCTTGCACCCTTGGGAAGCAGGATCGGCAGACCCTGACCGATGACATCCACGGTGGTGAAGTATTCAAGCTCACGGCCCAGCTTGTTGTGGTCACGCTTCTTGGCTTCTTCCATCTGCACGAGGTATTCGTCAAGGTCGGCCTTCTTTTCAAAGGCGGTGCCGTAGATGCGCTGGAGCATCTTATTCTTTTCGCTGCCGCGCCAGTAAGCGCCCGCAACGCTGGTAAGCTTGATGTTCTTCACCTTGCCGGTAGATTCCGCATGGGGACCGGCGCAAAGGTCAACGAATTCGCCCTGACGGTAGAAGCTGATGACGGCATCCTCCGGCAGATCGTTGATGAGCTCTACCTTGTAGGGCTCACCCAGCTTTTCCATGTATTCGATGGCTTCCTGACGGGGCAGCTCAAAGCGCTCCAGCTTCAGGTTTTCCTTTTCGATCTTCACAAGCTCCTTTTCGATGGCCTCAAGGTCGGCAGGGGTGAAGGCGTTGGGGGCGTCGAAATCGTAGTAGAAGCCGTTCTCGATGGCGGGGCCGATGGCGAGCTTTACCTCCGGGTAAAGGCGCTTGACGGCCTGTGCCAGCATGTGGGAAGCGGTGTGGCGGTATGCCCAGCGGCCGCCTTCATCCTGGAAGGTGAGGAGCTTGAGGGCAGAATCCTCGTTGATGGGGCGGAACGCATCCGCCAGTTCGCCGTTGATCTCGCAGGCGATGGTGGCCTTGCGCAGACGGGAACCGATGGATTCCGCAACGCCGAAGGCGCTGATGCCCTGTTCGTATTCGCGGACGGAGCCGTCCGGGAAGGTGATCTTCATGGTAAATCCTCCTGTATGTGATGCTGATGTTGAAATACTGTGTGGTGCAAAAGTAACAAAAAAAGCGCCCGCCTCCGGCACAAAGGCCGGGGACGGACACAATTCTAACGTAGTCCGCGGTTCCACCCCGATTGGTAAAACCCACTCTGATCGGCTTAACGCGCCGAAAACGGTCATGGTACACGGGGTGGTATTCCCTGAAAAAGCATCCGGATACGCTTGCAGCCGGGGGCGTATCTCTCTTTGCGGAGGGGCTTTTTCGGTACTGAGACCCGTATCGACCCATGATAACGATATTGCCGTCATTATAGCCCCGAAACAGGGAAAAGTCAAGCAAAAAAGCGCCGTTTCGGGCGCTTTTGCGTCGGTATTATTTTCCCTGCTTCTTTTTGACTGCCATGTAAACGGGAAGGCCGATGAGCGTCAGCACGATGCTGCCGAGGGAAAGAAGCGTTGCTTCCGTTCCCGAAAGGAACAGCTGGCTCACCACCACATAAAGACCGCTTACGATGGCAAGGATGGGGATGATGGGGTAAAGGGGCACCCTGTAAAGGCGCTTTGCATCCGGGCGGATCTTCCGGAATTTGATCACGGATGCAAAGGTAAGGGTATAGAAGATCCAGCAGGAGAACACGGCGAGGTTCGTCAGCATATCGAACTGACCGCTCAGGGAATAGATGCAGGCGATCACGCCCACAAGCAGGATAGAGTTTGCAGGCACGCTGTTGCCGTTGAGCTTTGCAAGGGCACCGCTTGCGGGCAGGGTGTTATCCGCCGCCAGCTGGTACGCCACACGGGAACCGGACATCAAAAAGCCGTTTGCCGCACCGATCACGGAGATGATGATGCCCACCTTGATGAGAAGGCCGCCCGTGGGCCCGAAAATCTTCATCGCCACGGCGGAGGCAGGGGATTCAAGCAGCATCAGCTCTTCCGCCGGCATGACCCAAAGGTAGGCCATGTTGATCACGAAGTATACCGCCATAATGATGGAAACGCCGCCCACGATGGCAAGGGGCATATCCCTGCCGGGGTTTTTCATTTCGCCGGCGATGGCACCCACGTTGGTCCAGCCTTCAAAGGCAAAGAGCACCGCCAAAAGCGTGGAGCCAAGCACCGCACCGGCGTTTTTGCCTTCGCCCACCATGGGCGTGAACACGGGATTTTCGCCCTTGCCGATGATGAAGCCGAACACCATGAGAAGCACAAGGGGAATGAGCTTGCACACGGTGGAGATGACCTGCATTTTGCCTGCCGCCTTGCTGCCAAGGGTGTTGAGGGCAACGAGGAGAAGGATGACTGCAATGCCGATGGGAAGCGCAAATTCCTGCCCCACATATTCGCCCAGCTCACGTCCTACGGTGACGCCGTAGCCTGCAAGGAAGGCAGGATAGAAAATGACGGTCTGCATCCAGCCTGCAAGAAAGCCGATCTTTTCACCGTAGGCTTCGCTGAGGTAAGCCACCATGCCGCCGGTCTTGGGGATAAGCACAGCCACCTCCGCAAAGGTGAGCGCCGCAAGGATGCTTGCCACGCCGCCGAAAAGCCATGCCAGCATACCCATGCCGGGGGCGCCGCCCGTGGCCTGATAAATGGCATAGGGTTTGAAGAAAACACCGGCGCCGATCACGCAGCCCACCACGATGGATATGGCCGTTGTAACGCCAAGCTCCTTTTTTAAGCCTTTCTGTTCGCTCATAAGAAAGATCGCCCTTTCGCAAGAATACCCGGGAATACAGTATTTCCGCCTTTATTGGAAAATATAGAATAACGATATGTAAAAGTCAATAAAAACGCAGAATATGATCGCAAACAACGATAAAAGAAAATAATTCGGTTCCGGTGCAATGTCAGCCGGGCATAATAAAGCATATTCTGCAAAGGGAAGGTGTCCTTTCCTGCGGTAAAAAACGGGTGCTGCCGCCCGGAACAAGGAGTGTGGATCAGGGTGAAACGGATAACGGTGGAATCGATTTCCTGCCAAAGGGATATGGCGGCGCTGCTCAAAAAGCGCCTTGGTGCGGCGACGGGCGGCGAAAGGGTGGAGATCGTGCCCGGCGCAGCGCCCCATGAAGTGTCGGCAACGGTATGGGACGAACCGGGGGAAGAAGCCCTTGCGGAAGCGCTCCTGTATGTGCTTTTGTGCGATGCCGTACGCTTTCGCCTTGCGGCGGTCGTAAGCCGCATGAAGCTGCCCATCGGGGAGAAGCGGCGTGTGATGCGTGATGCGCTGCGCCTTGCCGGCGAGGAGCTGGGCGAGGAGGGCATGCGTGCGCTGTCGGCACAGCTGAAGGAATGCATCGCCCACAGCGACAGGCTCAACCTTGACGGCTTTCTGCTGTTCCGCATGAAGGACTATTTGAGCGCCCTCGGGCGGCATGTGAAAACGGCGGTGGATCTGTTGGTGGAGGATAAATGCGATGAGCTGCTTCGGGTGCTGCGGCTGCTGGCGGCGGCACAGGTGCCAAAGGTCAGCGAACTGTCGCTCATCCTCCGTGCGGACGGCATGTGCATCATTGCGGACGATTCGGATTCACGCATTGAGTGCGAAGGCTGCTGCGGCGCCGGCGGATGGGAAGAGGAGCTTGTAAAGCTGCTCGTTTCCCTTGCCCCGGAAAGCCTGACGGTGTACGATCTTTCCTGCGGCCGTGCGGCGCATTTGTGCGGTCTTCTTCGGGATGTGTTTGCGGAGAAGGTGCGCTTCATCCTATAAATATATTAGAAACATATATTCATACTTGGTGCGGCACAACTTCCCTAAATGTGCCGCACCGTGCTATAATAACAAAATGAATGATACTATCCGCGAAAAACTGAAGCTGCTGCCGGATGCACCGGGCGTGTACCGCATGTTCAATGCCGCCGGCGAGATCATCTATGTGGGCAAGGCGGTGAACCTGAAAAACCGTGTCCGCTCTTATTTCCGTGCGGAAAAAGACCGCTCCCCCAAGGTGGCGGCCATGGTGTCCCACATTGCGGATTTTGAATACATCCTGTGCAGAAACGAAACGGAAGCCCTCACCCTCGAGGCAAGCCTGACCAAAACGCTGCAGCCGCGCTACAACATCCTGTTGAAGGATGATAAGCACTTCCCCTATGTGCGGCTGGATGAAACAAAGCCCTTTCCCCGGTTCGAGGTGGTGCGCCGTGTCAAAAACGACGGTGCACGCTATTTCGGCCCTTACCTTTCCGCTGTGGCACTTCGGGACTGCCTGAACCTCATCCGGGACTCCTTCCCCGTGCGCCATTGCAGGAAGGATATCCCCCGTGCCATTGCAAGGGGAGAGCGCCCCTGCCTCATGTACCACCTCAACAAATGCTGCGCCCCCTGCAGCGGCAATGTATCAAAAGAAGAATACCGTGCGCTGCTTGAAAGCGTGTGCAGCTTCCTTGAGGGCAAAAACCAGCCTGTCATCGAAATGCTCACCCGTGAAATGCTGGCGGCGTCCGACAAAATGGAGTTTGAAAAGGCGGCGCAGTACCGTGACCGCATCGAGTCCGTCCGTGCTCTCGGCGAAAAACAGCGTGCCATGGGCACCGGCGATGCGGACAGGGACGTGTTTGCCCTTGTGCAGGATGGGGATGAGGCGGTCATCCACGCTCTCTTTATCCGCAATGACGATATCATCGGTTCCGCACGCTACCGCATGGCATCGGGCGGCGAATCCGCAGGGGAGATCACCGGCGCCTTCCTGCAGCAATTCTATGCGGAGGATATCGAGATCCCACGGGAGATCACCGTGCTCGACCTGCCCGAAAACCACGAGGCGCTTGCAGCATGGCTCCGTGAAAAACGGGGCAGGGCGGTGAGCATCCTCCGTCCGCAGCGGGGCGAAAAGCTGCAGCAGGTGCTCATGGCGGAGCGCAACGGCCGTGAGGAGATCGAAAAGCAGCGGCTTTTGAAAACAAGGGAATGGGAGCGTACCGGCGGCGCCATGGCAAGGCTCAGCGCACTCATCGGCCTTGATGAGGTGCCCTGCCGCATGGAATGCTTCGACAACTCCCACATCCGGGGCCGGGATACCGTATCCTCCATGGTGGTGTTCCTTGACGGCAAGGCGGCGCCGAAGGAGTACCGCCGCTACCGCACCAAACAGGATGCAGGCGGCGACGACCTTCTTGCCATGCGTGAGGTGCTCACACGCCGCTACACACGCCTGAAGGAAGAAACGGAAGCTGCCGCAAGGGAAGGAAGTCCCTTGCCCCCTGCGCCGGATCTGATCGTTATCGACGGCGGACGCACCCAGCTTGACGTGGCGGTGGATGTGCTTTCATCCCTCGGGTTTTCCCATATTCCCGTCATCGGCCTTGCGGAACGGGAGGAGCATATCATCCTGCCCGATATGCAGGAACCCATCGTCCTTGCCAGGAGCGACAGCGCACTGCATGTGCTGCAGCGCATCCGTGATGAGGCGCACCGCTTTGCCATCACCTATCACCGCAGCCTGCATGTGAAAACGGCGCTGCTTTCCACCCTTGATGAGATCCCCGGCATCGGGGATAAGCGCAAGCGTGCGCTGTTCGATGCCTTCATCTCCCGGGATGCCATCGCCGCTGCGGCGGTGGAGGAGCTTGCCGCCGTGAAGGGCATGAATCGCCCGGCGGCGGAGGCTGTTTACGCTTACTTCCACAACGAAGAAAAACAGGAGAAAAACCATGTATAAGCTTCTTGTTCTCGATATTGACGATACCCTTACCAACATATCCCGTGTGGTTCCGCCCGAAAACCTTGCGGCCATCCGCCGTGCACAGGAAGCAGGGGTGTATGTGACCTATGCCACCGGCAGGGGCTATTTCGGTGCGGAGTCCATCCGCAGGCAGATCGGCATGAAGGGGCCTGCCATCAACTACGGCGGCGCACTCATTTACGATACCCGTACCGATGAACCCATGTTTTGCACCTCCCTTCCCCCGGAGCTTGTACACGAGCTGCTCCTGCTTGCGGATGAGCTTGGTGTGCATGCCCAGCTGTATCAGGGGGACGGTATCGTGTACAGGGAAGAGAACCGCTGGTCCACACGCTACTGGAGCAACCTTGATCTTCCCCATACAGTAGATCCCAACATCCTCGAAAAGCGCTGGGAAAACGTGCCCAAGGTACTCTTTATCACGGAGGCGGAGCATGTTGAGGAGCTGCTGCCGCAGCTGATGGAGCGCTTCAAGGGCCGTGCAAAGGTATCGGGTTCCCTTGCCAACTATATTGAATTTAACGACCCCTTTGCCCACAAGGGCAGCGCCACCGCATGGGTGGCAAACTACCTTGGTATCGACAGGAGCGAGGTCTGCGCCGTGGGCGACAACCTTCTTGACCTTGAGATGATCGAGTGGGCAGGTCTCGGTGCGGCGGTGGCAAACGGAAACCCCACCGTGAAGGAAAAGGCGGATATCGTGATCCCTGCCTGTGCGGAAAACGGCGTGGCATGGCTCATTGACAACATCATCCTTCGCTGAGGCGGAAAGGAAGTTTTTATGCAAAAGACGGTATGCCTTCTGGTAGAGGAAGTGGCAAAAAGCCTTGACCTCACTGTGCTGGAGCCGGGAAACGGCCGTGTGACCTTCTCTACCGGCGAGATCGGCCGCCCGGGCCTGCAGTTTACGGGCTTTTACGAGCATTTTGTGCCGGAACGTGTGCAGCTGATCGGCAATGCGGAGATGCACTACCTCAAAATGCTGGATTATGAGGATGTCTACGCACGCATGGAGCGGTTCATGGGCTACAGGATCCCCTGCATCGTCTGCTCACGCAGCAACGAGCCGCCAAAGGCGCTTCTTGACTGCGCTAAAAAAATGGAAGTGCCCGTGTTCGGATCCGATATGAACACGGATGCCCTCGGCCACAGGATCTACAGCTATGTGGGGAGGGAACTGGCGCCCACCATCCTTGTGCACGGCGTGCTCCTCGACGTATTCGGCGTGGGTGTGCTGCTTCGGGGGCCTTCCGGCATCGGCAAAAGCGAGACCGCCGTGGAAATGATCAAGATGGGTCACCGCCTTGTGGCGGATGACGTGGTGGAGATATCCCGTGTGGCGCCCAACCGCCTTTCCGGCCGTGCGCCGGAACTCACACGCCACATGGTGGAAGTCAGGGGTATCGGCATTGTGGATGTGCGCTACATGTTCGGCGTAGGTGCGGTGAATGTGGAAAAAAGCATCGACCTTTGTGTGGACCTTGAGCTTTGGAACGAAAATACCTGTTATGACCGCACGGGCACGGAAATGCGCCACGAGCGCATCCTTGAAGTGGATGTGCCTACCACCCGCATCCCCGTCAGCCCGGGCCGCAACCTTTCCGTGGTGGTGGAGATCGCCGCACGCAGCTTCCGCCTGCGGCGTATCGGCTATAATGCGGCGGATGAATTCAACCGCAGGGCAGCGGCGGTGCTCAACAAACAGAAATAAAGCCTTTGCGGCAAAAAATATGCAGAAACTGAGGAAACATAACATGTACAGGATCGGGTTTGACATCGGCGGCACCAACATTGCCGCAGGACTTGTTGACGAAAAGGGCACCATCGTAAGCCGTTTCACGCTGCCCTTTGAAAAGGAAGCCTACCGTGGTGCGCTGGCGGAAAAGCTGGCAGGCATGGTAAAGGCGATTATTGCAAACAGCGGCATCAAAGCGGAAGAAGTGGCTTCCGTGGGCCTTGCGGTGCCGGGCAGCATCGACCCCAAGGCAGAGGTGGTGCTCGATGCTTATAACCTTGACCTTCATGATGTGCCGCTGCGTGCGGAGGTGCAGGCTGAGCTGCCGGAATACCCGGTGCTCCTCATCAACGATGCGGATGCGGCAGCGGTGGCGGAGCTTTACGGCGGCGCCTTTTCCGCTGCGAAAACGGCGGTGCTGCTGACCCTCGGCACCGGCGTGGGCGGCGGCGTCATCATCGGCGGCAGGCTTTGGAGGGGCGGCATGGGTCACGGTGTGGAGCTTGGCCACATGGCGCTTGATATCAGCGGCAGGATGTGCACCTGCGGCGTCAGGGGCTGCATCGAAGCCAACTGCGCCGCCACGAGCCTCATCACCGCTGCAAGGGAAGCCCTTGCATCCGGCGAACGGGGCCTCCTTTACGAGCGCTGCGGCGGCGACCCCATGCGCATCAATGCGAAGACCGTGGTGGATGCAGCCCGGGAAAACGACCCTGCAGCATCCCACATTTTCCGTGATTATGTGAATGCCCTGAGCTCTGCGGTGGTATCCGTCATCCACCTGCTTGACCCGGAAGTCATTGCCATCGGCGGCGGCGTCAGCCTTGCAGGGGATTTCCTCTTTGCGCCCCTCCGTGAAAAGGTACGGGAAAAGTGCTTCTTTGATACCTTTGCACGCATCGAGCCTGCCCGTTACGGCAACGATGCCGGCATCCTCGGTGCGGCGATGCTCGGCGCAACCGAGATCTGAGAACGCCGTCTTCCGAAAAATAACGCAAAGCGCTTTTTCTGTGCCCACGGTGGGAAAGGAGCGGAAAGTGCTGTGCTGGCGGGAGGGTTGTTAAGGAACAATTTATCCTGCAACGAACAAACGAGCATCCGTGTTTGGATGCTCGTTTGTTTATGTAGTCCTCAAACGCAATGCACAGGAACGGTGCGTATAATTGCGCCCTCCTGTGATCCGTGGCTGCTCGATAAATTGGAATTGATTAATCAAAAAGTGTTTTCCAGTTATCTCCTGCTCGGTAAGCTTCAAAACACATTTGGATTTGTTCCTCATTGTTCTTTTCTGTGGCAAGTTCTGGAAGATTGCTCTCAGTGAAATATTCAAAGCCTGTGGTTTCAATATTCTCTTGGAAACATCCGCCGACCAAAGAACAAAGTACAAACACTTTGCAAACACCATAAGCATATACAGGAAGATTGTGCTTTGCCCGGTCTTGAATAGCGATAATGCTGATTGTTTTCACATCCAATCCAGATTCTTCTTTAACTTCTTTAATCGTATTCTCACCGACAGAAATATTAACATCGCACCAACCACCAGGAAGAGACCATTTCCCGTTATTCTCGCGCACAAGAAGAATTTTCCCATCATTAAAAATGGCTGCTCGTGTGTCTAGCTTCGGGGTTTGATACCCTGTTTCGTTACAGAACAGGTCTTTTACCGTTTCTATCGGAATATCCGACATATTAGACAGGATTTCTGCTGAGATTTCACGAATGCGCACATATCGTTCCTTATCGTAAATGTCCTTGCCATAGGTAAGCCCCGCTTGTGCAAGACTTTGCAGTTCTATTGCCCACTGCAACCACTTCTCACTTCTGTTCATTCCGATTCCCCTTCAAATTCAAATTTGTCTAATTGTTTGGTTGATTCTACCACATAGCTGCAATATATACAAGAACAGTCCCGGTAGTCGTTCCTGCCGGGCTGAAACTGTTTTACGGACACTCGCCGTTTGGCGGGATTTTTTTACATTTAATCCGTTTTTTTGCCGTTGATAAAGACCGCCTTCACCCGGGTCAGATAGTGGAAGGGGTGTCCGTCAAAGACCACGATGTCCGCATCCTTTCCGGGGCAGATGCTGCCGACCCGATCCGCCACGCCCAGCATCTTTGCCGGATTGATGGTGATGGCGCGGAAAGCGGCATCCTCCGGAAGCCCCTCCCGGACACACATGGCAGTGAACATGGGCAGCATCCACAGGGGCGTCACATCGTGATCG
>JAFSEB010000052.1 GCA_017435905.1 Clostridia bacterium | reverse complement strand
GTAACGTTTCTCCTGATTATTTCTTTTCTGTTCTTGCGCTTATTAATCTCAGACCTCGCAAACGGCTTGACTGGCGCTCTCCTTTTGAAGTCTTCTTTGGTGTTGCACTTGATTGACAATCTACCGATGCCCCTTGTGGGGTGCAGGGGTGAAACCCCGCATGGTCTCCTCAAGCCCCCAATATCTCCCACTTACTTATTGCCGAAAGCGTCCTGGTGTTGGTTGGGGCTGGAGCGTTTTTCAATATTGGGCATCCGGCGTTCCAGGGCGGCCAGGGAGATTTCGATATCCTCTTCCGCTTCTTCGGGGTCGAAGCAGCCCACGGTGACCATATCCTGGGGGCGGATGGTGTTCCACACAAAGTTCAGCCCCACGAAGGGGGATACCCGGCCGGCTGCCATGGGCTTGATGGTCATGACGGGCTTTTTGGCGTTGTGGATGATCTGGTTGATAGTTTCCACTTCAATCTGCATCAGAAAGCCCATGCAGTTATAGATCTGGATATAGGTTTGCACGTCGTACTCGTTTTCGTCGGAATAGGTGATCAGTTCCGGCATATGGGCGGACAGGCCGGGGATCATGCCCTCCTGGCGGATCATGTCCAGATAATCGGGCAGGCGGTCAATGATATGCTTGTTTTTGTTCACCAATTGCTCTGCGCTGGAATGGTGCACCAGGCAGAAGGTGGCGCCGCATTCCTTGCTTCTGCGGATGGTGGCCCGGGCTTCCCGACGGGCCTGCTGGTTATCGTCCACGTTGATGATGGGGGTATCGATGAGGATGAGGCCTTTTCCGGTTTTCTCCTGGAAATAGCGCACAGCCTCCTGCATCACCCTTTCCTGCTGCAAAGGGCCCATGATGGTATCCACGCCCCGGTCAGCAAAGATTTTCAGCATGGGGAAAGCCTTTTCGCCGTCGGAAAACTTGCGTTTGATCTGGTGGTCCTGGGCGGGACTGCGGTGGCTCCAGCCCAGCATCCAGTTGGTGCCGATAATCATGCGGGACAGGGAAACGCCGGCTACTTCCGTGCGGGGAAAAAGAGGTGCTGCCATGGTAATCTGCCTCCTGATATGCTAATTTTCTTCTGTTTTCATTATAGCGGCGGCCTGCATTTATGTCAAACAAAAAAAGCTCCGCCGGCTTGCGGTTTTTGTGCTGCTGTGATAGAATGAAAGCAACAAGCTTGAACAGGCCGAATGGATCAATATGGTTAATTGATTATATGAATGGAGGCGATAAAAATGGAATTGAGAAAGGTATTTGATACCATACCCGAACAGTTTGACAAGTACAGACCCCGTTATTCTGCGGATTTATTTGCTGATCTGATTGAATATGCACAAATCGGTCCCGGTAAATCTGTGTTGGAGCTTGGTCCGGGTACAGGACAGGCAACGGACCCGATACTCAATACAGGATGCGATTACAATGCGATTGAGCTTGGCGAGAACTTATTTGAAATGATGAAACGCAAATACGGTCAATACCCGAACTTCCGCATCGTAAATGATGATTTCATAACCCATGATTTTGGAAATCAGACATTCGATATGATCTATTCTGCAGCAACTATCCAATGGATTCCGGAAAAAATCGCTTTTTCCAAGACTTTTGATTTATTAAAGCCCGGTGGAACATTAGCAATGATGCTTACCAGGGGCGACTATAAAACACCCAACGAAGAATTGTTTGAAAAAATTCAGAAAGTGTATGCTGAGTATTTCAAACCGGAGACGGAATACAAACAGGGCTCTTTCAGCTATACCAATGCTCCGAATTATGGATATGTTGATTTTGAGAAACGTGAGTACTATGGAAAACGAGAATTGACGGCCGAAGAATATGTTGCGTTCTGTGGAACGCATTGCGATCACATCGTTATTCCGGAGCCATACAGGAGTAAATTTTTCGATGGATTGAGAGAAGCTGTGTTGGAAGAAGGAAACAAAATAGTATTTATCGATACATTTGTTCTGTTCCTGGCAAAGAAACCGTTATAAAAACAAAAGCAAACGAGCATCCGGCGTTTTACCGGATGCTCGTTGTTTCTCGCTGTGGGATGAATCCATCCCTTATTGTTCCTTTGCCGGGGAGCTTCTGTTTCGTTTTACATCCGCCGGGGTACGGGCACTGCAATTCCCGCAGCCCCGGCGGAAGAGCCTGTGCATCCCGGTACACAGGAAAGGGTTGGAGGCGTCATGGCGGTAAACCAATTTTTCCGGGATGAGAGAGAAGAGGGGGCGCCCCGGGGAAGGATGCAAACCCCCGGAGCATTTGACGGTTATTCTGCGTTAGGCGTGGCTAACAAAATCGAAATACGTAAGAAGAAAGGATGTCCTGCGTTTCAAAAGGGGAAAGGATTTGAAAGGGGAGATCGTTTCTGTCAATAAGTTAGCAATAACTAACCATTTGAAGTATAGCATGACCTGGTTTCCATGTCAATAGGGGGCGGGAAAATTTTTTCGGAAAGCTGATCGGTTTTGTCCAAGGAAAGGCGCATTTTTTGTATTCCCTTCCCTTGAAATACAATCGCAAAAGGGGTATGATGAAAAAAAAGAAGAATAATCGGGAGGCATGATTTATGGCGGAACCTTTGTATAAGCAAAATATCTGGAACCGGGAGGAGGACCAGTCCGTCCTGGAAATTTATGATGTGGAAACGGGCGAGCGCACGGTGGTGGCGGAGATGGATTACTGCATTGAGGCCCCCAACTGGACGCCGGACGGCAAGGCGCTGGTGTACAACAGCAACGGCTGCATATTCCGCATTGACCTGGAAACCAAGGAGATTACCAAAATCAACACAGATTTTGTGAACGACTGCAATAACGACCATGTGTTGTCCTTTGACGGAAAGCAGCTGGCCGTCAGCCATGCCACCAAGGAGGACGGCAAAAGCCGCATTTACACCCTGCCCATGGAGGGCGGCGTGCCCCGGCTCATCACCCCCCTGGCCCCCAGCTATCTGCATGGCTGGAGCCCGGACGGCAAAACCCTGGCCTACTGTGCCGAACGGAATGGGGAATATGACATTTACACCATCCCGGCAGAGGGCGGCGTGGAAAAGAGGCTGACGGACGCACCCGGGCTGAACGATGGATCGGAATATGATTCCGAAGGGGAATACATCTGGTTCAATTCCGTGCGCAGCGGGCTGATGCAGGCCTGGCGCATGAAGGCGGACGGCACGGAGCAGACCCAGATGACCTTTGACGAAAACTGGAACACCTGGTTCCCCCACATTTCCCCGGACAGGAAACTGGTGACCATGGTGTGCTACAAAAAGGGCGATGTGCAGCCCGGGGAACATGTGCCCCATAAATTTGTGGAGCTGCGGATGATGAACGCCGACGGCAGCAATGTGCAGACGCTGGTGAAGCTCTTTGGCGGCCAGGGTACCATCAACGTTAATTCCTGGGCGCCGGACAGCAAGCGCTTTGCATTTGTCACGTACCGCATCCGGGGCTTTGGCATCCCTGAGGAGGAATGAAAAAATGGAACATCCCGTATCGAAAAAAGGCTTTTGCCAGATCAACATTGTGGTGAAGGATATCGAACTGGCGGCGAAAAAATGGGCGGAGCTGCTTGGCATTGAGGTGCCACAGATCCGCATCAATCATCTGGAGGGCAACGAGCATTACACCTACCGGGGCGAGCCTGTGTCCTGCGATCTGAAGGTGTGCGATATTATGATGGAGGGCTTTGTGATTGAACTGCATCAGCCCATCGGCGGCCCTTCCTCCTTCCAGGAGTTCATTGAAAAGCACGGCAACGGCGTGCACCACCTGGGCTTTGAGGTGGGCAGCCTGCGGGACGACGTGATCGCCGATATGGAGAAGGACGGCTATGATGTGCACCGCACCCTGGGCATCTATCCCGGCAGCAGCTGGACCATTGTGGATACCGAAGATGTGCTGGGCGTGAACCTGAACATCAAGCCTGTGCGCTGACCACCAGGGCAGTGCCCTGGACCCGGTTGCGGAAGTGGTTGACTGCATTCTGCAGGTAATGTGCCGCTGGAAAAAGGGGAACCTGCGGGGTTTCACCCCTGTACCCCACAAGGGGCATCGCCCTGCCGCGGGGGAAAGGGGCTGCGCAGGCCCCTTTCGTTTCTTCCGTTACTCACTCAGCTCCTCAAACATTCTGCGCATGGTGGGGTTCTTGGCGGTGAGGCGCTTGATGGACAGTTCCTCCGCCTTATCATTGGCCAGGCGCAGGTTATTTTCAGAGGAGAGCAGGGCTTCCTTGGTTTTTTGCAGGTGATCGATGGTTTTATCGATCTCGTCAATGGCCTTGCGGAATTTTTCGCTGGCCAGGCGGTAATTGCGGCCGAAGCGTTCCTTGAATTCGTTCATATCCGCTTCGAAGCGGGAAATATCAATGTTCTGCGCCTGCATCTGCACCACCTGGCGCTTGTATTCCAGGGAATTGAGGGCAGCATTGCGCAGCAGGGTAATGATGGGGATGAAGAACTGGGGACGCACCGCATACATTTTGGGATAGCGGTGGGAAAGGTCCACAATACCGCTGTTATACAGTTCGCTGTCCGGCTCCAGCAGGGACACCAGCACGGCATACTCGCATTTCTTTTCCCGGCGGTCCTTATCCAGCTCCTTCAGAAAATCCTCATTCCGTTTTTTGGTGGCGGTGGTGTCGGCTTCGTTTTTCATTTCAAACATGATGGAAATGAACTCCACGCCGTTTTCGTCCGCCTCCCGGAAGATGAAATCGCCCTTGCTGCCGGTGCGTGCGTCGTTATCCTTTTCAAAATACGCCCGCTGGAAGCCGGTGGCCCGCAGCTGATTGAAGGCGTTTTCGCAGTGCTGTTCCAGGCTTTCGCCGATCATTTTGGTGGACTGGCGTGCCTTGAAATCCTTGTAGTAGGCAATCTGCTCGTCCTTTTCCCGGATGCGCTCGTCATATTGGGTGCGCAGCTGCTGCATTTTCAGCTGACCGTCCTGCCGGGCGGCTTCCACGTCCCTTTCCAGCCGGCTGATCTGCTCCTTCTGGCGCAGCAGATCCATCTCCTTTTGGGAAACGGCCTGCAGCACGGCCATCTGCCGGGCCTGGTCGGCGGAGCGCACCTGGCCCTCCAGGGAGAGAATCTGCGCCTGCTTGTCGGCCAGCGCTTTTTCGTTTTTCTGTTCCATTTCCGAGCGCATCAGCGCCATTTCGGTGGCCTTTGCTTTTTCAATATCCTGGGCTCTGCGGTCCATTTCCCGGTGGAATTCCGCATCCCTTACCTGGCGCACGATCTCGGCATAGCCTGCTTCGTCCACCTGAAACACTTCCCCGCAGCGGGGGCATTTGATTTCCTGCATTATTCATTCTCCTTGGTGCGTTCGCTGATGATGTAACGGGGACGGGCCTTTACTTCCATGTATGCCTTGCCCACATAGCTGCCCACCAGGCCGGTGCAGATGATCTGTACTCCGGCGAAGAAAGCGATCAGCAGGGCAAGCCACCATATACCGCCTGCTGCGCCGCCAAAGAGCAGCACCAGCAGGGTGATGAACGCGGCAAGCAGGGAAAGGAACACGACGCCGATGCCCAGGATGGTGATCATTTTCAAGGGCTTTGTGGAAAGGCTGGTGATGCCTTCAAAGGCCAGGGCCAGCATTTTCTTCAGCGGGTAATGGCTTTCGCCGGCCAGGCGTTCGTGGCGGGCATAGTAAACGCTGGTGCTTTTGAAGCCGACCAAGGGCACCATGCCCCGCAGGTACAGGTTCACTTCCTTGAAATTGGCAAATTCATTCAGTACCCGGGAAGAGATGAGCCGGTAATCCGCATGGTTGAACACCACGTCGGCGCCCATCCATTTGAGCACCTTGTAGAAGCTTTCTGCGGTAAAGCGCTTGAAGAAGGTATCGGTTTTGCGTTCCTTGCGCACGCCGTATACCACTTCGCAGCCGTCCAGGTAAGCCTGCACCATATCGTCCATGGCGTTGATATCGTCCTGGCCGTCGCAGTCGATGGAGATGGTGATGTCGCACTTGTCTTTTGCTTCCATCAGCCCGGCCAGCACGGCGTTCTGGTGGCCCCGGTTGCGGCTCTGGCGGATGCCGGTGTAATGGACGTCCTCCTTTGCCAGGGACTGGATGATGGACCAGGTATCATCCCGGCTGCCGTCGTCAATAAACAGGATGCGGCTGTTGTCAGAAATCAGCCCTTCCTCCTGCAGCTGGTTGATTTTTTTCAGGAACATTGGCGCCGTCAGCGGCAGCACCTTTTCTTCATTATAGCAGGGGATGATGATATACAGCGTTTTCATCATGCAAGCCTCCTTTATTTCCTGTCTCATTTTATTGTAACACAGATGAAAGAAAATAGCTATAAAGCGAATGTAAATTTGACAATTTGGTGGCAAACAGAATTAATTCAAAAAATATACTTTTCTTTTTCGCCGTTTTCATGTATAATAAGGGCAAGAAAAACTAAACAAGGGAGGGCTATTCCCATGATACAGGTAATTCACGGTAAAAAAGGCTCCGGTAAGACCAAGAAGATTTTGGACATGGCCAACGCTGCCATTAAAGAACATAAGGGAGATATCATCTTCATCGACGATGATAACCGCTACATGTACGACTTGCGCCACGAAGTGCGCTTTGTGAACGCCGGCGAATACGGCTCCGACAGCCCGGAAATGTTCTTTGGCTTCCTGTGCGGCATGCTGGCCCAGAACTTCGACATCAGCGTCATCTTCATTGACGCCTTCCTGAAGCTGATCAAGACCGACATCGAAAACGCAGAGAATTTCTTCGCCCGGCTGGATAAGCTGAGCGTTAAGCATAACGTTCAGTTCGTGCTCAGCGTCAATGTGGACGACGCCGTTGCCCCTGAATTCTTGAAAAAATATTTTATCTGACGTGTTTCAAATGATGTTTCCCGGTTTATAACCATATTGTCAGGCGGAAAACCTGAAACAAAATGAAAAAACAAACAGGGAAAATGGAGGAAATAAAAAATGAAGTGGGTTTGCAAAATTTGCGGTTATGTACATGAAGGTCCCGAAGCTCCCGAAAAGTGCCCCATCTGCAAGGCACCTGCCAGCAAGTTCGAAAAGCAGGAAGGCGAAAAGGTATGGGCTGCCGAACACGTAGTGGGCATCGCCCAGGGCGTGGACGAACGCATCATTCAGGGCCTGCGTGAAAACTTCCAGGGCGAATGCACCGAAGTGGGCATGTACCTGGCCATGGCCCGTGTGGCCCATCGGGAAGGCTATCCCGAAATTGGCCTGTACTGGGAAAAGGCTGCTTACGAAGAAGCCGGTCATGCCGCCATGTTCGCAGAATTGCTTGGCGAAGTGGTGACCGACAGCACCAAGAAGAACCTGGAAATGCGCGTGGATGCCGAAAACGGCGCCACCGCCGGCAAGTTCGAGCTGGCTAAGCTGGCCAAGGAGCTGAACCTGGACGCCATCCACGACACCGTGCATGAAATGGCAAGGGACGAGGCAAGACATGGCAAGGCTTTCGAAGGCCTCCTGAAGCGCTACTTCGGCAAGTAAGAAATCCAGTAAAATCAAGGGTTTTCAAGGGAATCACTCTGAAAAGGGTGGTTCCCTTTTTGTATTCAGTTGTACATCAGTGGTACATTCCACTTCTGCTCGCCTCTGTGAAGGGCGAAAAACTGGCAAAAGTGGTACATCGAAAAAGTGGTACATACTTCGCAGGAACAGTATAGCACACAACCTGTAAGCGAAACCAGATCATCTATCCAAATCTTACACTCAACTTTTGAAGAAGAAGCCATCAAGTCTGAATCAACTTTGATACATCTTTTTGTGGGGCAACAGTCGCAGGACTGCCAGCCTCTTTTTCTTTCGCTGTTTTTTAGAATCGTGAACATGTACATATATAACGACAGGTTCACCAGCCTCATATCGTATAATGTAATCACAACGAAGGGAACAACACCTTCGGAAATAAAAAACAGACTCCCAAGAGAGTCAGAAAGAAAGAGGTAATCACCATGACCGCTATCTCCATCAATGCTAAGAATCGTACCATCGAGCTGACCAAGACCTTCGCTACTGCTTCCTCCAAGTTCGGCACTCCTGAGTATGACCAGCTCCAGAAGGCTCGCCAGGACTACCCCAACTACAAGGTTGTGACCATCGCTCGCAAGGCTCCCAAGAGCGACAAGCCCAGCTACAAGGGTCTGACCTATGAGTACATGGAAAAGTACATCATGGCTCATGATGATGAAAACAAGACCATCATGAATGAGTATCTGGCTCTGCGTGGCATGTCTGATGAAGCTGATGAGAACCTTGCTGAATCCTTCAACTATCAGGAAATGAAGGATTGGTTCCTTGACAAGTACCCTGAAATCGCCAACTTCCACCAGAAGCGTGCCGAACTGCTGGAAAAGGCTCAGCAGAAGAAGGAAGCCAAGCGTGCCGAATCTGCCAAGGCCAAGAAGGATGCTCGCCGAGTCGCCCTGCTGACCAAGAAGACCGCCTAACCCCATCGACCAAGAGATAGAAAGAGAGGACAAGACTATGAAGAATACTCTGAAAATTGACCACGATGCTCGCACCATCGTGATGGATCGCACCTTCGCCAAGTACGCCGAGAACACCATGAGCGACGAATACGCCCACCTCCAGCGTGTCCGCAAGGACTATCCCAACTACTCTGTCATCCAGCGTCAGATCAAGCGTAACAGCAACAAGAAGACCTACAATGGCCTGACCTATGAGTACATGGAAGACTACATCATGACCCATGGCTCTGCTGAACTGATCAAGAAGAATCTTCATGAGTTCCATGAAATGCGTCTGATTTCTGAATGCCATGGCAAAGCGTTCCGCTATCCTGTCATCAAGAGCTGGTTCCTTGACAAGTACCCTGAGATCACCAAGTTCGGCACTGTGGATGAAGCAAAGGTCATCGAAGTTGGCGAAGACCGCAAGGTTGCCTGATAGAAAAGGAGGTCATTCCTGTGACTGGCACGAAATATCTGTCCGAAGTTGTAAAACTGGACACTCTGCAAATAGACCACCTGAATATCATCAAAGCGCCCACAGGAAGTGGCAAGACCTATTTCGCCCTGACCGCAATTCCTGCGACCCTGCCTGACGCAGTTCACAAGGTGGTCTATCTGATTGACACCATCAATGGCAGGGAGCAAATCCTGCAAAACTACAATGCTCGCTCTATCTATCGCTATTGGGATGCCGAGGTCGATGGCGAGGTTCTGAGTTTTGAGGATGATGAACGCATTGTGGTTATCACCTACGCCAAGTTTGGCATTCTCTTGGAGAAATATCCTGACTTCCATGAGCATTTTGAGTACATCATCTGCGATGAGCTTCACAGCCTGTTCAAGTTTGCCAAGTTTGGCCCGCAACCCAATTCGCACTCCATCGCCAAGCATGGCATCGAAAGAGCAGTGCGGAATGATCACACCAAAGTTATTGCCTTGTCCGCAACCCCTGAACGCATCAAGAGAGAGTTTGACGCTCCCCACTGTGATGTGCCTGTCGATGACAGCGACCTGATCCAGTACGCAACCCATCAGACCATCCCTTACACTAATCTGGAATATCTGCTGACATCTCTTGATCCTTCTGATACTGGTATCTGCTTTGTGTCTCACATTGGCACCATGAAGGCGATTGAGGCAGACGCGCGCAACCTTGGCCTGAACCCCATCTGCATTTGGAGCATTCGCAACACTGACCATACAATGTCAGAAGAACAACTGAATGTGCGGAAACATCTCCTGAACAACTTTGAAATCCCTGCAGAATATCATCTGCTTATCATAAACGCCAGCAGCGAAACCAGTCTGAAGATCAAATCC
>JAFSEB010000051.1 GCA_017435905.1 Clostridia bacterium | reverse complement strand
TGATGAACTAAAGCGATATATCGATTACTACAATAACGAAAGGATATCCACTAAACTAAAAGGAATGAGCCCGGTACAATTCCGAACTCATTCAGTAGCAACTTAATATTCTTTTTGTCTAATCTTTGGGGTTCAGTTCAAGACCGCTGTGCTTTTTGCTTGTTACCGGCAATTACCTTTCCCGTTTCAGGAAATAGACGAGGACGGCGAGAGATACTTCGATGCAGTAGACCACAAGAAATACCGCATTGCGCACCTTGACCACCGCCTGTGCGGCATAAAACTCATCATAAGTGACGACGGTGATGGGCAGCGCCGTGCCGTCGCCGGGGGTATAGCGGATGGAGGAAACGGAATGGTTGCGGTCGATATATTCGCACACTACGTTGCCGTTTTTATCCTTAATGGTGCGGCGCATGGCTTCCTCTTCGCTGATCTCATTGCCGTATTCATCGTAATAGACGGTTTCACCTACGGGGGCAGCCGCTACGGGCGCGGAAGCGCTTGAACCGTTCCCAACGACGCTATCTACCGGCACATCCTTCTCCATAAAAGCAACGAAGCTTTCGTAATCGTGGAACGTGGTACCCTCCACGATGGAACCCGGCCCCCACAGCTCCGTGGAAAGGGCGTGGGCGATGCCCGTTGCCACGATCACCGCCGCAAGAATGAGGGCGATGTGCCGCTTCAGTTTCGTATTGTGCAGGTAGATCCGCTCCGCTTTTTCGCCAAGGGTGTAAACGCCTCTTTTGTGCAGCGCCGCATTGAGGAAATGGCAGATGAGCAGCGCCGCAAGCAGCGTGAGAACGCCGAAAACAGCCCCGTATTCGAACCAGGAGGCCTTGCTCATGCCGATATAGGTATCATGCGGATACAGCACAAGGGGCAGCGTAAAGGCGAAAAGAAGGGCGATAAAGGCGAAGACAAACTCCGACAGCAAAATGACGCTGCGGCGGAAGCTGCCCGTATCCTGCGGAGCGAGATCCTCATCGCTGACGGAGAGAAATGCATTGTTGAGAAAAACGGCCTGCGCTATGAAGGCTGCAAGATAAAACACGGCAGAGATAAAGGCACCGAGCCATGCCCGAAGAAAGCCGAAGTTGCATACCATGGCTGCAATAAGACCGCCTGCCGCAATACCTGCCGCAATGAAGCTTCTCACTCTGAATTTGGACAGGCTGACGGCAAGGATGCGGCGCAGCTGCTTTTCGCCCTTCTGGGAGGGGGCGGTTTCATCTGCAGTTTCCGCACGGGCGGCAGGGGAGCGCCGTTCACCCCGAAGAAGCTCATCGCAGCTTACGTTGAATATCTCTGCGATCACGGGGATCAGGGAAAGATCCGGCGCACTGTCTCCGCACTCCCAGCGGCTGACGGACTTATCGGAAACGTTCAGCTTTTCTGCAAGCTCCTTCTGCGTCATGCCGTTGGCTTTTCGTAATGCGGCAATGAAGCCGCCGATGGTTTTCAAATCCAATATGTGTTCCTCCGTTAAAAGTATTTCCCGGGATGTCGGTCACACTGTCATTCTGCAATTCCGTCAGTGAGAATACCACCCAAAGGAGCGTCAAACGCTCTCGGAAAGCGAGAATTGCCGGGAAAACGGGCTGTGCGGTCAAAAGATCCACTACAATACGATACCATAGCGCTCAGGAACAGTCCATCGGGAAAAAGTGACTTTACAAACGGGCGGTTCGGGGCAATAATAAAAGAAGAATCATTCCGCATGAAGCTGCATGCGGAGACGGGAGACAATCATGAAAGAAATCGAACTGTTTTATCTGACCCGCTGCCCTTACTGCAACAATGCAAGGAAGGCGATCGAGGCGCTGACGGAGGAAAACCCTGCTTACAACGATATCCGTATCCGTTGGATCGAGGAGCGAGAGGAAAGCGAGCTTGCTGCGGCAAGGGATTATTTTGCCGTTCCCACCGTCTTTTACCGGGGAGAGAAGCTCTATGAGGCAAAGCCCACCCACGGCTACGATGCGATCAAGGAGAACATCAAGGCTGCTTTTGACAAGGTGCTCCAAGGCTGAAAAGAGGAAAGCAAGTGCAATACAGAAAGGATAAATACGGCCGTCCGCTTTCTGTGCTCGGCTTTGGTTGCATGCGCCTTGCAAGAAAGGGCGGCGCCATTGATATCGATAAGGCGGAAAAGGAGATCATGGCGGCTTACAACGCCGGCGTCAACTATTTTGATACCGCCTATATCTACCCCGGCAGCGAAGCGGCCCTCGGGGAGATCGTGGAAAGAAACGGCATTCGGGACAAGATCAACATCGCCACAAAACTGCCCCAATACCTGATCGGCAGCGAAGCGGCGCTTGACCGGTTCTTCAATGAGGAGCTTGCACGGCTTCGCACGGACTATGTGGATTATTACCTGATGCACATGCTGACGGATATCGCCATGTGGGAAAAGCTGAAGAAAAACGGTGTGATCCCATGGATCGAGCGGAAGAAGCAAGAGGGCAGTATCCGCAATGTGGGCTTTTCCTTCCACGGCAATACGGAGAACTTCCTGAAGATCCTCAACGATTACGATTGGGATATCTGCCTTGTGCAGTACAATTACCTCGATGAGCTTACGCAGGCAGGCCGTGCAGGTGTGAAAGCAGCGGCGGAAAAGGGCATTCCCGTGGCCGTGATGGAACCGCTTCGGGGCGGTAAGCTCGTCAATGCGCTGCCGAAGGATGCGGTCAAAGCCATGAAGGAAAGCGGCCGGGGCTGGACGAGCGCAGAGTGGTCTTTCCGCTGGCTTTTTGATCAGAAGGAGATCACGGTGGTGCTTTCCGGCATGAATTCCCTTGAAATGGTGGAAGAAAACTGCCGCACCGCATCGGATTCCCGTCCATGCAGCCTGACGGAGGCGGATTACAGCACCCTTGAAGCGGTGAAACAAAGCATCCGTGCGGCGGAAAAAGTGGGCTGCACCGGCTGCCGTTACTGCGTTCCCTGCCCGAAGGGCGTGGATATCCCCGGTATTTTCCGCTGCTACAACACCATGTACAGCGACTCGAAATTTGAAGGACGCTACCGCTTTGCCCAGACTGTGGGTCTTACAAAGGAATCCGCCTTTGCGGATGCCTACATCGGCTGCGGCAAATGCGAACAGCATTGTCCGCAAAGCATCCCCATTCGGGAAAAGCTGAAGGAGGCGGACAAGGCATTGCGACCGCTTCCCTATAAGATCGGCATCAATGCGGTCAGAAAATTCATGTTCCGCAAGTAAACAGCATCGAAAAAAGCAGCCCGTTCAACCTGAACAGCACCCCATTTGTTAGACAAGTATGATAGAATACTTGTACTAAGAAATGGGGTGTTTTTCTATGCCTAAAGGAGTACCCAACAAACGCTATACCGGAGAGTTCAAACAGATGGTTGCAGAAGCAATCATCAAAGATAAAATGAGTTATCGAGAAGCTGCAAAGCAGTTTGAAGTAAGCAACCATCATCTGGTTGCAGACTGGGAACGAATCTACCTCGCAGAGGGACCGGAAGGGCTGTACATTGAACGCCGTGGCCGTGGGAGTAAGGGACGTTCGACGAAATTCCCTAAAGAAGTTGAAGAAGATTTGCTGAAGGAAGTTCAGCGGTTGCGAGCGGAGAATGCATACCTAAAAAAATTGCAAGCCTTGGTTTTGGAAGAAGAGCGACACCAAAGCAAAAAACAACGGTGATCCATGAACTGAGGCGAGAACACAATCTGGCAATGCTGCTGGAAATCGCTCAACTGCCGAAGGCAACATACTACTATCATCGCAAGAAGCAAAAATGTGTGGACAAGCATGCCGAGGCAAAAGCGGAAATACAGACCATATTCCATGACAACAAAGGAAGATACGGTTATCGCCGTATCACGGATGAATTGCGCAATCGCGGATTCAGTCTGAATCATAAGACTGTACAGCGGTTAATGAAGGAATTAGGGCTTGTATGCCGCGTCCGGATGAAGAAATACCGTTCTTACAAAGGAGAAGTGGGTAAAATTGCGGACAACGAGTTGAATCGTGAGTTCCGTGCAGAAAAACCAAATCAAAAGTGGGTAACGGATGTAACACAGTTTCGTTTGTTTGGTCAAAAACTTTACTTCTCTCCGATTCTTGATTTGTACAGTGGAGATATCGTGACTTACACGATATCAGACAGTCCGAATCTGGAAATGGTAACAACTATGTTGGAACAGGCCTTCCTTAACCTTCCGGACAACACAGGATTGATGCTGCATTCAGACCAGGGATGGCACTACCAACACAAACAGTATCGTCGGATGCTTGCTGAGAAAGGCATCAAGCAAAGCATGAGCCGGAAGGGCAATTGTTATGACAACTCTGTGATGGAAAACTTCTTTGGTCATCTTAAAAGCGAGCTTCTATATCTTCAGGAATTTGATTCTTTGGATCACTTCAAACAGGAATTGATCAAATACATTGATTACTACAATAACAGGCGCATCCAGGCAAAATTAAAGGGCTTGCCGCCTGCAATTCACAGACAGCAAGCCCTCTTGGCTGCTTGAACAATATGTGCCGGAATTATTTGTCTAACTTTTGGGGGTCACTTCAACCGAAAGGGCTGCTTTCTTTTTAGGACAAACAAGTTCCGCCAAAAACAGGCATAGCTTGATAACACCATCTTTTTATGGAGGAAGCGATATGCTTGATGCGGTACTTGGATTGTTTCGGGATATTTTCTTTTTTGTAGGCTATGTGGGGGAGAACGGTTCTTTTCCGGAGCCGCTTTCACAGGCGGAGGAACGGGAGGCGCTGCTGCGGCTTCGTGAAGGGGATGCCGCAGCCCGTGCAAAACTCATCGAACACAATCTGCGCCTTGTCGCTCATGTGGCAAAGAAATACGCTGCGCCCCGGCGTGATCAGGACGACCTTATTTCCATCGGCACGGTGGGACTCATCAAAGCGGTATCCACCTTTGATCTTGATAAAAACCGCTCCCTTGCGACATATGCGGCACGGTGCATCGAAAATGCTATCCTCTCGCAGATGCGTTTATGGTTCCGAATCAATCCCCCCAGAGCAAAAAAGAACACAAATGGCGTATTCTGGCACAGGTTTCCGAGAATATTTACATCCTTTGCTCCACTTCGGACGGCTATGTGAGGTATGCACCCATGTATATCCACAGTTTCCGATTGATAGCCCCTCGCAAGCTATTGGAAGCTCAATTATTCAATCAGCAGTATCAGAATTATGAAGATAT
>JAFSEB010000050.1 GCA_017435905.1 Clostridia bacterium | reverse complement strand
GCTGCGGCGCAGCCGCAGCATGCGCCGCGCCCCACCGCCGGAGTCACCGCCCGGGCACCGAAAACCCCACCCAAAGACCTTGCTTATCCGCCGCAAAAGTGGTTTAATAATATCATCTATACCTATATCCATTTTTACAGGAGTTTCCAAAGCGTTGAATCCCACAAATAAGCCATCCTTCAAACAGGTGGCACTGAGTATCCTGATCGGCCTTATGGGCTATGTGGGCGCCTACATGCCCATCCTTCTGCTGCTGATGCCGGCGCTTCTTGGCTTCGTGCTGGCAGCATGGGGCGGCGTATGCTTCGCCTTCGGCGCTGCCACGGCGGCGGCGCTTACATTCGGGCTTCTCGGCCTTGCGGACGGTCTCAGCGTGCTGGCGGTGTTCCTGCCGGCCGCCTTCATCATCGGCTTCTGCCTCAAAAAGAAGCAGCCCTACCGCACCGCCGTGATCGCCGCCTCCCTTGCCCTTGCGGTGGGCTATTACTGCCTCATCTGCCTGCCCGGCGTGCTTGCCGGCGAAGGCCCCTTCAAGCTCATGGAGGATTTCTTCCTTTCCATGGCAAAAATGCTGGAAACGCAGGCAGCGCCCCTGCTTGAAGCCGGGATCCTTCTTGAAGAAGACCTGACCCTTGTGGCGGACATGACCCGTTCCATGAGCCTGATGGCGGCGGAGATGACCGTCGGTTCCATCGGCATCCTCGGCATGGGCTTCGGCCTTCTTGATGTGCTCATTGCACGGATGCTTGCAAAGCGCACCCTGGCGCTCAGGCCCATGGCGCCCTTCTACAGGTGGCAGCTGTCAAAGCAGTACACCGTGATCGCCTTCCTTGCCCTCGGCACCGCCCTTTTGACGTACCTGTTCAAGCTCAACAACGCCGGTGCGGTCTTTGTGGCGGCAGAGTGCGTGGTGCTGCTGCCCGTGGTGCTCATGGGTCTCTGCTTCCTTGAATTCCTTTCCAAAGTTCCCGGCAGCGGCGGCAATGTGCGGCGCATCCTCACCTATGTGTGCGTGGTGCTGCTCATCCCCTACAGCTTCGCCTTCCTGCTCGTTATCGGCTTTATCGACCGTGCGGCACGCATCCGCAGGCGTGTGCGGCTGCCCGAAGAAAAAAACGATAAATAAGCTGCAGCATCCGGCACCCTTTCACCCCTTTTTCAACTTTTTTCGGAGGGAGAAACTCTCATGAACCGAAAACCGCAGATCCCGATCATCATCCTTGCCGTAGTTGCCTTTGCAGCAGCAGCCCTTCTTGCCGCTGCGGTGAAGCCCTTCTACATCGGCGCCGCCCTCGGCACCGCCGCAGCGGTGCTGCTCATTGCCGCCCTCGGCTCCCTCGGCAAAATGCGCCGGGAGACCGCTGCGGTAATGGATGATATTTTCCTTGAGAACAAGTCCGCCTCCGCCCAGATCATGAACAGCATCAGCATCCCTGCGCTGCTGTTTGACGAAGCGGGCCACATCCTTTGGTCCAATGAGGCGTTCCGGGATATTTACGGCGGCAGGGACATCAAAAAATTCATTCCTGAGATGGAAACACGCCTTCCCAAGCAGGCGCATCCCTTTGAATACAACGGCAAAAGCTACCTGCTGATGAGCACCCCCGTGCAGCGTGAGCATCCCCATGCGAAAAAGCTGGTGTTCCAGTACTGGATCGACCGCACGGAAGCGCTCCATTATTCCCGTCTTTATGAAGAACAGATGCCCACCGTGGCGCTCATTTATGTGGATAATTACGATGAGCTGAATGCGGATAAGCAGTTCCGCCGCAACAGCGTGCTCAACGAGGTGGAACGCATCGTCAGCGAGTTCGTATCCTCCATCGAGGGTGCGTACTGCCGCTATGAAAACGCCCGTTTCTTCGTGGTGTTTGAGGCAAAATACATCGAATCCCTTGAAAAGCAGCGCTTCGCCCTGCTGGATGCCGTCCGCAGTATCGATACCGGCACGGAGCAGCCCGTGACCCTTTCCGTTGCGGTGGGTGTGGAAAACCGCATTGCCGCCAGCGATGACAGCGCCACGCAGGCGCTGGAGCTTGCCCTTGGCAGGGGCGGCGACCAGGCGGTGGTCAAGCGGGGCACCCGGTACGCCTTCTACGGCGGCAAGCGGCAGGTGGCTACCACCAAGCAATCCCGTGTCAAGGCAAGGCTGTTTGCCAAGGCGCTCCGCCAGCTGATGCAGAACACGGATCAGGTCTTCATCATGGGTCACCGTTATCCCGATATGGACTGCGTGGGCGCCGCCCTCGGCCTCATGCGCTGCGCCATGGATGTGGGCTGCAAAAGCTACCTTGTGCTTGACGAGGTAAACACCACCATTGACGGCGCCATCGATGCCATGCGCCAGAACAAGCTGTACCTTGATGCCATCCGCACCCCGGAACAGGCGGCGCAGATGATGCGCCCCGGCAGCGTGCTCATCATAGTGGATACCCAGCGTGCCACCTCCGTGATGGACCTTGACCTTTACGAGCGTGCAGGCAAAACGGTGGTCATCGACCACCACCGCCGTGCGGTGGATTCCCTGCAGAACCCCACCCTTACCTACCTTGAAGCCGGTGCATCCAGCGCCTGCGAAATGGTAACGGAGGTGCTGCAGTATTTCGGGGAACAGCTTCGCCCCACTTCCTTTGAATGCAGCGCCCTTTTAGCGGGCATCACCATGGATACGAAACGCTTCGCCTTCAATACCGGCGCCCGTACCTTTGAGGCGGCGGGCTACCTTAGAAAGGGCGGTGCGGACAACAACCTTGTGAAGCTCATGTATCAGGACGATATGCAGACCTTCCGCGACCGCACCCATGTGGTGGAGACCGCCCTTGTGATGGAACACGGCATCGCCATTTCCACCTGCCCGGCGGATATGGCAAACGCCTCCCTGATCGCAGCGCAGGCGGCGGACGCACTTCTTTCCATCCGGGGCATCGAAGCATCCTTCGTGCTGGCGGATGCAGGCACGGAGATCATGATCAGCGGCAGAAGCCTTGGCGACATCAACGTGCAGATCATTCTGGAGCGCATCGGCGGCGGCGGTCACCTCACCGTGGCAGGCGCACAGCTTCACGACACCAATATGGATGCAGCCGTGAAGACATTGACCGAAAGCATACAAACTTACCTGAAGGAGGTTGAATAAAACCATGAAAGTTATTTTGCAGAAAGACGTAAAAGGCACCGGCAAAGCAGGCGATATCGCCAACGTGAACGACGGCTATGCCCGTAATTTCCTGATCCCCAAGGGGCTCGCCGTCCCTGCGGATGCCAACAACATCAACGCCGCCATCGTCAAGAAGGGCGCCGATAAGCACCGCATCGAAATGCAGCGCAAGCGTGCCAGGGAACTTGCGGACGATATGAGCGGCATCACCGTAAAGGTTTATGCCAAGGCCGGCGAAAACGGCAAGCTGTTCGGCTCCATCGGCACGGCGGAGATCGCCGAGGCGCTCAA
Organism: Clostridia bacterium; assembly: GCA_017435905.1. Lineage (GTDB taxonomy): Bacteria > Bacillota > Clostridia > Christensenellales > CAG-138 > UBA1685. The sequence continues at coordinate 17,524 of JAFSEB010000050.1, read as the reverse complement.
AGCCCAGCACGATATCGAAGTGGATAAGAAAAAGATCCGCCTTGAGGAACCCATCAAAGCCCTTGGCGTGGTGAAGGTCACCGCCCACATGTACGAAAACACCGACGCAAAATTCAACGTGGAAGTGCTGGCAGCAAAATAAGCCCTTCCCACCCTGCCGAAAGGAAATCTCCCCCATGGAACAGCGTGAAGCCCGGGTATTGCCCCACAGCCTTGAAGCGGAAAAAAGCGTGCTTGGCGGCATGCTTATTTCCGATACCGCCGCAGAGCTCGTCTGCGAAGCCCTCAAGCCGGAGGATTTCTATCTTCCGGCCCATCAGGATATCTTTTCCGCCATGCTCACCCTGTACAACCGGGGCGATGCGGTGGACAGCGTCACGCTGGTGGGCGCCCTTGAACAGAGCGGCAAGCTCGAAGCGGTGGGCGGCATCGGCTACATCACGGAGCTTTCCCTGTTCGTGCCCAGCGCCGCCAACGTGGCCCAGTACATCCGCATCGTGGAGGACCGCTCCGTGATGCGCCAGCTGATCCGTGCCGGCACGGAGATCGTGAAGGATGCACAGGGCGGCGAACGCCCCATCGGCGATATGCTTGACGATGCGGAGCGCCGCATTTTCAACATCTCCATGAAAAAGAACGAGGATACCCTCGTCCACATTCGGGATACCGCCATGGAATCCTACTTCCGCATCGGCGAACTGATGAAGCTAAAGGGCAAGCTGTCGGGCCTCACCACCGGCTTTGCAGACCTTGACAAGCTCACAAGCGGCCTGCAGAAGAGCGATCTTATCATCGTGGCGGGGCGCCCCTCCATGGGCAAGACCGCCTTCGCCCTGAATGTGGCGCAGAACGCCGCACTCAAGGGAAAGGCCAACGTATGCATCTTCAGCCTTGAAATGTCAAGGGAGCAGCTTGCACGGCGCATCCTTTGCGCCAACGCCGGCGTGGACATGCAGAAGGTGAACACCGGCAACACATCGGAAGACGAGATGATCCTGCTTGCCAACACCCTTTCCGACCTTGTTGCCGCCAACATCTACATCGACGACACCGCAGGCATCAGCGTTTCGGAGCTTCGCTCACGCTGCCGCAAGCTCAAAAGCAAGGCAGGGCTTGACCTTGTGGTCATCGACTACCTGCAGCTGATGAAGACATCCGGCAATTCCGACAACCGTGCCACGGAGATCAGCGATGTGACACGCTCCCTCAAGATCCTTGCCCGTGAGCTGGATGTGCCCATCATCCTGCTTTCCCAGCTTTCCCGAGGCCCGGAAAACCGTACATCCAACGGGCACCGCCCCATCATGGCGGACCTGCGTGAATCCGGCGCCATCGAGCAGGATGCGGACATCATCATCCTTCTCTACCGCCCTGCTGTCTATGCGGAGCCCGGCAGCGAGGAGGAGGACGACAACACGGCGGAGGTCATCGTGGCAAAGCACCGCAACGGCCCCACGGAAACGGTTTACCTGACATGGCTGAACCAGTACACCAAGTTCACCGACCGCAGCGACCGGGAAGAGCCGTAAACCGATCGGACAGTGCATTGAAAAGGAAGCTTTTCGGAATACCCCGTTCGGGGTATTCCGAAAAGCTTCCTTTTTTGCGCCTTTGCGCAAATTGCCCCCGTTGCCCATTTTCCCCGTATTTGCCGTTGATTCACAACAAAAAAGGCAGTATAATTAAGTTGGATTTTTACGGAAATCATAGTAATCATAAAAGGAGACATCATCATGCAGTTTCAGAAGCTTCACGGTCTTGGAAACGATTTTGCCATCTTTGACAACAGGGACGGCGCCATCAAAGAAGAAATCAAAAACGATCTTTCCCTTCGCCTTTGCCACAGGCGCACCGGCATCGGCGGCGACGGCGTGATCCTGGTGGAAAACTCCGAAAGCTGCGACATCTGCATGCGCATCTTCAACAGCGACGGCAGCGAAGCGGAAATGTGCGGCAACGGCGTCAGGTGCTTCATCAAGTACGTTTACGACAACGGCATCGTGAAGAAGGAAAGCTTCTCCGTCGAGACCCTTGCCGGCCCCATGCTGGCGGAGCTCACCGTGAAGGACGGCGTCTGCACCCACGTGCGTGTGAACATGGGCAAGCCCTTCTTTGACCGCAAGGACATCCCCGTTGTGGGCGAAGGCGAATGCCAGCTGCAGCAGATGACCGTGCTTGACCGCACCTTCACCTATTCCACCATCCTTCTCGGCGTGCCCCACACCGTGGTGTTCGTGGATGATGTGCTGGGCTTTGAGTGGGAAAAATACGGCGAGATCATCGAGCGCAACACCGACCTCTTCCCCCGCAAGACCAACGTGAACTTCGCTCAGGTGCTCGACAGCGAAAACGTGCTTGTCCGCACCTATGAGCGCGGCTGCGGCCCCACCCTCGCCTGCGGCACCGGCTCTTCCTCCGTGGCGGTTTGCTGCGCCAAAGCCGGCAAGACCGGCCGCAAGGTGAACATTCACCTTGAGCTTGGCTGCCTGAACATCGAGTGGGCGGAAGACGGCAACGTCTTCATGACCGGCCCTGCCGCCTATGCCTACAGCGGCGACATCGAGATCTGATCCCAAACCAAACCGCAAACACCGGGGTAGGCATCTGCCTACCCCCATTTTAAGCCGATAAACCGGTTTTTTACGGCGTTATCGAAAGAGAGTATGCAAATATGTTCCATTTTTTCAAAAGGAGACCTACCATGAACCATTACACCTTTATCCCCCAGGGCGTTTGCTCCAAGCGTGTTGACCTTGATATCGATGCGGAAGGCCGTGTGCACAACATCGAATTCCTCGGCGGCTGCAACGGCAACCTGAAGGCCATCGCCTCCCTGTGCGAAGGCATGCAGGCGGAAGAAGTCGTGAAGCGCCTTCAGGGCGTGACCTGCGGCTTCAAGCCCACTTCCTGCGGCGACCAGTTTGCAAGGAACCTTGCCAAGGTGCTCAAGGAGGCATAAGATGCATCCCCTGAGCGCAGAGATCCTCGCCAAACGGCAGGTGCGCAAAACGAAAAAACAGAAGGCGGAATTTGAGGCCTTTCTGATCGGCGCCCTTCGGGATGCCGGCTATGCGGATGCCCGGGCAGAGAAAGCAAGAAGCCTTGTGAAGTGCCGCAACATCGTTGCCGGCGACCCGGACAGGGCAAAGGTCATCTACACCGCCCACTACGATACCTGTGCGGTGATGCCCGTGCCCAATTTCATCACCCCCACACGCCCCCTCATCTGGATCCTGTACCAGATCCTGCTGGTGCTGGGCATCTTCCTCATCGCCAGCGCCTGCGCCACCCTTGTGTGGCTGCTGCCCGTCGGTGAGGATCTTGCCGACATGCTGGCGCACCTTGTCTACCTGGCGGTGCTGTGGTTCGAGATCATCTGGATGGTGGCAGGCAAAGCCAACAAGCACACCGCCAACGACAACACATCCGGCGTGATCACGCTGCTGGAAATTGCCCTTGCCCTGCCGGAAGAGCGCCGCAGCGAGGTTTGCTTCGTATGGTTTGACCACGAGGAAAGCGGTCTGTTCGGCTCCATGGGCTTCAGGGAAAAGCACAAGCAGGCGGCGAAGGAGACCCTCACCCTCAACTTTGACTGCGTATCCGACGGCGATCACATGCTCTTTGTGCTGCCGAAAAAGATGAAGGATGATCCCCTGCGTGACATCCTTGGCGCATGCTTCCCCAGCCGTGACGGCATCGAATCCGTATTCACCCACACGGGCAAGGCGGTCTATCCCTCCGACCAGACCCAGTTCAAGAGGGGCATCGGCGTGGCAGCCCTGAAAAAGAGCCGCTACCTTGGCCTTTACATGGACCGCATCCACACGGCGGAGGATACGGTTTTTGAAGAAAAGAACATCGAGTTTCTTGCAAACGGCGCCATCGCCCTTGCGGAACGGGTATAAAAACGAGCTCCTTTCGGGAAAACTGACAACGAGTTTTCAGGAAGGAGCTTTTTTCTATGGAACAGCGAGATGAACGCCGCCGAAAGGCGAAGCGGCAGCCGTCGGACTTTCGCAGCACAGCGGAGACGCCGCCCATTGCATCGGATGTGCTTGGCAGCTACACCGGCATCACGGAGGATGGCGAGCCGCCCGTGCAGGATGCGGACGATCTGTAGCCGGCTTATGGAATGATATCGCCGCTTTGCGGCGACGGTATGGCACCTTTGGCGCTATGACGGAATAAGAGACATCGTCCACAGCACCCGTAGGGGCGGCCATTGGCCGCCCGTTTTTGTTGTGCTTTGTAAGCAGTTTACATGATATTGCTTTTTTGCAGGGGACGGGTGATGTGACAATGCATCCCCCTTGCCTCCCCCATAGGGGGAGCCAAGGGATGCGGTGCGGCAGTTCGGGTGCGGAGAAAGGGAGCCTTGGGAGTACAAAAACAGCGTGCGCAAATACTGCGCACGCTGCGGTAAAACAAAGACTTTTACAGCACGAAGCTGAAGAAGCGGAGCACGTCGAACCAGTCATCACACTCGTAGCGGACGGTGCGGCTGTCCACCTGCTCGCAGCCGGGATAGAAGCCGCCCACACGGGCACGGTACACATCCTTGAAGTTGATCTCCACGGTGAAGTGTTCCGGCATGGGGAACATGCACTCTTCCCTGGTGTGGGTGGAAACGGCCTGCTGCATCACATCATGGATCTGCTCCAGCGCCACATCGGGATGGATGGCGAAGGTGCCGTTGCCGAAGCCCTCATTGGTGGCGACCACGCTGATGTTGGGGTTCACGGACCGGATCCATTCGCAAAGGCCCTTATCGCCTGCCACAAAGTATACGGGAACGCCGTTGTAGGCGGCGGTCAGGCAGTTGATCATCAGCTCGCTGGCGATCTCGCCGTTGATCTTCACGAAGTTGTTGCCGCCGTTCATGGTATGGGAAAGAGGATTGCAGTTGATGCTGGCAGCGCTGTGGTAGCCGGTGAAGGCACAGCCGTCAAAGCCGCCGTCGATGCCGAACATCATGGAATAGGGGTGGCATGCCCAGCCACGGAACATGCGGGTCTCACGGGGCAGCATACGGGGGTTGATGTTGCGGGCGCTGCCGTGACCGTCCTTCACGAGCACTTCATCCATGCCGCCGTCGATGGCGCCCTGCGCTGCTGCCGCCACTTCACGGGTCATCTGGTCCACAAAGTATGCATAGTCGGACTTGGTGCGGTTTGCTTCATCCCAATGGGCGATGCCGCAGGTACCTTCGATGTCTGCGCTGATAAACAGTTTCTTCATGCTATTTCTCCTTGACCGTATTTGATGGTTGCGCTGTTTTCCTGTTATTTGTCGCCGTTCACATAGATACGTCCGGAACGGGCGGTTACAAGGCAGGTGAGCTCGTAGTTGATGGTGCCCACCTTCTGGGCAGCCTCCTCCCAGGTGATGGAATCGCCGCCCACGAGGGTGACTTCATCGCCCCGTTTGATATCATCGGCACCGGTGATATCCGCCATGCACATATCCATGCAGATGCGGCCCACCTGCGGATAGCGCTTGCCGTTGATGGTGACGGTGGTGTTGTTGGACATGCGGCGGTTATAGCCATCCGCATAGCCTGCCAGCATGACGGCGGTGCGGAAGGGCTTTTCACCCTTGAAGGTACGGCCGTAGCTGACGGTGGTACCGGCAGGCAGGTCACGCACCTGGGACACACGGGTCTTCAGGGTCATGACGGGCTTCAGCTCGCCTTCCTGAGGCACGCTGTCGGGATACATGCCATAAAGCATAACGCCTTCACGCACCATATCGATGACGGTCTCCGGGTGGGCAAGGATGCAGGCGCTGTTGCTGGTGTGGCAGGTCTCCGGGCGGATGCCCTTTTCGCAGAGGTAATTGTAAACACGCATGTAGTTTTCAAGCTGCCATGCGGTATAAGCATCCTCAGAGGGAGTATCCGCCACGGAGAAGTGGGTGTACATGCCCACAACGTTGATATTTTCCATGTGGATGATGCGCTCTGCGGCATAAGCGGCTTCCATGCCGTTCTCCTCGCCCTGGGCAAGCAGACCTGCACGGGACATGCCGGTATCGAGCTTGATGTGCGCCTTCACGGTAACATTCGCAGCCTTGGCGGCGGCGGAGAATTCCTGTGCGGCGGATTCATCCACGAGGGTCTGGGTGATATCGTTTTCTGCGATCAGCGCCGCATACTCGGCTTCCGTATGGCCAAGAACGAGGATGGGCGCCTTGATGCCGCCCTCACGCAGGGCAATGGCTTCCTGCAGGCAGGCAACAGCAAAGGCATCTGCGCCGTGTGCCTCAAGGAACAGGCCGCAGGGCACGGCACCGTGACCGTACGCATCCGCCTTGATGACGCACATCACCTTTTTGCCGTGGCGCTTTGCGATGTTGTAATTGTGAAGCAATGCCGCAAGATCGATCTCTGCCCAGGTGCGGGCATTCTGTGCAAGCGTTTCCATATGTGCCTCCGTATTCATTGGGCGTTTGCCCATATTTTTCAACTGTATATTATAGCACTTTGTGAAAGGGGATACAATGTGGAAGGGGGAAATGAGCGGAGTTCTTTGGGAGTGCGGCGAATTTATAAAACAATGCTTTTCACCCGTTCCTTCCTTTTGAAAAACGCTACTGCCGCTGTAGATAATTCCGTTGAAAGATCTTTACCGGCAAGATATAATTGCATCAATAGGAGGTGAGTCAAATGAAGAAGCCAATGTTAGAAGTAAGTGAACTGATCCAGCATATGAAAAATAAGGGAATAGGGTTCACTATTATTTCAGATGAAGAAGCAACTCGCCATCTCAGCGCACACAACAACTATTTTAAACTTACTTCTTATCGAAAAAATTATACAAAATACACCTCTGGAAGTAAGAAAGGCCAATATGAGCGGTTGGAATTTGCTTATTTACGTGAATTAGCACGAATTGATACGGAGATTCGCCATATCCTTTTGGATATGGCCTTGGATATTGAACATTTTCTGAAAGTAGCACTCATAAAGGCAGTTGAAGATCGAAAAGCGCCAAATGAAGAAGACGGTTATCAAATCGTTGTCGACTATAAGAATGATGTTGGAAATGAGACCGACCCTGATCATTTTAAAAAAGTAAATTTCAGATCCACTAAATATACCCAAGCCATCACACAGGGTAGAAAAAACCCATATTGCGAAAATCTCACCGCTAAATATAGCGGAGACATGCCCATATGGGTTTTTGTGGAACTAATTTCATTTGGTGATCTTGAGGAGTTAATCGGATATTATGCTTCAAAAACAGGTTGGAACATTCCGGTAGATATGAAAAGCATCTCCCGTGTCCGTCAGATTCGGAATGCCTGTGCACATGGGAATGCCATTATCTATGACCTCAATCCCTGCAGCAAGAAAAACGGAAGATCAGTTGCTCCGCTCTACATCAGCCAATATGTATACCAAGCGGGAATCAGCAGGACAACCGCTCAAAAAAAGCTTTCGAATCCGCGCATCAGTCAAATTGTTCACCTTCTTTACGTTTATGACCATTTGGTCACAAGCCAACATACACGCAACATGCGGCTTGCACAGCTGCGAGAACTTGCCAATAATAGGTGTCTTCAAAATAAAACCTACTTTGAAGATAATCCTCTTCTTACAACAACCCATGATTTTTTTGTAAAGTTGGTTGCCGTAATCGAAAATAAATAACATTTGACAAATGAGCTCTTTCTGCATATGATATTATCATTAAGAAAAGCTTCGGCTTTGTAAGGACTGCGGAGTAAAATCCGTAGTCCTATTTTTATTCTCTTTTTTGCTGCTCCAACGGAGCAGTTTTTTTGTTCCCTACACACCCTGTTGACATTTCAACAAGCACCCTTTATACTGTAACATGTTGAAACTTCAACAACCATCGCAAGGAGGACTGCCCCGTGAAAGAGCGCTTTGAGACCTTCACCGTGCTGATCAACAGGATCAGCCGCAACATCCGCAGGATCAAGAACCAGGAAATGGCAGAATATCAGCTGCGCAGCGCCCACATTTCCTGCCTTTATTACCTGTACCGCAGCGGTGGGCTTACCGCCACCCAGCTTTCGGAACGCTGCGAGGAGGATAAGGCTACCGTGTCCCGTGCCCTCGACTACCTTGGGACCAACGGCTTCCTGAGCTGCGAATCAAAGAGCGCAAAGCGGTACAAAAGCCCCCTTGTGCTGACGGAAAAGGGGCTTGCGGCAGGAAAAAAGATCGCCTGCAAGATCGATGCGGTGCTCGATGAGATCAGCGACGATCTTACGGAGGATGAGCGCATCGCCTTTTACCGCAGCCTTGCCGTCATCAGCGACAGCCTTGATGCGGTGGCGGAAAAGCTCGGCAAGTGAGCGTCCCCCTTTTTTCACAAAAATGTAACCTGCAGCAAAACAAAGGAGTGTTAGAATGAATACGAGGATCATCGTGGATTCCACAGCGGATCTGATGAGCGAATACAAAGCCCGTGTGGGCGTGGTTCCCCTTACCGTGCATTTTGGCGAGGAAGAATACCTTGACGGCATCACCATCGATCACAAAACCTTTTACGAAAAGCTGGTGGAAAGCGATGTGCTGCCCACCACCAGCCAGGCAACGCCAGAAGCCTTCCTGAAGGAGTTTGAAAAGGTCGGCGCCGCCGGCGACAGCGCCGTTGTGATCACCCTTTCCTCCAAATTATCCGGCACCTACCAAAGCGCCTGCATCGCCGCAAAGGAGCATGAAAACATCTATGTGGTGGACAGCGGCACCGCCGCCATGGGCAGCGGCATCCTCGTGGAGCTTGCCTTCCGCATGCTGGACAGCGGCATGGGCGCAAAGGAGATCGCCGCCGCCCTTGAGGAGGAAAAGAAAAAGATCGTCATCGTTGCGCTGGTGGATACCCTTGAATACCTAAAAAAAGGCGGCCGCATCTCAAAGACCGTTGCCTTTGCAGGCAGTGTGCTGAACATCAAGCCCGTGCTCAGCGTCATCGACGGGGAGATCAGCGTGCTGGGCAAGGCAAGGGGCTCCAAAATGGGCAACAACCTGCTGGTGCAGGAGCTCGAAAAGGCAGGCGGCGTGGATTTCGGTAAGCCCGTGCTGCTTGGCTACAGCGGTCTTTCCGATGCGCTGCTGCAAAAATACATCGTGGACAGCCGCCACATCTGGGAGGGCAACCTGCCCACGGTACGCTTTACCACCGTTGGCAGCGTGATCGGCACCCATGCAGGTCCCGGCGCCGTGGTAGTGGCATTCTTTAAAAACTGAGAGGATACAACACACTTCATGTCCATGCATGCTGCAAAGCCCCTGCGGTGGGTGACACGTCCCCTACGGTTGGTTTGTGTGATAGGAGGGAAATGAATGAACGGGCGGCCATTGGCCGCCCCTACGGGTGGTGTCAGGTGCCTGTGTTTCTTGTTCTCATTATCTCTCCCTGACGAGGGAGGTGGCATTTGCGCAGCAAACGGCAGAGAAAAAGAACCATTTCGGTTTGCCGCAGGCAAACCCACATCAACTGCGCCCGAAGGGCGCTTTTTCATGATGGCGTAAGCCATCGCTTCATTTTTGCGAAGCAAAAAATTTCATGGCGGCAAAGCCGCTATTTCATTCCCCTGCTGGGGCTGCTTCTTTGCATTTACACTAAATTTACAAGGCTTTACTGTACTTTTCCGTGAATTTGCATTATTATTGAAGGTGGACGATCATGTTTATTCGGCGTTTTTGCAAAAACGCCTTGGAGGTATATGGAAAAACTGTATTTTATCGTCAACCCCGTTTCCGGCGGCGGCAGGGGCAAAGCCGCATTCCTTGAGGCGGAACAGATCCTGCTTCGCAGGGGCGTCCCCTATGAAGCCGTTTACAGCGAGTACCCCGGCCATGCGGTGGAGCTGGCCCGTGCGGCGGCACAGCGGGGCGAGGGCTGCATCATCGCCGTGGGCGGCGACGGCACCGTGAACGAGGTGGCTTCCGCCATTCACGATACGGGCGTGAAAATGGGTGTGCTGCCCTTTGGTACCGGCAACGACCTTGCAAGGGCTGCCAACTTCCCCATGGATATCGAACAGGCGGTGGAAACGCTCATCAAGGGGCACACACGCCCCATGGATGCCGGCATGGCCAACGACCGCTTTTTCCTGAATGTGGCAGGCTTCGGCTTTGATGCGGATGTGCTTGCGAACACCACCCGTTTCAAGGGCAAATTCCACGGCATGATCCCCTATCTGCTGGGCGTGGTATCCACCCTTTCCCACCTGCGCCACATGCACCTTACCTTCACCCATGACGGCAAAACGGAAAACCGCGGCAGCGTGCTTGTAAGCGTGGGCAACGGGCAGTTCATCGGCGGCGGCATGCATGCCCTGCCCAAAGCTGACCTTTACGACGGCCTTTTCGACGTGATCGTGATCCGTGACCTCAGCGTGCTGCAGCTCATTCGCCTGCTGCCCGTTTTCATCAAGGGCAGGCACCTTGATTACCCGGTGGTGGAATACTTCCGCACGGCGGAACTGACCGTTTCCACAACGGATCCCACCATACTGAACCTTGACGGCGAGCTGGGCGATACCACCCCCGTTACCTTCCGCATCCTGCCCGGCGCCATCCCCGTCATCGTACCGGAGGAGGAATAAGATGCAGCGGTATTACTTCATCGTCAATCCCATCAGCGGCGCAGGGCGTGGCAAGGCGGAATTTGAAAAGGCAGCCGCCATCCTCCGGGAAAAGAACATCGATTTCGGCTTCGTCTATACGCAAAAGCCCAGGGAAGCCATCGCCCTTGCGAAGGCTGCCCTTGAAAATGGAGAGACCTGCATCGCAGCGGTGGGCGGCGACGGCACCGTGAACGAGGTCGCCTCCGTGCTGGCGAACAGCGGCGCCGCAATGGGCATATTGCCCTTTGGCACCGGCAACGACCTTGCCCAGTCCCTCTCCCTGCCCCTTGAGACCGAAGCGGCGGTGGAGGCGCTCCTTCGGGGCGTGCCGCAGAAGATGGATGCCGCCCTTGCCAACGGGGCGCTGTTCATCAACGTGGCGGGCTTCGGCTTTGATGTGGACGTGGTGCGCTACACCGAAAAATACAAAAAACGCATGAAGGGCATGCTCCCCTACCTTTTCGGCATTATGGAATCCCTGATGCACCTTAAGCCCATCCCCATCACCGTGGAGCCGGATGCAGGGGAACCCTTTTCCACCACAGCGCTGCTGTTTTCCGCCTGCAACGGCAGGCAGTTCGCCGGCGGCATCAAGGTGGCGCCCCTTGCGCAGCTGCAGGACGGGCTTCTTGATGTGTGCATCCTCAAGGGCATCGGCAAGCTTGCGTTTTTGAAGCTGCTGCCCAAATACATCAAGGGCAAACACCTTGACTCCGAACACATCGTATACTTCAAAGCGAAGAGCGTGACCGCCAAAGCCCCTGCCGGCATGTGTTTGAACCTTGACGGCGAGCTGGGCGAGGCAACGCCCGTTACCTTCAAGATCCTCAGCGGCGCACTCAATATCCTCATGCCGGCAGCGGAATAAGAAAGGCTTTCCCCTATGCGAAAAAAGAAGCGCAAGTTCGTTGCGAAAAACAAAAGCTATACCTTCATTCGCCTTGCGATCCTGCTGGGCATTTTGCTGGCGGTGATCGCCATCACCGTGGGCATCGTGCTGCTGGTCAAAAACCGCAGCGCCTTCGGCTCCGTGGCGGAGCTGCCCTTCACGGCGGATGATCCCTATGTATACAACAGCAGCGGCTTCCACTATATTAAGGACGGAAACCTCTGCTTCCACGATCCCGATCACCCGGATAAGGATACCTCCCTTGCCCTGAACGGGGAGAACATCACACTGATTGCTTCCGATTCCATAACCGCCCTTTACAGCGGTGCGGCGCTGCACATCATCGGGGCGGCGGACATGATCGATGTGGGGGGCGAGATCCTCAGCGCTTCCTGCGGCAAAAACCATGCGGCGGTGCTGCGAAAGGATGCCGCCGGCGAGGCTGCCATCCTTGTTTACGACAGCACGGGGCTTTTGACCGACACCATCAGCGAGCAGCAGGCGATGCTGCTTGACTGCGGCTTCGGCAGCCTTGAGGGCAGCGACATGCTCTATGTGCTTTCCATGTCCGACAGCGGCTCCGTGCCCGTTTCCACCATCACCACCTACACCTACGGCGAAACCGGCGCTGCCATGAGCGGCGTGATCACGCTGCACAACGAGCTGGTGGAGGATGTATATTTCGCCTCCGACAGCATTTTCGTGGCAGGCACCGCCCACCTGCAGCGCTACGACAAGGAATTCACCGCAAAGGCATATTCCCTTCTTACCTACGGCGATACGCTGCTTGATGTGAGCGATGCGGGCGACAAGCCCCTGTTCCTCTATGCGGATAGGGCGGAACAAGCCGCCCTCACCGAGGAAAACCCCGTACCTTCTTCGGTACGGCTTCTGAGCGCTGCGGAAGCGGAGCTGAGCGATGCGGTGGACCGCACCGTTGCCCTGCCGGAGGGCGCCCATTCCTGCTTTGCGATCGGCGGCAGGTTCATGGTCTTCACAAAGGATACCGTGTATACCTACTCCGCCTCCGGCACCCTTTCCGACACCACCACCCTTGAGATCCCCTGCGATGAAGCGGTAAAGCTGTCCGACAGCTGCATCCTCCTTCGCCGGGGCCCCGAAATGCGCATTCTGAACCTGCGCTGACCTTTAGAAAGGAGGCGTCCCCCATTTGACGCTGAATCTTCTTGATTACGCCATACTGCTCGTGTTTGCGCTGTTCCTGTTCGGCGGCGTGTACAAGGGGTTTTTGAGCACGCTGTTCTCCATCGGCGCCTTCATCGTATCGTGGCTGGTGAGCATCCTGTGCGTGCCCCTTGGGGCAAGGGCGGTAAAAAGCAGCGAAGCCCTTTTCAACATGATGCTCTACTACACCGAGGGCAGCGAGTACATTGCCGATGCGGAGCTTTCCCGTATGCCCATCAGCGCCCTTTCCACGGCGGAGATCAACGAGATCGTTTCCGCAGCGGATGTGCCCTACCCCATGGGCAAGCGCATCCTTGAAAACATCGCCGAGGAAGCCTTTGCGGCGGAGGGCGTTGCCACCATCGGCGATTATTTCAACCAGACCATCGTGTGCGTGTTCATCAACATCCTCGTGTTTCTCGTTGTGTTCGCCATCATCCGCCTTGTGCTTGGGTTCATCCTTTCCGGCGTGGACTACGCATGGAAGCTGCCCCAGCTTCGGGCAGGGGACGGCATCCTCGGCGGCGGTCTCGGGCTTGTGCACGGCATTCTGGCGCTGTTCCTGTTCTTCATGCTGCTGCCCATCGGCCTTGTGTTCCTGGCAGGCAAGCTGCAGTTTGTGACGGACATGATCAACGGCTCCTTCTTCGCTCACTTTTTCTACCGCTCCAACTTCCTCCTCGGCATGATGCCGGGCGTATGACACCCCAATTTCAACGCAGCAAAAGGAGAGTTTTACTATGTTTCTTGCCGATCAATGGAAGGATTACGCCGTGCTCGATGCGGGCGGCGGCAATAAATACGAGCGCTGGGGCGATGTCACGCTCCTGCGCCCCGATCCGCAGGCCGTGTGGCCCATGGCTGCACCCAAAAAGGTAGATGCCCACTACATCCGCTCCTCCAGCGGCGGCGGCCACTGGGAGTATGCCAAAAAGCCGCCCGAAAGCTGGGAGATCCGCTACCGTGAGCTGTCCTTCATCGTGCGCCCCACGGGCTTCAAGCACACGGGTCTTTTCCCGGAGCAGGCGGTGAACTGGGACTGGATGGCATCCGTGGTCAAAAAGGCGGATTTCCCCAAGGAGCGCCCTTTCCGTGCGCTGAACCTGTTCGCCTACACCGGCGGCGCCACCTGTGCCCTTGCGGCGGCAGGTGCGGAAGTGGTGCATGTGGATGCGGCGAAGGGCATGGTGGCATGGGCGAAAGATAACGCCGCCGCCAGCGGTCTTTCCGACAGGCCCATCCGCTTCATTGTGGACGATGTGATGAAGTTCGTGCTGCGTGAGCAGCGCCGTGGCCGCACCTATGACGGCATTCTCATGGACCCCCCGAGCTACGGCAGGGGCCCTTCCGGCGAAATGTGGAAGATCGAAAATGATCTTTACCCCCTTGTGGAGGAATGCGTGAAGATCCTTTCCCCGGAAGCGAAGTTCTTCCTGATCAACTCCTACACCACGGGTCTTGCGCCGAGCGTGCTGACAAGCGTGCTGAAGGTCGCCCTCAAGGGACGGGGCGGCAGCATCGTGGCGGATGAGGTGGGGCTTCCCATTGCACGGGGCGGTCTTGTGCTGCCCTGCGGCGCCAGCGGCCGCTGGGAAAACTGACATGGTGAAGGTCTTATACGAGGATAACCACCTGCTGGTGGTGGAAAAGCCCCCGAATATCCCTGTGCAGGCGGATTCCTCCCACGACAGGGATCTTTTGAGCATCCTCAAGGATTACATCAAGGAAAAATACGAAAAGCCCGGCGAGGTCTACCTCGGTCTCGTGCACAGGCTCGACCGCCCCGTGGGCGGCGTGATGGTCTTCGCCCGGACATCAAAAGCGGCTTCACGGCTGCAGGATGCCTTTTCCGGTCACAGGGATGTGAAAAAGCGCTACTGCGCCCTTGTGGAGGGTCACCCCAAGGCGGAGGAGAAGCTGACGGGCTTCATTGCCCGGGATGAGAAAAAGGGCACCGCATGGCTTTGCCAAAAGGAGGAAAAGGGCGCCAAGCCTGCTTCCCTCTTTTACCGCAAGGCGGCTGAAAAGCAGGGGCTTTCCCTGCTGGATATCGACCTTTTCACGGGCAGGCATCACCAGATCCGCCTGCAGACAGCCGGCAACCGCACCCCCATCTGGGGCGACCAGCGCTACAACAAAAACGCAAAGCCCGGGCAGCAGATCGCCCTTTGGGCATATTCCCTCACCTTCCCCCACCCCACGAAAAAGGAGCCCATGACCTTTGTGAGCCTGCCTGCAGGCGGCGCATGGGCACCCTTCCGAGAAGCCCTTGCAGGGCTTACCGGCGGCGTGAGCGTGGTGTTTGAGGATGAAAACATCCTCTGCATCAACAAGCCCCGGGGCACCGGCGTGGCGGCGGCGGACGGCGAAAACTCCCTTGAGGAGCGGCTTCGCCCCCTTTACGGGGATGTGCACCCCGTGCACAGGCTTGATGTGCAGACCGCAGGGCTTGTGCTTTTTGCAAGGAACGAAAGGGCGGAGCAGGCGCTTCTTGACGCCATCCGTGAGCGGAAGGTGGAAAAATACTACCGCTGCACGGTGCTTGGCGTGCCTGAGGAGCGGGAAGCCACCAAGCGTGCCTACCTTTTAAAGGATGCGGATGCCGCCCTTGTGAAGATTTTCGACGAGCCGAGACCCGGCGCAAAGGAGATCCTGACACGCTACCGCACCGTTACCGCCGGGAGGGACAAGAGCACCCTTGAGGTGGAGCTTCTGACCGGCAGAACGCACCAGATCCGTGCGCACATGGCGCACCTTGGGCATCCGCTGCTTGGGGATGACCGCTACGGAGACCGCAGCTTCAACCGGCAGGAAAAGGCGGATCATCTTGACCTGACGGCGGTGCGGCTGGTGCTGCATTTTGAGAAAAACAGCCCCCTTGCCTACCTTGACGGCAGGGCGATCGAACTTTTTCAGTGAGCGATGCCATGAAACAGAACCGCACAAAAGAAGAAATATTTGAATATGACGACCTTGGCGATGCGCCGAAGCGGGAACGAAAGCCCCTGAGCGCCGCAGCCATCGTGTCCCTTGCGCTGTGCATGATCATGCTGGCGGCAGGCACGGCTGCAGCCTTCACACGGGGTCTTGCGCCGCTGCCCCGGCGTGTGGTGGAGGCGGCGGATGCACCTCCGCCGCAGCAGCAGGAAAGCACCGGCGAAAGCGAGAGTGAAGAGGAAAGCGCCCCTGCCGACGAGCAGGATATTGCTGACGGCGCACACTACGACCGCACTGCCATCCGCATTGACGGGGAACTTCTTGGCGTGCTTGCCAGCCGTGAGGCGGCGGAAAACCTGATCCGTGAGGCGGTGGGCTATTTTGAGCTGCAGATCCTTGGCAGCGGCACGCTGACCACAACGGTGGAAAACGAGATCACCTACGAGGCGGCGCCCGAGACCCGTGACCACGACACCACTTACGATGCGCTGTTTCCCTACCTGACCGGCAAGGAGACGCCCCTTCGCATCCGCAGCACGCTGACGGAGGAGATCATCACCTACGATGACTACGAAAGCGTCACCGAAAAGGATGATACGCTGCTTGAGAATATGCGCATCATCGTGCGCTACGGCGTTGTGGGCGAGACCCACACCGTGACCACACGCAATTTCCTCAACGGCAAGGAGGAGGGCAAGCCCGAGACCGTGACCCTTGTGGCACGGGAGGCGGTGGACGCCCTTGTGCGCATCGGCACGGAGGAGCTTGATTACGATGCGGAGCCCGGCAAAAAAGAGGGCGAGCGTGGGCGCAAGCCGGAGGGCATCATCTTCCTGCACCCCACGGCGAAAAAGCGCATCGGTTCCAATTTCGGGCAGCGTGAGGGCATACTGCACCTTGGGCTGGACTACACCGGCGATGTGGGCACAGAGGTGCTTGCGAGCGCACCCGGCACGGTGGTAAGCGTCATTGAACGGGGCGGCTACGGTCTTTTCGTTGAGATCGACCACGGGGACGGGTTCGTGACACGCTATGCACACCTTTCGGAGGCGACCGTCGCCATCGGCGACACGGTGGAAGCCGGCGCCGTGATCGGCAAAATGGGGCAAAGCGGCAATGCGGAAGAGCCGCACCTGCACTTTGAACTGCGCATTGACGGCGTGGCATACAACCCACGGTATTATTTGAATTGACGAATGGATCAAACGAAACAGGAGCGGTTAATGCCGCTCCTGTTTTTGTGTGGGGAGAAAGAAGCCCTCTTTGTCCTCATGTTTTTCCTCACACAGCAACACAAACGGGCGGCCAATGGCCGCCCCTACGGGTGGTTTTTGTGATAGGAGAAAAACTGCAGCAGGAAAGCAGCCAAGCGCATACCCGGCGCCCCTCATCGGTTTGCGGCACACCAAAGAGGCAGAAGGCGAAGCAAGCAACTTTCCCCGTGGTGCGCAAACGGGGCGGCCGTGCCCGAAGGGCGCTGCTTCATGATGGCGAAAGCCATTATTTCACTTTTTGCGAAGCAAAAAATGTCTCAGCGGCAATGCCGCTATTTCACTCCCCGAAGGGGTCTGCCCCCTCCGTCCTCATGTTTTTCCTCACTCAGCAACACAATCGGGCGGCCGATGGCCGCCCCAACGGGTGGGTTTTTGTGATGTGTGGTACACGGCGGCAGGAAAGATGCCGAGCGGTTGCCTATCTTAACACCTCATCCGTCTGCGTGCGAGATAAGCCCACGGTGTGCAATGGTCGCTTTGCGTTGCCGCAGGGGCGGCTGGTTGTAGGGGCGGCCACCGGCCGCCCGTGGAAAGTGTCGAAATGCAGTAAGCCGCATGAGGAAGAAAGAAACATGCGGCGGAAAAAAGCAACTTTCCCCGTGGGGCGCACGTTTGCGCACCTTCGGTGCGCAAACGG
>JAFSEB010000049.1 GCA_017435905.1 Clostridia bacterium | reverse complement strand
CTCCAGCTCGCCTTCAATTTCCACAGGCGGATACACCGGAGGGTCAATGGGCTGATCGGGATTTTCGGGATCGTAATACGTGCCGTTGATATCCACAGGATACTGGCCCAGCAGCATCTTGCCGCACACAGCGCACTTGATGCCGTCGCTCAGGCCCTTTTCCGTTTCGGTGGCGGGATAACCGGGCACCGTCACAGGGGTGTGGCCCAGGGGAGCAATCCAGTTGCCGCTGAGAGGCTTGCCGCAGATGGCGCAGCCGGTGCCGTCTTCACGGCCCCAGTCTTCGCAGGTGGCGGGGAAACCCTTCTGGGTTACCGGCACGTGGGTGTGGTTGGGGTCGATATAGGGCGTGGGAATGGGATAGGGATTTTCCGTGGGTTCGGGGGTGGGCTTCACAGGCGCCTTGGTGATCACCGGGCCGGGAACATCGGTGGGTTCAATAGTGGGTACAGGAGTGGCCGTGGGAGTAGCCGTGGGTTTGGGAGTGGCAGTGGGTTCGGGAGTGGCAGTGGGTTCGGGAGTGGCAGTGGGTTCGGGAGTGGCCGTGGGGGTCAGCTTGGGAATGCTGCGGGTTTCTTCCACACCGCAATCGCTGTACTGACAGGTGCGGCTTTCCAGGCCCTCTTCCGTCACGGTAGCAGCCTTTTCTTCCTTCCAGTCGGACCAGTCATGCGCACGCAGGTCGTAATAGTGGTCAATCTGCGATGCGCCGCAGCCGACGCATTCCACAAATTCAAAACCCCTGTCAGAGCAAGTGGACTTCAGTTCCCAGAAAAACACCCAGTTGTGCTGGCCGGTGGCTTCAATATCCTTTTCCGTATAGTAATAGGTGCAGCCTTCGTTATCGCAGTAGTACATGGTGGTGCCCATGTTGGCGCAGGTGGGGGCTTCATACACCCTGCTGAGCATCGTGTGCTTTTCAAGGGCCAGGGGTTCCGTCCGCAAAGGTTCATTGCACTTGTAGCAATAGTACACCATGGAACCGGCCTGATAGCAGGTGGAAGGCGTTACATCGAAACTGAATTCCGTTTCTTCATGGCCTTGAGAAGGTGCCGTCTGCACGTTAGAGGAGATCAGCCGGTCGCGATGGGTATCGCAATAGAGGTTGGAAAGCTCGGGAAGCGTACAGGTAGCTTCCTGCACCACCACCTTATATTTGTTCAGATTGCTGGTATCCACGGTGTAGGTCAGGTTGGTACGTCCGGTGGCGCCGCAATTGACACACACTTCATTGTATTTGCCGCCGGTGCAGCAGAAGTTGGGAGGATTACCAATCCACTGTTCGCCGTACTCATGGCTGCCGGTGACCATGCTGGTATCGGTCACTTCCGTGTAGGATTTACCGCAGCCATAGCTGCAGGTGTAGGTGGTCACCTCACCGCTGAGACAGTCGCCCTTGAAGGTAACTTCAGAGGTGATCTTGTGATTATCGGGATTCACAGCGCCGCCGCTTTCGCGGATATCATACGCCTTGCCGCAGCCCAGGCAAAAATCTGCTACCTTGGCACCGGACACGCACGTGGCGGAGGAATAAATATCCGTATAGTAATAGCCGGCGCCGCAGGGGCAGCTATCTGCGCTGGATGCCATGGCGTTTGCTGCGCAGGCCAGGCTCACCAGCATTGCCAGCAAGCAAGCCAGCAAAATCTTCTTCTTCATTGTCCAACATCCCTTCTCTTCACATTAAGCAGACAAAAGTATCCACTTCTATCATTATCTTTCCAAATTGACCATTTGTCAATAGGGCTTGAATGAACTAAAGCACAAACATTGCACATTTTTCAAAGAAATTTTTCATTGGATATTTACATATTTTTCATGTAATAATCCGTGTAATTTCCATGTAAAAAAGCCGCCTCCCGAAAGAAGCGGCCGGGATTTTCCCGTTTGATTTTTTAGTCTGCCTGGCCGTCCGCGGATACCATATCATCCGTCAGAGGATCCGCCGGAACGTCCATATCGTTGAGGTAAATCCTCTGAAGATGCACCAGGCCGCAAACACTGCAGGTTTGTTTTTCGGTTACGGCATCCACCCGCACCCATTCGCTCCATGCATGGCCCGTGGCAGGCATGACGCCGCTTGCCATCGTTTCATTGCACTCCAGGCATACCATGTAATTGCTGCCCTCTTCCAGGCAGGTAGGTGCTTTATCCACAATCAGTACAAAGCCTTCATCATGGCCGCAGGACTGATAGCCGGTATCGATATCAACAATCACAAATAACACCATGGGCACACAAAACTTCTGGCCGCACTGAGTGCAAGTGTCGATATAATAGGGATTTCCATCAATCAGGGCAATTTCGCTTTTCCTGGTATTGTCCACCGTGTGAATGCATTCAGTAACCGCCGCATCCGGCAATTCCTGGCCGCAAACGAAGCAGATCATCTTGCCATCTTCATTTTCGATGGGCACATGCCCATTGCACACAGGCTGTCCGCCCCAGCCTTCCTCACCGCAAACGGTGCAATAGGTTACCTGCAGCCCGCTTCCGTTATCCTGCCATTCACCCCAGCTGTGGCCCGTGGCCGGCGCCACTTCCTCCACTTGATGGGTGCAGCGGAATTCGCCGCTCATCCCTTCCGGTGCACCCACAGCACCTACACGAATCAAATTGTTGCAGGTGTGGAGACGGGTACCGGGCTCCGTGCAGGTGGGCGCCTGGATAATTTCGTGAATGGCTTCACCGGCACAATTATCGGGATGGAAGCAGGTGCCGCAGGTGAAGCAATAGTCAATACAGCAGGGCTGAGACTTGATGTGATAGGGGGCCTGAGGTACATTCACCGTGCGCTGCTCGCCGCAAACGCAGGTGACCGTATGGCTGACGGAGGTATTGCACAGGTTGTACAAGGGCTCCGTGCACAGGTCGCTGAAAATGGAGATGGAGTAGTCCGCCAGCAGGGTATCCGTTTCAGCCATATAGATGATGGGATAAGGTTGGGGCTTAGCAAAGCCGATGTGCTTTCCTGCCGCAGGAATGACCGCCGTGAAGGTTTCGCCGCAGACAGTGCAGGTGGAGGAATATTCCCCATCCTCATGGCACAGGCCCATTTCCTCCTGCAGCTGGGCAATTTTTTCCTCCGTCAGGTCCGCTTCGGTTACGTGGCCGCCGGAAGGAATAACACCGGTAACAATGTGGAGTCCGCAGTTCATGCATTCAATATGATTTGCGCCGTTTTCCGTGCAGGTGGCCTGCTTGTCCGTCACCAGGATCATTTCATCATGTTTGCACCCGTAAGCGGGGGGATTATTGTGGCCGCCGTCCAGGTCGGGCTGTACCAACACAAACTCCGGCATCAGGAAGGCCTTGCCGCATTCGGTACAGATGTATTCACTGTACGGGCTTTCGCCAATCAGCACCGCCTTGCCTTCTTTCATGTTATCGGCGGTATGGTTGCATTCATTTGCAATATCGGACAACTTTTCGCCGCACACGCTGCAAATCGTGGCATAGCCCAGGCAATCGACGGGCGTATGGCCATCCGTGCAGACGGGCCGCTGTCCGCTCTCACCCGTTATGCCGCACACGCTGCAAACAGCAATGCCATCCTGCCATTCACCCCAGGTGTGGCCGGTGGAATAAAGCGGTTCTTCAAAGCTGTAGGTGCAGTAGTATTCCTTTTCCCCGTCTGGCACTCCGAGTGCGTTGATGGTGATTTTCTGATTGCAGATATGCAGCTGAATGCCGTCTTCGGTGCAGGTAGGTTCCTGAACCACTTCATGAATGGGATCGGAGAAATAATCAGGCAGGGGATGATTACATTCGCCGCAGGTGGGGCAAAAACCGCGTTCCGCACCCTGCACATCGATATGCTTTCCGGCAGCAGGAACATTGATATGCCAACTGCTGCCGCAGTTGCAAATCCAAGTTTCATTGGAAGATTCGAAGCAAGCGTTATATCTGGGCAAACTGCAAAGGGCGGGGTCAATATCCCAGTCAACCAGAATCTCATTCTTTTCGGCATCGTAATACCGGGGATAAGGCAGCTTGGTTTCCACCATGAGAATATGATATCCTCGAGGAGGAATAAACTCCATATACGCTTCGGAGCACCTGTAACAAGTCACTTCCACCTCGGTGCCTTCATAGCACAGGCTATAATGATTCTGAAAGAAGAGAATGTCTCCTTGTGACAGGTCGGCATCATGGCCCAGCGCCGGAATTTCTTCCAGGCCGGACTGCACCTGGTAGCACACGCTGCACTTGACGCCGGCGGTGCGGCCCGGCTCGGTGCAGGTGGCAGGAACCGCTTCATAAACCACATTCAGATGCACCAGCTTCGGAATGGTGCGGGTAACAATTTCACCGCAATTGCGGCATTTTTCCGTCGCAGTGCCTTCCTTTGCACAGGTGGCAGGCACTTCGCTCACCTTCTGCGTCATATGGAAGGCATAGACGGTTACCCTTTCCTCGGTTTCTCCGCACACCTTGCAGATATACCCCTCCAGGATGCCCTCCGTCACACAGTTCCTGAGGGTCTGATAGGTCCGGTTCCAGTTATGGCCGGGGCCGCTCACCGTCACAGAACTCAGCTTCACATGGCACACGCTGCACAGGGTGTGCACCTGGCCCTCCGTCACACAGCCGGGAGCGTCGGTTTTGGCGTCCTCATAGGTGCCGGTGTGTTCCGTCTTGTTCTTTTCCGTCAGGCAGTTCGCGCACTTTTCCACGCTGTAGCCCCGGGCAGAAGCGGTGCAGGGCACCATCACCGTTTCAAACTGACATTCGCCGCCCTCGGTGATGATTTCTTCCACATCGCCGCACACACTGCAGGTCTTGGTGTTCAGGCCGTTGATGGTACAGGTGGGCGCCTGTACCTCGGTTTCCTTACCATACTTGTGGCCAGGGGCAAGAAGCACCTGCACATTGTTGTGCCAGTCGCCGCAATGGATGCACACATCACCTGTAAACCCATCCTCGATGCAGGTGGGCTGCTTGGTCTGGGTTGTCCAGCTGTGGCCGTACACATCGTTGGCTTCATAAGTTTCGGTCTTGGTGCCGCCACACACAGTGCAGGTCCAGGTTTTATGGCCATCGGAAACGCAGGTCAGGTACACGTCCTCCGTCACTTCATAATCATGCTTGCCGGTGGCGGGGATGGTATCGCCCTTGCCCAGTTCCCTCTGGCACCACTGACAGTAATCCACATAATAGCCGTCCTTGGCACAGGTGGCTTCCTCCCCTACCCGGGTGGCCGTCTTGTGATAGGACAGGGCGCTGCCGTCATATACATCCTGATAGGCGCCGCAGCCGTAGATACAGCTCTGCCTGACCAGCGCGGGCTGCTGACAGGTGGCCGCTTCCAGGGTAACCTGGCCGTTGGGATCATAATAATGGTCCGCCTTGGGTACAGTGGAGAGAACAGGATATTCACACACCGTACAGGCATACCGGGCAGTGCCAGTCTTCTGGCAGGTGGGCTCCGTATCGTTCCCCACAAACTTCATATTGTGGTCAGCATACACCACCCGCACCGACGTGGCTTTCTCCTTTGCTTCGTCGTAGTGGTATACATAATGGATGCACTGGCCGTTCTCCGCAGATTCAAACCAGGCACTCTTGATTTCATGGCTGGTTTCGGTGCAGGTATATTGGATACCTTCCTCCGTCCATGTATAGCCGCAGGCAGCCAGGGCGCTGGCGGAAACCAGCGTCATCATCAGCGCCAACAGCGCAACGATCCATATTCTCTTCTTCATGCAATATGCACCCTTTCGTCACTTGATCGGACAAAATTATCTATCACTGTATATTATCTTTCCATTTAATAGGAAAGTCAATAGTTTTGAACCCTCCGAAACAAATTTTTTGATATTTTTTGATAAACGCATCGCAATAAATGACACACGAATTTTCCGGTGTAACAATCCGTGTAATTTTCATGTAAAAAAGCCGCTTCCCGAAGGAAGCGGCTGAAAGTTATGAGAGGATGCAGATCAGTCCACGAACAGATACAGGCCGTGTTCGTCAGCGTTGAAGATCACATAGCCGTTCTCATATTCAAAGGGCACAGCGGTGAATTCACCGTCCATGTTCATCTGCACCATGGTCACATCACCGGGATGTACCATGGGGATGTACAGGGATTCGGTGGCGAACCACAGATCCAGCACACCCTTGGTGCTCTTCACAGCAGTGAAGGAGGAGGTGATGACGGTGGGTTCAGCGCTCATGTCCTTCACCTGCACAGCGTCAGTACCGAAGGGAGAAGCGATATCCCGGGCGATCAGTTCGTTCATGTCGCCCACGCCGCCAACCTTCACGCCCTTGATCCATTCATAGGCGCGTTCGGTGAAGTGGCCGCAGATGGGGCAGATCTTGTATTCCACATCGTCCACGTTGATAATGAAGTACACGCAGGCAGCGATTTCATAATAATCGCAGTCCAGGCAGGTGCAGATGCGCTTGTGCATGCCGTTGCCCAGGTCAATCCACTGGCTCATGGGATAGTTGTCCACGGGGCAGATGGCATAGTCTTCAGCGCCCTTGATCAGCACGGTGATGCCGTCCTTGTCCAGCTTCACCTTGGTGCCGATGATGCACTTGTCTTCATCGATGGTGGGACGGATCTGGTCGCCGCCCTCCACATGGCTGTAATATTCATCCAGGTAGTCGCTGAGGTTGAAGTTGGGATGACCGGGCTCCAGACGGCCTTCCAGTTCGTCGTAGCCGAACACATCGCCCACATGGTTGCCGTCCTTGTCGGTCACCTTGCCGTTTTCGTCCACCTTGCCGATCACGTTGCCGTTTTCGTCAATGATGTTGCCTTCTTCATCCACGGTGCCCACGTACTTGCCGGAGGGATCGGTCACATTGCCCATGGGATCCACCTTGCCGATCACGTCTTTGCCGGAGGGATCAATGATATCGCCGGGGGCGAAGGGATTATCCAGGGGCACATCGGGATTTTCGGGATCATAATACTTGCCGGTGGCATCCACGATGAACTGCTTGCGCAGGATTTCGCCGCACACGCCGCACTTGAGGCCTTCGGTGAGACCGGTTTCGGTTTCAGTGGGAGCCACAGCGGGAATCACCACGGGGGTGTGGCCGGTGGGCGCAATCCATTCACCGCCGGTCACGGTTTCGCCGCAGATGCCGCAGCTGGTACCGTCTTCACGGCCGTATTCGGTGCAGGTGGGGGGGAAGCCCTTCAGTTCCTGTTCCTCATGCTCATGATCGGGATCGATCACAGGCGTGGGGATGGGATAGGGGTTCTTGGTGGGAGTGGGAACCGGCTTGTCACTGGGATCGGGAGTGGGGTTCGGTTCGTCACTGGGATCGGGAGTGGGCTTCGGTTCGTCACTGGGATCGGGAGTGGGATCCGGTTCGTCACTGGGATCGGGAGTGGGATCCGGTTCATCACTGGGATCGGGAGTGGGATCCGGTTCATCACTGGGATCGGGAGTGGGATCCGGTTCATCACTGGGGGTAGGAGTGGGGTTCGGTTCGTCGCTGGGAGTAGGAGCCAGCTTTTCAATGATGCGGGTTTCTTCCTCGCCGCAATTGCTGTACTGGCAGGAACGGCTTTCCAAACCTTCTTCGGTGTAGGTAGGTGCCTTCACCTGGCCCCATACAGTCCAGTCATGGTGACGGGTACTGGTCTTTTCAGCGCCCAGATAGGTGTCGGTGTTGGCGCAGTACAGCTGTTCGACATACACTTCTTCGCAGCGCACTTCGCCCACGGGACGCCAGTCATACTTATGGGCACCGGTAGCGCTCACATCCAGGTTGGTGTACACTTCAGCGCTGCAGATGCCGCACAGCAGGTTATACTTACCGTCTTCGCAGCAAGTGGCATTCTTCACATAGCTGGGATAGCAATCCTTCATGCTGGTGTGACCCTTGGCAGGAATCTTATCATGGCCCTGAACCACCTGGTTCTGCTGGGGGCAACCTTCCATGGTGCACACGAAACCTTCGGTCTGGCCGTCGTTGACACAATCAGCGGCAATGTGGTCATCCAGGTTATGCAGCTTATGGGAACCGATCATGGGGATGGTTTCCATATTTTCATTGACAGCCGTGCAGTCGGAGCGCAGGCACTTCTGGCTGTAATAGCCGTTCTGGAAGCACAGGGCAGGCTTGTCAACATACTTGGTGCCCCACAGATGGTCGGCCAGGGGCAGCTTGTCGCCTTCCTTTTCGGTGCCGCACAGATATTTGCAGTGCAGCATCTGCACACCCTGCTTGGTGCAGGTGGAATCCTTGGTATAGTAGGGCTCAAATTCATGTACCAGCATGGGGATGGTTTCGCCGCCCTTAACAACCTGGTTGTAATAGGGGCAGCCGATGCGGATACAAACGAAGCTTTCGTTCTTGCCGGTATGGAAGCAATCGGCGCGAACAGCATCGTCCAGTGCCTTCAGCTTATGGTCCAGCGCTTCGGGATATTCGGTGCGAATGAGGGTATCGTTCACATCGCAGCGGATTTCGGTTTTACCATTGGTGAGGCAGGTGGGCTCATAGATTACCACTTCCACTTCAGGGCAGCCGCCCCAGGCTTCGTGGACACCGTCAATGCCATGGTCATAACCGCACTTGCTGCAGGTGATGTCATAGGAGCCGGGAATGCAGCAGCTGGGGTCATGATTGGTAACCTTGCCATCCTGGTCATGGCCAGTGGCTTCAATCGTTTCCGTGTAGGACTCAAAATCGCAAACATAGCCCTTGGCCACATTGGCGCAATAATAGGTGGTGGAGCCGTCTTCCGTACAGGTGGCTTCCTTCACGCCGGTGGTGATATCATGGCCGGGATAATACTTGCCGTACCAGGTTTCGGTGTAGGAGCAGCCGTTATTGGTGCACTTATGCACTTCCTTGCTTACCATGGTACAGTAGAGGGTCTTGCTGATATAGTTGCTATCCACCTTATGGCCGGTGGCAGGAATCACTTCGCCGCCGGACAGCAACTCAAGGCAATACAGGCAGCGGAATTCTTCCGTTTTGCCTTCTTTTTCGCAAGTGGGCGCCACATAGTTATCGCAGCGATGAGAAGAGTGATCGCTGTATTTAGGAGCATCACTACATACAGTACAATACTGCACATGCTGTGTCTTGTTGTAGGGAACAATGGAACCATAGGTATGCTTGCCGGTAGCGGGAACCTGAGCGTAATAATCCAAAGGAATATTACATTGCGTACAATAGGACGTACCAATACCGGTGTCGACACAGGTGGGGGCCGTTTTATAATCTCTGTAAGCAACGCCCGTATGCGCATTGTATTTGCCGGTGCTGGGATCTTCATCACCGCAGACAGTGCAAACCTTATGGGTATAGCCGCGCATACCGCGGGTCTGACACGGTACTTCTTCTACCTGATAATCGTGTCCCAGCGCGGGAATATCGCCGGCCCAGCTCAGGGAGCGGTCGCACCATTTGCAATAGGATTCGTAGGCGCCCTTCTCGGTGCAGGTAGCTTCATAAGCCACACGGGTACCGCCGGCCTGGCAATACTGCGTGCTGGCAGGGATGGTGATCTTCAGAATGTACTTCACACCGCACTTGGTGCACTTCTTGTCGCCCAGCCCAGCCACCTGGCAAGTGGGTTCACGGCCGGAGGCGGGAACATAAGTGAAACCGGTGTGGGGCACATGAGCGTAATCCGGATTTTCATAGCCGCAATTTTTGCAGGCCTGATAGGTGTAGCCGCGATTGTCATCACCATAACCACATTCGGTATTCATGGTGGTAAAACTATGAGCTACATAACCGGCAGGGATCTCCCGCGTAATACCGGTTTCAGAATTGGAGTGAATCGCATAGCGCTGGCACTGTGTGGCGGAATAATACTCATAGGTGTAAGGATGAGTTCCTTCCACGTCACACGTAATGAAAGTGTCAGGGCCAGTGGCACCAATGGTAATGCCGCAGACAGCCAAAGCACTGGTGGCAACCAGCGTCAGCAGCAGCGCCAGCAGCGCAGCAACGAGAATTTTCCGTTTCATTCTTCCGCATCCTCTCTCTGTTTTGTGGAAATAGAATGGTGACAGTTTTCATTATCCTACCAATATTTACAAAAGTCAAGAGCCATGTAATCAAATTTCCGTGGCAAATCGTATTTTTTTATATTTTCTTCAATGAATTTGATAGAATTATTACCCGCCATTTCGAGGCGTTACAAACAGCGTAACCTCCGTGTAATTCCGCCACATTTCTCCGAACAAAACAAAAAGCGCTTGACTCTTTCGAATCAAGCGTTTTCTGGAGCTGATGGCCGGATTTGAACCGGCGACCTCATCCTTACCAATGCAATACCATATACCACGGTCATGCATATAGTTCGATCTATTGCATAAGAATTCCTCTATTACAAACAAGCTTCTGCATCAAGTGCATAGAGTGATATCCACTTCGCCATAGTGGTCGTTTAT